>JAHHGS010000033.1 GCA_019359715.1 Aphanocapsa sp. GSE-SYN-MK-11-07L | reverse complement strand
AGCCAGTGTAATTTTGAGTTTAAGAGCTTTAGTTTTGACACCTAATCGTTGGAGTCAGTTTTGGAGCAAATTAAACCAGTATGGCTTTCCAGTTGCTACTTGATATATCAGATAGAGGTCGCACCCCAGCAGCAAAAGTGGCAGCTCAGTCTGTTGAGTAGACTATCAAGGTTGCAGCAGCCCTTTGTCCATAATCATTCCTGGCTAACTCCCGATCTGAAGCAGATGTTTCAGACCGTCATAGAGACGACGCACGGAGATATTCGAGGCCAGGTGCACCGAAAAATGCTTCAGAGCTATCTCCCGCAATCTTATTTAGGGCGGGTATTGCTATTTCGAGCGATCGAGCGGGATGCGTTTGAGAACTTAGATTACGATTTGGGGTGGGGAGAATTGCTCGGTCAGAATCTCCAGATTTTTGATATTCCTGGCGATCATTTGGGAACGCTGAAGCCTCCCCATGTCCAAGCACTGGCTGAACAATTACAAGCTTACCTGCCCTGATTGCTGTCGCAGCGATCGCCCACCAGCGCCTCTAGTAACTGAAATATTTGCCCTAACCGCAGCGGATCGGTGAGGTAGAGAAACCCCAGCAGCGCCTCTAAGCCTGTGGCCAACTGGTAAAGCTCTGGGTCAACTCGCTTTGGCCCAGCCGAAGCTGCATTTCTGCCTTGGCGGACAATCTCTAATTCTGGAGGCAGCAGGTGGGGCAGCAGCGATCGCAGACAGTCGGCTTGCGCTTCAGCCCGCACGTAGGCGACGACTCGCTGATGGTAGTCCCGCAATCGGCTGGGGGGCAGGAGGCAACGGCTGCGGATAAACAGCTCATAAACGGCATCCCCCAAGTAAGCCAGGGCAGCCGGCGACACACGTTGGAGGTCTGCGGGAGCGGGCAATCCGCCCAGACTGAATTCCAGAAAGCTCGGATTGGGATCTGAGGTCACAACCACCCCGCGAACTTACGCTTTCGGCACATTGCCCAAGGCAGTTTCGACATCGGTTTGGAGAGCCAAGAATTTCTCCAGACGCACCAGTTTAACCGTCTGTGTTACCCGGGGATTTGTGACAATTTGCAGCGTTCCCGCAGCCGTTTGAGCTTGCTTGGCTAACTGGACTAAAACGCCCAGCCCTGAGCTGTCTAAAAAGTCAATTTTAGACAGGTCGAGCACAATATGGGGCGGGCCATCTTCAATACACTTACTCAGCACCTTACGAAAGATGGGTTCCGAGAAAGCATCCATTAAGCCCGTGAGGCGAAATAGCTGGTAGTTATCCTTGACTTCGCGGTTGCCTCTTAAACTCACGGTCAGGCTCAGTTGTTCGATAATAAATCCCTCCTTAAACTTACCCAAATATACGTTCATCTATCGATAGGTTGATCTCAAATCCCTACTATGGAGCAGGTCGGGATCGAACTGGGGCAAGATCTTGAGTATGAATTATAGCGCTGTCATTGCGCGGCTGGTTGCAAAAACTGCATCAGTCCCGCTGCTGACGCATCGTTTCGACAAACTGGGCAAACAAATAGTCGGCATCATGGGGGCCAGGACTGGCTTCTGGGTGATACTGCACCGAAAACAAGGGCAAAGACTTGTGCTTTAAGCCAGCGATCGTCCGATCGTTGAGATTGAGGTGAGTAATCTCGACCTCCGCATCGGGAATTGACTCTGCTGACAGGGCAAACCCGTGATTTTGGCTAGTAATCTCGACCTGCTGCTGAAGACCGGCAGGTTGGTTCAGCCCCCGATGCCCAAATTTGAGCTTAAAGGTTTCAGCCCCCAGCGACAATCCCAATAGCTGATGTCCCAGGCAAATCCCAAACATCGGCTTATTGCTGGCTAGCAGCGATCGCGCTGTCGCCACCCCCTCTGTGACGGCGGCCGGATCGCCCGGCCCATTCGAGAGAAAAATGCCGTCGGGGTTGAACTTGAGGATTTCGGCGGCGGACGTATCGGCTGGCACTACAATCACGCGGCAGCCGTAGCTGGCCAGACGACGCAAAATGTTGCGCTTGACGCCAAAGTCAATTGCCACCACGACCAGCGGCTGCTCGGCATGCCCGTTGGCGCTAGGACTAAATTCCCAAACGCTGCTGGTTGGTTCTGACCACTCGTAGATCTCACGGGTTGTCACGGTTTGAGCTAGGTTTAAGCCCTGCATACTGGGCGCTTCCTGAACGTGGGCCAGCAGCTTGACTGGGTCAAGAATTTCAGTCGAAATTCCTCCGTTCATTGCCCCCTCTGAGCGGATTTTGCGGGTGAGGGCGCGCGTATCAATCCCATAAATGCCGGGAATCTGGTGCTGCTTGAGGTAGTCAGGCAAGGACTGAGTCGAGCGCCAATTGCTGGGCTGCCGACAAATGTTGCGGGCGATCGCCCCTCGGACTTGCGGCTGAGCAGATTCTTCGTCTTCGACGTTTACGCCGGTGTTGCCCAGTTCTGGGTAGGTAAAAGTAATAATTTGTCCACAGTAGCTAGGGTCAGTCAGCACTTCCTGATAGCCACTCATGCCAGTGTTAAAGACAACCTCCCCGATCGCGGTTCCCGTTGCCCCAAACGACCAGCCAGCGTAGGCTGTTCCATCGGCTAAAACTAATAACGCAGGTTGAGCACCAGACAGAGGCATAGCAAGTCACCAAAAAACTCAGGCAGATTCTACTACAGACAGGATAGCCCTGTTTACTCGGTTGGGGTGTTCAGAGCGATCAATCTCCGCGATCGCAGGTTGGCCCGGGCATTGCGGCGCAGCATTGGCAGCTTAATTCGGCGCAGGGCAGAAGCCCGGCAGCGCCGATCCCAGTCTTCAGGGGACAGATTAGCTAACTCTGTGAGGCTGGGGGCTAAATTCCACTCGTAGGGCTGAAAGTCTGCCACATCCGTCGGTTGAGCAAACCGCTGATTCCAAGGGCAAACATCCTGGCAAATGTCGCAACCGGCCACCCAGCCGTCCAGATGGGGGATGATCTCGGCTGGCAAGGACTCTGAGCGATTTTCAATCGTGTGGTAAGCAAGGCAGCGATTGGCATCGACCACAAACGGTTCCGCGATCGCCTCGGTTGGGCAAGCCGCAATGCAGCGGGTGCAAGTGCCACAATGCTCAGCGTGGGGGCGATCGCCCGCTAGGGATAAATTGGTGAGAATTTCACCCAAAAACAGCCAGGAGCCGTAGTCTCTGGAAATCAAATTACTGTGTTTGCCAATCCAGCCGATGCCAGCCCGCTCAGCCCAAACCTTGTCTTGAACCGGGCCAGTGTCTACGTAATAGCGAGTTTGAATGGCCTCTGCTTGAGCTTGCAGCCAGTTCGCCAAGGCCTTTAGCCGCTTATGGATCACCAAATGATAGTCTCGCCCCCAGGCGTAGCGAGAAATTTTAGCGTGGTTTGGGTCGGTCGAGTGGGCATGGGGCGTGTAGTAGTTTAGCCCGACACAAATCAGCGATCGCACCTCAGGCATCACCTGGCGAATATCTTGCCGCTTCGGGTTGCTCATCCACGCCAAGTCAGCCTGATAGCCGCGATTCAACCAGGTTTGCAGGTGATTTGAGGCCGAGTCCAAGCCAGACTCCAGGCGGACAATGCCAACTTTCTGGAAGCCTAACTGAAGGGCAGCCTGTTTAATCTGCTCACTAGTGACTGTTGCTTGCACAAGGGCAGTAAGTCCTGCAATTTTTGAGGATGCGGACGGAGGGACTTGAACCCACACATCTTGCGATACTAGAACCTAAATCTAGCGCGTCTGCCAATTCCGCCACGTCCGCAGGCAATAATCCTCTCAATATTGTATCGGTTGCGTGACCGATCGCGGCTAAAACCTTTGATCACTTATGCTTAAAGGCTCTGTACAGGGTGTCCAAGCAACTCAAAGTCAGCGAACGGAAACTTTTTTTCAGATATTCAGTCAACGGGTGAGTAAAAGCAACCTCGATCGATAAACTCTCCTCAGAATTGTGTTCTAACGTTGTTATCTCTGAAGTCCCTGTAGACGTGTGATTTCAGTTTAAAGCTTAGATTGCTGGGTTAATCGCGATCGTCGAACTGAAACTTTTTCCAGATCCTGAGTCTACTCAGGAGTAAAAGCAGCATCAATCGATTTCAGTGCTTTCTCCGAGGATTTGAAAGTACCTACATTTTTATGTCAGTACTGTCTCGGAGAACGAGAGATTAGCCACGTCTTTTTTAATGATGGTTACGAAGTAGATAGGTCTTCTAAAGGGGGATTGAATTTATGTTGAGTCAAAATGGGTTGAACTTAAGTGCGGAATATGCGGGTGATCTTGAAATATCTTTACAAGGTGCTTATAGCCAACTCACCGCCGCTGCAAAAAGTGACAGTTTTCTGCCTGAAATAGTCCGAATCTATGGCGGAAGTGGAGATTCAAGTCGACTGCAAGAATTAGTTGATAGTTGGGCATCAGGCGATTTTAGCCAGTTACCCTCGATCGAGATTCTGTCAGGCAATTCGCTGAATGGTGCGAATGGGGCATTCTCAGAAACAACCTCTACAATTTATTTGTCTTCAGACTTTCTTTCTCAAAGCTTGACTAATCGGGATGTTCTTGGTCCGACAGGTCTTTTAATCGAAGAGATTGGACATTTTGTCGATACAATTATCAATCCAGGTAATGATACGGCTGGAGATGAGGGAGCATTATTTTCCGCAACTGTAATGGGAATTCCGCTTAATCGTGCACAAAGGTATTTGATCAATTCAGAAGATGATCATGGCTTCGTTAATATCGACAATCAGGCGATCGCTGTCGAACAAGCGCAGCCCTCAACTACAAAAGACTCGGCAAATGCAAGACCAGTCCTTTATGTTGCTACGAATGGCAACAATAATAACCCTGGTACAATTGATCGGCCATTTAAAACTATTAATAAGGCGGTGAGTATGATTGGTGATGGCGAGGGAGGTGTCATCAACGTTCGAGCCGGAACGTATGCAAATACTGCTGTCTGGATCGGTAATACCAACGATGGTAGCTCCACTTCTCCCCTAGTTATCCAACCTTATTTAAATGAGAAAGTCAATTTGAAGGGTGTCAGTTCAAAAGATGTGATTGGAGTCGGCGGACAGCATGTAACGATCAAGGGGTTTAATATTGGCAATGGTGCTAAGGGTATCGTTGGAGTCAAGGCCCAAAATCTTCAGGTTCTAAATAATACTGTTCATGATGTCACCGGACATGGTATTGGCATTTATGGCAATGATGGGTTCGGAACATCTAATATCAGCGTCAGTGGCAACACGGTCTATAACACAGCCCTTGCCAACAAATCGGGAACCGCTGATAGCTGGGCTAGTGGCATTACTATTTCACGCGGCAAAAATGCGTCTGTCACCAATAATCGAGTCTACCAAAACTACGGCGAAGGGATTACAATTACCCTTTCTGACAATGTTACCGTCAGTAATAATACAGCCTATGATAACTTTTCGGTTGGAGGAGTTTACCTAGACAATGCGACCAAAACCACAGTTGAAAATAATTTTATTTACTCAACTGGAAATAGCAATTATTTCAAGCAGCTCAATATTGGGCAAGGGGAAAAAGATTATCCTGGCTATGGCATCTATATGAACAATGAAAAGTATTCTAATATGTCCAACCCGAATAGTGATAACATTATTCGCAACAATATTATCAGTGGTACACTTGCAGGCATTGCAAAAACCAATCAGGCGAAAAACACGCTGATTGCCAACAATACTATCTCCGGATCAGTTGATCGTGAACTCGTGATCTTCACCGATCGCCGCGATGCCAATATAAGAATCACTAATAACATTTTTTCTGGTTCAACTAGTCGATCGGCTAACTGGTTTTCTGGTAATCCGACGGACTATACTTTCTCGAATAACCTTTGGTCAGAAAAACCTACCTTGGCAGCTAGGGGAAGGGGCGATATTTATGGTAGTGCACAGCTAGCTAATCCTGGTGGATCAAAAGCCACAGATTACAAAATTAAGACCACTTCTCCTGCCATAAATGCTGGGCTAACATTAAGCAATGTCAAGCGGGATTATTTTGGAGATAATCGCGCCAAGGATGGAGAAAATGACATTGGAGCAGATGAAGTAAGTTAGGGTTAGTTGGTTGATGCAGAGTTAGGATCAACTCTGCATCGCCGCCGAGTAATCATATACAGTCAAAAAATTTCATAATTTAGCCTCGTTCGTTGTCATTAGCCGTTAACTGCCACAGGGGCTGCACAAGCACACTCAGCATTAAGCCAGTGATGAAGGCAAAGGCTAGCACCACACCAACAGGCAGCTCAATTGATCGCAAAAACAAAAAACTCAAAGACACCGCCGTGGCATTTTGCACCGCCAGAATCGCGATCGCTCCCACCCAAAAGCTGAGCAAAGCTGCCAACAGTAAACTGACTCCGATCATTTCTTATGTCCACAATTACTGAAAGGCTGATGCTACCAGTCTAGCGGTCAGCATCAGCCGGAGCTAACCGCAACTCTACGTTTCTGTTCTGGGTTAGAACTCAAAGCTTTGACCTCAAACCTATGGGCTGTGGGAACGGTAGAGGGCAGACTGGTAGAGAACTTGTTCTTGGTGGGTGTGCAGCGTGCAGTCCGATTGAGGATAAGCGACGCAGGTGACAATGTAGCCTGCGGTAATTTCCGGCGATCGCAAAAACTTCTGCTCGCTCTGGTCAACCCTGCCCTCAATCAGTTTGGCCACGCAGGCTGAGCATTCGCCCTGTTTGCAGCCTGCGGGTAGGCGAATCCCGGCGGCTTCGGCTATATCTAGAATGTACTGATCATCTGGGACGGCGATTGCGGTTTCTTGGCCAGTCAGCGGATTAACCAGTCGGACTTGATAAACTGCCATCACGGCTCATGCTCTAAAGGATCAAAGATTGCATGATCACAACCCAAGGTAGAGAATAACAGGAAACCGCGATCGCCTAAAGGCTAGGGAGCAAACCCGATCTCTACTCCGTCAGATACTTGTGAATTCTAACTTTCGGCTGCGTTGATATGGCTGATTCCGACGATTCTTCTTCTCGCACCTTCTTGGGCAATTTGACTCAAGCAGTTCAAACCTTACATGCCAAGGTTGACTTTTCAAAGCTGAAGCTGAAGGAACAAGCCCGCGTTCCAGAACTGTGGGTTCAAGAAAATGCAGATGAAAAGGCTAAAACCTACCCCTTGCTGGGCGATCGCTACGTACTGGGCCGCAGCACCCGCTCTTGCGACATTGTGGTTCGCAACCCGATTGTTAGCCAAATCCACGCCTCCCTAGAACGGGACAGCAGCCAACGCACCCCGTTTGTAATCAAAGATGAAAACTCCACCAATGGCATTTTCCGGGGGCGAAAGCGGCTGACGCGAGCCGTCTTGCACCACAAAGACGTGCTTACCTTCGGACCACCAGAGCTGGAAGCAGCGGTAAGGGTGCAGTACATTGACCCGCCGCCATTGCCCGTGAGGATTTTGCGCTATGCCGCCTACGGCGTCAGCGGCGTGGTCGGAATTGCCCTGGTCGCGATCGCTATTGAGTGGCAAAAGTTTGCCGTGGTGCCTCTGCCCCCCTTTGATGAAGGCCCGGTGATTGTGCTGTCTCGCGATCGGGTTCCCCTGGCAGCGCCAGAGAACCAGGCCCATGGAGAGTTAAAAAGCCTCCAAGATTTCTCCCCTTACTTAACCAAAGCGGTGGTGGCTTCGGAAGACAGCCGCTTCTATTGGCACATCGGGGTTGACCCCTACGGCGTTTTACGGGCCGTGATTACTAATATTTCTGGGGGTGAACTGCGGGAAGGAGCCAGCACCCTCACCCAGCAGGTGGCCCGCACCCTGTTTCGCAGCTACGTTGGCAGCGAAGACTCGATTGGACGCAAACTGCGGGAAGCCGTGGTTGCTCTCAAGCTAGAAACCTACTACAGCAAAGATTTTATTCTGTTGGCTTACCTGAACCGCGTCTACTTGGGGGTGGGCAACAATGGGTTTGAAGATGCCGCTCAGTTTTACTTTGACAAGCCTGCCAAAAACTTGACCCTGGCCGAGGCAGCCACCTTGGTCGGAATTTTACCGGCTCCCAACAGCTTTAACCCCGTCCGCGACTACAGTACGGCGATCGCCTATCGCAACCGAGTGATTGCCCGTATGGCCGAGCAGGGGATGGTTTCGCCCCAAGAGGCAGAGCGGGCGCGGCGATCGCGGATTGAGGTTAGCCCGAAGGCGCGGGAAAAACTGGGTAACATCAAAGCCCCCTATTACTACAGCTATGTGTTTGATGAATTGGATGCTCTGCTGGGAAAGGATTTAGCCCAGGAAGGCAATTTTATTGTCGAGACGGGGCTAGATTTACGGATGCAGGCGAGGGCAGAAGCCGCCCTCAGAAACACGGTGACTAGCGCTGGCAGTCGCTATGGCTTCGACCAAGGCGCACTGGTGACAATGGATTTTGCCGCAGGCACCATTTTGGCCATGGTAGGCGGCGTCGATTATCGGCAGAGCCAATTTAACCGCGCCACCCAGGCCCTGCGTCAACCTGGCTCTACCTTTAAGGTGTTTGACTACACAGCAGCGATCGCCGACGGCATTTCCCCCAGCCGCGCCTACTCTTGCGCCCCGCTAACCTGGGAAGGGCAAACCTTTGCTGGCTGTGTGCATGGCTCCGGCAGTATGAGCTTATACAGCGGCATTGCCCAATCGGAAAATCCGATCGCCCTCCGCTTAGCCCAAGATATTGGGCTAGATCGGGTTATTGATATGGCTCGCACAATGGGGATTACCTCACCTCTGAAAGCAGTGCCGGGGTTGGTGCTGGGACAGAGTGAAGTTACTCTCCTAGAGATCAGCCGCGCCTTTGCCGTTTTGGCAGACAGCGGGCGCAAAAATCCGCCGATGGCGATTCTGCGTGTGCTGGATGCGGGAGACTGCGTTAAGCCAAAGGTGGTCGAAACCTGCCGCGTCATTTATAACCGAGCCGAGGAGCAGCGATCGCCGATCCAAGCCCTGCCAGCCGAAGTTGCCGCCACGATGACAGATATGTTGCAGGGCGTGGTTAGCTCTGGCACCGGCCGAGCCGCCGCTTTGGGGCTGGGGGAAGCAGGCAAAACCGGCACCACCAATGACGGGCGCGACCTTTGGTTTATTGGCTACGTCCCCAGCCAAAATTTATTAACTGGCGTTTGGCTCGGCAATGATAACAACTCCCCCACCGCTGGCAGTAGCGGTCAAGCCGCCGAGCTATGGGGTAACTATATGAACGCGGTCATTAGGTAATGAGGGAGATTTGCTGGAATGACGCTAGCGTTACTTATGACAAGATTGCGCTCTTGGCGTGGAGGTATCTGAAGGCAATCAGCAAAAGTCCCCACGAATCATGATGAACCTTGGATTTTATAGCCTTGCCCAACAAGCCTATGAACACTGAACGAATTGATACGTTATGGTTGTCTACCTGAGTGCAATGCCTTCTGCTGACGCGTAAGCTATCGTACCGCACCAGCTTGTGTAGTTCTGGAAATTTGCCTATTTTTATGAATAGCACTCATGTATCACAAAGATAACCTACGGGAGATTAGCAATTTGAGCCATAAACCAACTGCTGACTTTGCCATGATTCATTTGACGACTGCGCTGAAAAGCCTCCTCTAGCAAGGCAATGTCTAAACCAGGCAACACGTGAGAGTGGGTAATACGATGGCTACCATTGTTGGCGATCGCAAAAGCAATCACTTGGCTTCTCTGCACATCAACAATCCAATATTCGCGGATGCCAAGAGTTTCGTAAATCAAGCGTTTTTCACCCTTGTCATCAGCTAGGGAAGAGTAAGCAACTTCAATTACAAGATCGGGTGGCGGATAAATATCTAAGTCAATAATCGTTGTATTCCAAGGAATAGCTTCAGATTTAGTACCCAGGTAGAAAGAAGCATCCGGTTGCAATTCAGTACAGCCAATTTTGCGATAGGTGCAGTTATCGTGTCCATCTAAATCGAGCGATCGGAGGCTGGCAAACAGCGATACCATCGCCATCACAATGAAATGATCACGCGAATGAGGATTGCCAAGCGCTGCCATTGACTCAATCCTCATCTGTCCATTGTGGTAGTATCCCTTGGTTTTCTGACCAGCCGGATCACTTGTTACCCGCAGATACTCTTCCCAAGTCGCAGCTAGCCAAGTATCAGTCAGTACAGGAGTTTGGATCTGGCTCATAGAACATTTTGGATGACTGATTGCCTATTATACCGTTGAGAAGCGAGATCAAGTTTTGCCTATCAGTCTGAGCGCTGTCAGATAAATCGTTTTATTGGTGTCTAGAATGCGGTTTGAAACAATTAAGAGGCTGACTGTATAGACATTACCCATACTTTCGCCAAGACAGAATTTATGCTTTCTGGGTAGCTGACAGGTGTACCATCGAGGTTGGCGTGTTGTAGCTAACTCGATTTTTTTGCTCAATTTTCATAGGTGCTTTCATGACAGCAGTCACTCCTAACCCCGCCTCCGCAATCCCGGCTTTCTGTGAAGGGATTCAATATTTTGGCGAGGATTTCCCCGACTTTGCCACCTATGGACAATCGCCAGCGATCGCCCCCGGTACGACTGCGATCGCTAGCCCGACTGACAAAGCAGCCGTGTTTCAAACCCTGCTGGCGGCGGATGCGCTGCGCTATTTAATCTTGCAAATGACGGCTAGCAAAGCTTCTGGGCATCCGGGTGGGTTTGCCAGTCAAGCTGAAGCCTATGCGGCGCTGGTAATGCTGGGTCACAAAAACATCATTACGGAAGTTGGACATCACGCGCCTGGCTTCTATAGCGCCATGTTTTTGGATCGCTCCCTGGAAAATATGGGGATTGAAACTGTGCAGCACCTGCGCGATCGGTTCCGGGAGCAGCATGGGCTACTCGGTCATCTATCTGGCTATATTCCGGGCATTTTGGCTCCGGCTGGGCCCTTGGGGCAAGGGCAACACTTTGCAATGGCAGCAGCTTGGCTGCATCGCGACAAACTTTTCCCGTTTACGGTTGGGGATGGAGGGCTGGGCGAACCCTACATTGTCAGCAGCATGGCTCACTTCCATACGGCCTTTCCAGCGGTGACGAATTTTCTGCCGGTGCTGGTTTGGAATGGCTATAGCCAGGAACACCACAGCATGGTGTCGCTCCAATCCAACCAGGGAATGATTGACTACTGGCGAGGCAATGGCTTTGCTGAAGTGATTTTGGTTGATGCTAAAGACTTTGACGACCAAGGACAAGTCGGTGACTACGTTGATAGCACCGTGTTCTCGCCTGCCCAGCGCTTGGCTTTTACGGAGGCTGTTTTGGTTGGCTGCGATCGCGCTGCCAAATCTGCCCTCGGCGGCAAGCTGACGGTTTTGATCATTAAGCAGCTCAAGGGGGCGGGGGTACACGCCAAGGGAGCCAAATCCCATAATCTTTATCCCCAGCACACTCTCGACAACCCCGATATTGTCGGGGCGCTCAAAACTCGCGCCCTCACTCCGGCGGCTTGGAATTTAGTTCGCACCAACTGCGAGCGAGCTGGGGGCGGGCCCGCCGCTAAAACCGTGGTGACAGAATTTGTCTTGCCGTTGCCGGATTTAGGGGCGCTGGCTCTAGAGGAATTCCCAATCGGCGGTGACCCGAAAGTTTCGACGACTGCGATGGGAAAATTGGTCGGGCAAGTTGGGCAAAGCGATCGCAAGTATCTAGTTTCTAATGCCGATGGTAACGAAGCCTCTGGAATTGCCAACATCAACCAAGCCCTCAAAATCATTCACCCGACCACAGATCCACTTTACAATCAGGCCCCGAACGGTCAGGTCTACGAACCTCTGAGCGAAGATGCCTGCGCGGGTCTGGCGGCTGGCTTAGCGCTGATGGGCAGTCGCACCCTCTGGTGTTCCTACGAGTCGTTTGCGATCAATGGACTGCCGATTTGGCAAACCGTGATTCAAGCGATGGCGGAACTGCGTCGGCCGACTCCTTCCACTATTACCTTATTTACGGCCGGGGCCTTAGAGCAAGGTCGCAACGGTTGGACGCACCAGCGCCCGGAAATCGAAGCCTACTTCGCCGCCATGATGCGAAATGGCAACGTCTTTCCGCTATTCCCCCCCGATGCCAACAGCATTCAGGTTTGCTACGAATGGGGACTTAGCACCCAAAACAAAGGAATTGTAATTACGGCCAGTAAATCTCCCCTACCGATCCGCACCAGCTTTGAGCAAACCCGCCAAGGACTAGCCCAGGGAGCAATTGTTTTAGACGAAAGGGCAGGGGGTAAGCAAGTTGTGTTTGCTGTCTTGGGTGACATGGCCCTAGTGCCCGTGTATGCGGCGGCTGAGCAACTGCAAGCCCAAGGCATCGGGGTGCGAATTGTCTCGGTGATTAATCCGCGTCGTCTCTATCGCCCTGATGATGTCGCTTGGTCAACCTGCGCCCAACCCGATCGCAGCTTTGCGACTGATGCTGAGTTTGAGACGCTGTTAGGCGGCGATGCGCTGATCGGGGTAACGGGCGGTGCCAGCGGTTTGCTAGAGCCAATCATGCTGCGCAGTCAAGCCAAACGCGACACCTTTGCCTGGAAGCGAGGCGAAACGACAGCCAGCGCTGGTGAACTGATGAACTTCAATGGTCTGACGGCAGCAGCACTCGCCAAACGGGCGATCGCCCTGGTCAGCTAAAAAAATAAAGCTGGACAAGTCCAGCTCGCTGGCCTACAATGTGTAGTTGCGCCCAAAATAAGGATACTGATTGAATTTACTAATCATTCAAGTCCTGGGCCAATATGGGTGATTTGAGAGCGATAGCGCATCTAGTTCCCTTCTGGGTTTGATTGCCTACACCTGAGCGAGTCTGTCCGAGCCAAATCTGCGATTAGGCAGTTTGAGAGTTGGCGGCGATCGCTTGAAAAGGCTAAGCATTCAGTTGGTCAGCCATTGTGGCTGGCTGGTTGTTTATTTCAGTGTCGAGTTCGTTAGGGAGACACAACTACTGTGGCTGTCGGTATTTTGGGACAAAAGCTGGGCATGACCCAGGTTTTTGATGAAACAGGCAAAGCGATTCCTGTCACGGTTGTGCAAGCTGGCCCCTGCCCAGTTACACAAATTAAAACCAAGCAGACCGACAGCTACTCAGCCGTTCAGGTTGCCTTTGGGGAAGTGCGGGCTAAGTCCCTCAACAAACCGGAGCTTGGGCACTTGGCTAAGTCTGAAACTGCCCCGATGCGGCATTTGCGAGAGTATCGCCTGCCAGATGTGGCTCAGTATTCCCTGGGTCAAGTCCTGAAGGTCGAAGATTTGTTCACGGTGGGGCAAATTGTTGATGTCGCAGGCACCAGCATTGGTCGCGGGTTTGCTGGCTATCAAAAGCGGCACAACTTCAAGCGCGGGCCAATGGCCCACGGCTCCAAAAATCATCGTGCGCCCGGTTCGACTGGAGCTGGGACAACTCCCGGTCGAGTTTATCCCGGCAAGCGGATGGCAGGACAGTTGGGCAACGCCCGCGTCACCGTTCGCAAGCTGACCGTGGTGCGGGTGGACGCTGAGCGGAATCTGCTGTTAATTAAGGGCGCTCTGCCCGGTAAGCCGGGGGCGCTGCTTAGCATTACCCCGGCCACAATTGTCGGTCAGAACTAGGCACTGGTAGGGAAGCATCATGGTTGAATGTGTCGTTAAAGATTGGCAAGGGGCTGAGGCTGGGCAAGCCTCCCTTGATTTAAAAGTTGCTAAAGCAGAAACCGCTGCTCATATTGTCCATCAGGCTCTGCGGCGGCAGATGAACAATGCTCGTCAGGGTACAGCATCGACCAAAACCCGGGCCGAAGTGCGCGGGGGTGGTCGTAAACCCTGGCGGCAGAAAGGCACAGGTCGAGCCAGAGCCGGTTCAATTCGTTCTCCGCTATGGCGGGGGGGTGGTGTGATCTTTGGCCCTAAACCCAGAGATTACTCTGTCAACATGAACCGCAAGGAGCGTCGTCTGGCTCTCAGAACCGCCTTGATGGATCGGATTGCTGATTTGATTGTGGTGCAAGACTTTAGCGCCCAGTTGCCTCGCCCTAAGACTAAGGAGCTGCTGCAAGCGATCGCCCGTTGGGGAGTTGACCCTGATGCAAAGGTGCTGATCATCCTGGGTGAAAAGCAAGATAATGTTTTTCTGTCGGCGCGCAACATTGCCAGAGTGAAGCTGATTCAGGCGACAGGGTTGAATATGTTCGACCTGCTGAATGCGGATACGATCATTGCCACCGCTGAAGCCATTGCTAAAATTCAGGAGGTTTACGGTGAGTGAGTTTAATCCCCGTTCCTTGGCCGATTTGGTCAGGCGGCCAATTGTGACTGAAAAGGCAACCGTGCTGCTGGAAGAAAATCAGTACACGTTTGAAGTTGACCCGCGGGCCACTAAGCCCCAAGTCAAAGCGGCGATCGAAGAGCTGTTTGATGTCAAAGTTACTAGCGTCAACACCCAAAATCGCCCCCGTCAAAAGCGGCGGGTGGGTAAATTTGCTGGCTACCGCCCTCAGTATAAGCGGGCTGTCGTGACGCTTGCCCCTGGCAGTTCTATTACCCTCTTCCCAGAGGTTTAATCCACTTTTTGACCCTAAGCTGAGCAACCTGTAATTATGGGCATTCGCGTTTATCGACCCTATACTCCTAGCACTCGCCAGAAAAGTGTTTCAGATTTCGCTGAGATCACAACTGACTCGCCTGAGAAGTCCCTCACCAGTTCCAAGCATCGTAAGAAAGGGCGGAATAACCGAGGTGTGATCACCAGCCGTCGTCGGGGGGGTGGGCACAAGCGACTTTACCGGGACATTGATTTTCGCCGCAACAAGCTGAATGTACCGGGCGTGGTTTCAACCGTTGAGTACGATCCAAATCGCAACGCTCGGATTTCACTGATTACCTATCGCGATGGCGAGAAGCGCTACATTCTCCATCCTCGCAACCTAGCAGTCGGGACGGTGATTTTAGCCGGCCCAGAGGCAGGCTTTGAAATTGGGAATGCGCTTCCACTAGCCAAAATTCCGCTGGGGACTGGCGTCCATAATGTTGAAATTACCCCTGGCAAGGGTGGACAGATGGTGCGGGCAGCCGGAGCGATGGCTCAGGTTGTCGCTAAAGAAGGAGACATGGTAACGCTGAAGCTGCCTTCGGGGGAAATGCGCCTGTTCCGCAAAGAGTGCTACGCCACGATTGGGCAGATTGGCAATCTAGAATCCAATAACATCAGCATTGGTAAAGCCGGGCGCAACCGCTGGAAAGCTCGTCGCCCGAAAGTTAGAGGCTCCGTTATGAACCCGGTTGACCACCCGCACGGCGGTGGAGAAGGGCGGGCCCCGATCGGGCGCAGCGGCCCAGTTACCCCTTGGGGCAAGCCGACCTTGGGCTACAAGACTCGCAAGAAGAAAAAGCTCAGCAATGCGCTGATTGTCCGCCGCCGCCGTAAATCATCCAAGCGCGGACGCGGCGGTCGTCAGTCTTAAGGTAGTTCTAAAAGTTGGCTCTTAGGTAAATATCATGGCTCGTTCATTAAAAAAAGGTCCGTTTGTGGCTGATCACTTGCTGAGTAAGGTTGAAGCCCTTAACGTCAAAGGCGACAAGCAAGTGATCAAAACTTGGTCGCGGGCCTCGACAATTTTGCCCCAGATGATTGGGCACACGATCGCTGTCCACAATGGTCGGATGCACGTCCCCGTCTACGTGACCGAGCAAATGGTCGGTCACAAGCTGGGAGAATTTGCCCCGACCCGCACCTTTAGAAGCCATACCAAGGGCGATAAAAAAGCCCGTTATTAAACACTCTTATTGCTAGAAAGATTGAGCTACAGCTATGGCTATTGATCGTAAAAATCCATCTCAGGCCTACGCCACCGCCCGCTATCTGCGGATGTCACCCCACAAGGTGCGGCGAGTGTTAGATCAGGTGCGGGGACGCAGCTACCGAGAAGCGCTAATAGTTTTAGAGTTTATGCCCTACCGAGCCTGTGAGCCGGTTCTCAAGGTGCTGCGCTCTGCGGTTGCCAATGCCGAAAATAACCAGGGATTCGATCCAGCAGATTTAGTGGTCAGTGAAGCTTACGCTGATGCCGGTCCCTCACTGAAGCGATTTCGCCCCCGCGCGCAGGGGCGAGCTTACCAAATTCGGAAGCCGACCTGCCATGTGACGATTGCCGTTGCGCCGGCACCTGCTAGCTGAGATTGGCTCTAGTTTTCGCTTGACGTATTGCATGTCGTTGATCAGAAGGTTCATTTGTGGGACAGAAAATTCATCCAACTGGTTTCCGCCTCGGCGTGATTCAAGACCATCGTTCCCGCTGGTTTGCAGATCCCGATCGCTATCCAGAATTACTGCAAGAAGACTACAAAATTCGCAAGTACGTCACCAAGCAACTCAGTAACGCCGGTCTGGCTGAGATTCGGATTGAACGCAAGGCCGATCAGATCGACCTCCAAGTCCGTACCGCTCGGCCGGGTGTGGTTGTGGGTCGAGGGGGAAGCGGGATTGAAACCCTGCGCCAAGGGCTAGAAAAGCAGTTGGGCAGCGGGCGATCAATCAAGGTCAACGTCTTAGAAGTTGCCCGGGCTGACGCCGAAGCTAGCCTGATTGCCGAGTATATTGCCCAGCAGCTAGAGCGCCGCGTCTCGTTTCGGCGCGTCGTCCGCCAGTCCATTCAGCGGGCGCAGCGAGCCGGGGTTGAAGGGATCAAGATTCAAGTTTCTGGGCGCTTAAACGGAGCCGAAATCGCCCGGACAGAATGGACGCGAGAAGGCAGAGTGCCTCTGCACACCCTGCGGGCAGACATTGACTACTCTTACTGCACAGCTCAGACCATCTACGGCATCTTAGGAGTCAAGGTTTGGGTCTTTAAAGGCGAGGTAATTCCAGGGCAAGAAGAGCCAGCCAGCACCCGTGATGCGCAGCCTCGGCAGCGCCAGCAAAGAAAGCAGCGGTTTGAAGATCGCTCTAATGAAGATAACTAGGCTGCCCCAGCTTTTTCGGTCATTATTTTGAGATTGTCATCATGTTAAGCCCAAGAAGAACTAAATTTCGCAAGCAGCAGCGGGGTCGGATGACCGGGGCAGCCACCCGGGGCAATACCCTTAACTTCGGCGAGTTTGGTCTGCAAGCCCAAGAGCCAGCCTGGATTACCTCACGCCAAATCGAAGCCGGTCGGCGGGCGATGACTCGCTACATTCGCCGGGGTGGCAAAATTTGGATTCGGCTGTTTCCCGATAAGCCAGTCACGATGCGCCCGGCGGAAACCCGGATGGGTTCGGGTAAGGGAGCACCGGAGTTTTGGGTAGCCGTGGTCAAACCCGGCCGGATTATGTACGAAATTGCCGGAGTCTCAGAAGAAGTGGCCCGGGAAGCGATGCGATTAGCGGCTTTTAAGATGCCGATCAAAACCAAGTTTATTGTGCGTGAGCCGGAGGATTCGTAACCATGGCGCTTTCTAAAGTTCAGGATTTGCGTACCCTTACGGATGCCGAAATCGAAGCCCAGATCTTGGCTTTGAAGCGGCAATTGTTTGAACTGCGGCTGCAAAAAGCGACTCGTCAAGAGGTGAAGCCACATCAGTTTAAGCACATTCGCCATCAATTGGCCCAGTTACTGACCCTGGAGCGCGAGCGGCAAACCAGTCAGCAATCGTCGGCATCTTAAATTCAGAGCAAGGAGTAAGGTTATGGCAGTCAAAGAAAGAGTGGGTTTGGTCGTCAGCGACAAGATGCAGAAGACGGTTGTTGTCGCAGTCGAAAATCGGGCCCCCCACGTCAAGTACGGCAAAACAATGGTGCGAACCAAGCGCTACAAAGTCCACGATGAAGAAAACCAATGTCGGATCGGCGATCGCGTCCGCATTCAAGAAACCCGCCCCCTCAGCCGCACCAAGCGCTGGGCTGTCAAAGATATTCTCAGTTCCGCTCCTCAGGCCTAGGTAATCCGTCATGATTCAACAAGAAAGCTACTTGAATGTTGCTGACAACAGCGGAGCCAAAAAGCTGCTCTGCATTCGGGTTGTGGGCGGCGGCAACCGGCGCTACGGCGGCGTGGGCGATGTGATTATTGCCGCCGTCAAAGACGCTACGCCCAACATGCCAGTCAAAAAATCAGATGTCGTCCGGGCAGTGATTGTGCGAACCCGCAAAACAATCCGCCGCGACAGCGGCATGAGCATCCGGTTTGATGACAATGCAGCCGTGTTGATCAACCAAGATGGCAACCCCAAAGGCACCCGCGTGTTTGGGCCGGTAGCCAGGGAGCTGCGGGATAAAAACTTTACCAAAATCGTTTCTTTGGCACCGGAGGTGCTGTGATGGTCAAACCTGTCGTTCGCTTTCGGATGCACGTCAAAAAAGGTGACACCGTGCAAGTGATTGCCGGTAAAGACAAAGCCAAAGTTGGCGAAGTCCTCCAAGTTTTCCCCAAAACCAGTCAGGTGGTAGTGCAGGGCGTGAATGTCAAAACCAAGCACGTCAAGCCTCAGCAAGAAGGAGAATCTGGGCAAATTAAAACCCAGGAATTTCCGATTCACAGCTCGAATGTAATGGTTTATTCAACCAAGCAAAACGTGGCTAGCCGGATCTGCTACTCCTTTGATGACAAAGGCAGAAAAGTGCGGATGCTAAAGAAAACAGGTGAGGTTCTCGATTAGTTTTTCTTTGATTGTTCTGATCAAAACTTTGAGCGTTGATTGCCCCTGACCCAGCCCAGGGATTATTAGGAAACAGACCCATGTCGCAGCGATTAAAAACCTTCTACCTCGAAACAGCCGTCCCCAAGCTGACCGAGCAATTCAAGTATATAAATATTCATCAGGTACCCAAGGTGGTCAAGGTGACGGTCAACCGCGGTCTGGGAGAGGCGGCTCAAAACGCCAAGGCCCTAGAAGCCACCCTGAGCGAAATGGCTACCATTACCGGTCAAAAGCCGGTTGTGACCAGAGCGAAAAAGGCGATCGCTGGCTTCAAAATTCGGGAAGGAATGCCGGTGGGTGTGATGGTCACCCTGCGCGCAGACTTGATGTATGCCTTTTTGGATCGGTTGATTAATCTAGCCCTGCCCCGGATTCGTGACTTTCGGGGGATTAGCCCCAAGAGCTTCGATGGTCGGGGTAACTATACCCTCGGCTTGCGGGAGCAACTGATCTTTCCAGAGGTGAGCTACGACAGCATTGATCAAATTCGCGGCATGGATGTGTCGATTATCACCACGGCAACCTCTGACGAAGAAGGGCGGGCCTTGCTGAAAGTGCTGGGGATGCCTTTCCGGGAGAGCTAAATAGCGTGGCGACTGGAGGCGGTTTAATAAGGAGTAATTATGGCGGCTAACGACACAATTGGAGATATGTTGACCCGGATTCGCAATGCGAACCTGGCTCGGCATCAGACGACAGAGGTTCCAGCCACTCGGATCACTCGGAACGTGGCTGAAGTGCTGCAAAAAGAGGGCTTCATTACCGGCTTCGAGGAAGCTGGCGAAGGCGTGAAGCGCCACCTAGTGATTTCCCTCAAGTATCGGGGCAAACAGCGTCAGCCCACGATTACCGCCCTCAAGCGCGTCAGCAAACCAGGACTCCGGGTCTACTCCAATCGCAAAGATTTACCGCGGGTTCTGGGCGGGATTGGAATTGCGATCGTTTCCACCTCCAGCGGCATTATGACTGACCGGGATGCCCGGCGCAGCGGCGTCGGCGGTGAAGTTCTCTGCTACGTCTGGTAAGACTTGCAACTGAAATTGGCGATTAACACTGGATTGATAGAAGTAGGTTGAAGGTTATGTCTCGTATTGGCAAGCGCCCGATTAATATTCCTGATAAAGTCACTGTCACCTTGGCGGGTCAGCAGGTGGCGGTCAAAGGCCCTAAAGGCGAACTATCGCGAGTTTTGCCGCCGGAAGTTCTAGTGGCGCAAGAAAACGGCATGGTGCTAGTCACTCGTCGCGATGAGTCCCGGCCAGCTCGGCAGCGGCATGGACTGTGCCGGACTTTGGTCGCCAACATGGTGGAGGGAGTGTCTCAGGGCTTTCAGCGGCGGCTGGAAATTCAGGGCGTCGGCTACCGGGCCCAAGTCAGCGGCAGTAACTTGACCCTTAACGTTGGCTACAGCCATCCGGTTGAAATTGTCCCGCCCAAGGGAGTATCCCTAGAAATTGAGGACAATGCAGGCAAGAAAGTCAACCAAGGAACTTTAGTCATCGTCAGCGGCATTGACAAAGAACAGGTCGGCAATACTGCTGCCCAAATTCGGGCTGTCCGTCCCCCAGAGCCTTACAAGGGTAAGGGGATTCGCTACTCTGGCGAAGCCGTCAGACGCAAAGTTGGCAAAACAGGTAAGAAATAATGAAACTCAGTCGCGTAGAATCAACTCGCAGCCGCCATCGGCGCGTTCGGCGCAAGGTCAGTGGGACGGGCGATCGCCCTCGGTTAGCTGTTTTTCGCTCCAATCAGCATATTTATGCCCAGGTGATTGATGATGTGCAGCAACACACTTTGGTGGCTGCTTCGACTGTTGAGCCTGAATTTAAGACAAAGAGCAGTGCCAATTGCGATGCCTCCAGCCAGATTGGCAAGCTAATTGCTGAGCGATCGCTGGCCAAAGGCATCAGTAGCGTTGTGTTCGATCGGGGCGGCAAACTTTACCACGGGCGTGTGAAAGCCCTGGCAGAAGCAGCCAGAGCAGCAGGCTTAGAGTTTTAAGGAAAAATTCCGATGGCAAATCGTCGTAAAAGTGCACGCAATGTAGAGAAAGAAACCAACTGGCAAGAGCGGGTGGTGCAAATTCGCCGCGTTTCTAAGGTGGTCAAAGGCGGTAAAAAGCTCAGCTTCCGGGCGATCGTTGTAGTTGGCAATGAGCGCGGTCAAGTCGGGGTTGGAGTCGGCAAAGCCAGTGACGTGATTGGTGCCGTCAAAAAGGGCGTTGCCGACGGCAAAAAGCACCTAGTGGATGTGCCAATTACGAAGTCCAGCTCAATCCCTCACCCGACCAGCGGCATCGGCGGCGCTGCCAAAGTAATGATGCGTCCGGCTGCTCCGGGTACCGGGGTCATTGCCGGGGGAGCAGTCCGCACAGTTTTGGAACTGGCTGGCGTCCGCAACATCTTGGCTAAGCAGTTGGGTTCTAGTAACCCACTTAATAATGCCAGGGCAGCGGTGAATGCCCTTGATTCTCTCCGCACGTTTTCCGATGTGGCTGAAGAGCGGGGGATTCCGGTCGAAAGCCTGTATGCCTAGTGTGTCAGCGCTGCCAAATGTGATTGTTCATTGCGTGAAAAGACTATGAGACTCTCAGATCCTCAACCCCAAGCTGGTTCTCAGCATCGTCGCCGTCGGGTCGGGCGAGGCATAGCTGCTGGCCAAGGGGCCAGTTGCGGCTTTGGTATGCGAGGGCAAAAATCCCGCTCCGGTCGCCCAACTCGGCCAGGCTTTGAGGGAGGTCAAAATCCTCTCTATCGCCGGATTCCCAAGCTGAAGCACTTTCCCTTAATCAATCGCCAGCAATACACTACGATAAATGTAGGTAAGCTGAATGTATTGCCTGCAAATACAGTTGTGACACTTGCTTCTTTAATTGAGGCAGGCATTGTCACAACCGACGACGGCCCACTCAAGATCCTGGGTGATGGAGAACTTTCCGTCAAGCTGAAGGTTGAGGCTGCCGCCTTTACAAAGTCGGCTCAAGCCAAAGTTGAAGCGGCCGGTGGCAGTTGCACAGCAGCCGATGCCTAAACCATGTTTATTGTCTAGAGGGACTGCCTAATGGTTGTTAGTCGTGGTAAAGCGCCCACTGCTCAAGAAACCTTCGTGCAGATGGCCCAAGCAGCGGGTCTGCGAGGTCGGCTTCTGGTCACCATTGGTCTCCTGGTTCTGATCAGGCTGGGAATTTATCTGCCGATTCCTGGCATTGATCGTCAGGTGTTTGCCCAGAGCATTGCCAATAACCCGGTGATCGGTTTCTTGGATATTTTCTCTGGTGGTGGGATTTCTACGCTGGGGATTTTTGCGCTCGGCATTCTGCCCTATATTAACGCTTCGATTATTTTGCAATTATTGACGGCTGCTTTGCCTTCTCTAGAGCGGCTTCAAAAAGATGAAGGAGAAGCAGGCCGACGGAAGATTTCTCAAATAACGCGCTATGTCGCCCTCGCTTGGGCGGTGATTCAAAGTGTGGGGATCGCAGTTTGGGTTAGCTCTACCCCCGGTGCGGTTGCTGCTCCTGGCCCAGTTTTCATTGCAGAGACGGCCTTGGCCCTGACGGCGGGTTCAATGTTTGTGATGTGGGTTTCGGAGCTGATTACTGAGCGTGGAATTGGAAATGGCGCTTCGCTGCTGATATTTCTAAATATTGTTTCTTACTTGCCCACCTCGATTTCCCAGACGGTTGAGCTAGCTGAAAGTGGGGGTAGCGTTGGCGGGGTTGTGATTCTGGCGATCGTGTTTCTACTCATGATTGTCGGAATTGTGTTTGTCCAAGAGGGAACGCGGCGAATTCCAATTGTCTCAGCCCGGCGACAGGTAGGGCGGCGACTGTATCGGGAGCAAACCAGCTATTTGCCCTTGAAGCTGGTGCAGGGAAATGTGATGCCGATTATTTTTGCCTCAGCCGTCTTGGTTTTGCCTTCCTCCCTCGGCCAGTTTTTCCAAAATGAGTGGGTTGCTCGCGTCACCTCCTACCTCTCTCCAGCCGGGCCAACTCCCTGGATTTACATGATTTTCTACCTTGTGTTGATCATGTTTTTCAGCTATTTCTATGCTTCTTTGGTCGTCAACCCAGTGGATATGTCGCAAAACCTGAAGAAAATGGGGGCTAGTATTCCTGGCATTCGCCCCGGCAAGGCAACTTCAGATTACATTGAGCGAGTGATTAACCGTTTGACTTTTCTGGGCGCGATTTTTCTGGGCTTAGTGGCGATTTTGCCAACCGCAGTGGAAAGTGCGACTAGAGTAACGACCTTTCAGGGCTTTGGTGCGACGTCGCTGTTAATTCTGGTCGGGGTGGCGATCGACACCGCTAAGCAAATTCAAACCTACGTAATTTCGCAACGTTACGAAGGAATGGTGAAGCAGTGACGCGCTTAATCTTGTTTGGTGGTCCGGGGTCTGGCAAAGGCACTCAGGCAGCTTTTTTGGTTGACTACCTGGAAGTCCCCCATATTTCAACTGGCGATATTCTCCGGGCAGAAAAAGCAGATAAAACCGAGTTGGGACAGCAAGCCCAAGCTTTTATGGATCGAGGTGAGCTTGTGCCTGACCAAGTTGTAGTGGACATGGTAGCCAATCGGATGGCTCAGCCGGATGCTGAGGCGGGCTGGCTGATGGATGGTTTTCCGCGCAACACCAGCCAAGCGATCGTGTTTGAGCAAATGTTGGACAAAATTAACCAACCCTACGATTGCCTGCTGTTTTTGGATGTGCCGCCGCTGACGCTGAATCAGCGGGCCTTAAATCGCCGGCAGCAGATGGCCCAGTCAGGTCAGCAGCGGTCTGATGATACACCTGAGACAATCCTCAAGCGGCTAACCGTCTACGAGCAGGAAACCTTACCGATGATTCTGAACTATCAGAAACATCCTAAGTTTATCTATATCGACGGGACGTTATCGGTCGAGGAAGTAACCGCTAGCATTAAACGCAGTATTGCCAAAGGAGGCGTAAATTAGCTTGACTAAGCAAGATGCGATTGAAATTGAAGGGACAGTCACAGAGTCGCTGCCCAATGCCATGTTTCGGGTTGAGTTAGACAATGGCTTTAATGTGTTGGCACACATTTCTGGCAAGATTCGGCGGAATTATATTAAGATTTTGCCCGGCGATCGCGTCAAAGTTGAACTAACTCCCTACGACTTAACCAAAGGTAGAATTACTTACCGTTTGCGTAAGAAGTAACCTTGTTGATATAATGTGAGTTTTGCACCCTTTTCCAGCAGCCCAGAAGCAATGAAAGTTCGTTCCTCAGTCCGTAAAATTTGTGAGAAATGCCGCGTTATTCGTCGGCGTGGCCGAGTCATGGTGATTTGCTCTAACCCCAAACATAAGCAACGTCAGGGTTAGAGTAGCACTAATCACTTCACTTTAGAAGTACTAATCACTTCATTTAACAAGCATTACAGGGAGATAAGCAGCGTGGCACGGATTGCCGGAGTAGACCTGCCTCGTGATAAACGAGTTGAAATTGGTCTGACATATATTTACGGAATTGGTCTGACCCGATCCCATGAGATTCTTGATAAAACCGGCGTCAATCCTGACACCCGGATCAAAGAACTGACAGATGCCGATGTAACTGCGCTCAGGGCGGCGATCGAAGCCTATCAGGTTGAGGGTGATTTGCGGCGTTTAGAAGCCATGAACATCAAGCGATTGATGGACATTGGCACCTATCGAGGACGCCGGCACCGCTTGGGCTTACCTGTGCGAGGGCAGCGTACCCGCACCAATGCTCGAACTCGCCGCGGTGGTCGTCGGACTGTCGCTGGCAAGAAGAAAGCCCCTGGTAAGAAATAGTTAGCCAATCCTTAATTTTTTGCCTGTTAGCCCGGTTATTAATTCGCTCAACTTTCCTTCAATTAACGTCATCATGCCGCAACAACCAACCAAACGCACTGGCAGCCGTAAACAAAAGCGGAATGTGCCCAATGGTGTAGCCCATATTCAATCTACCTTCAACAACACGATTATTACGATTACAGATGCAGCAGGTGAAGTCATCTCTTGGTCTTCAGCCGGGGCGAGTGGATTTAAAGGGGCTAAAAAAGGCACCCCTTTTGCCGCCCAAACAGCGGCTGAAAGCGCTGCTCGGCGGGCCACCGATCAGGGAATGCGTCAAATTGAAGTCATGGTGAGCGGCCCTGGCGCGGGTCGAGAAACAGCGATTCGAGCCTTACAAGGGGCCGGACTAGAGATCACCTTGATCCGCGATGTTACGCCGATCCCCCACAATGGCTGCCGTCCCCCCAAGCGGCGGCGAGTTTAGCGGCAGTGGGATCGGTAATCACTTTGAGGGAGGCATGATTGTGGGTTTTCAAGTAGAGTGCGTTGAGTCTCGCACTGAGGCAGATTACAGCCAATATAGTCAGTTTGTGCTCGAAACGTTAGATCGAGGTCAGGGTACAACAGTCGGCAATGCCCTCAGACGGGTATTGCTGTCTAACCTGATCGGCACTGCTGTGACTTCGGTGCGGATTGCGGGCGTTAACCACGAGTTTGCGACCATTCCAGGCGTTAGAGAAGACGTTCTTGACATCCTGCTAAAGATGAAGGAGCTGGTTTTAAGAAGCTATGTTCCAGAGCCTCAAATTGGTAGGCTGTTTGTGCAGGGACCGGCAACCGTAACGGCGGGCGATTTTGAAATGTCGCCGGAAGTGGACATCATTAATCCAGATCAGTACATCGCCACGTTGTCGGCTGATGCAACCCTGGAAATGGAGTTTAAGATCGAGCAAGGCAAAGGCTACCGCGCGATTGACCGCAGTCGAGATGATTCTGCTGCTCTCGACTATTTGCAGATTGATGGCATTTTTATGCCGGTTCGCAAGGTCAATTATGCGGTCGAAGATGCCCGCGTGGGTGGGTCAGTTGAGAAAGATCGGCTGATTTTAGATATTTGGACGGATGGCAGTTTGACGCCGCAGGAGGCGCTCAATCAAGCCGCCAGCATTTTAGTGGATCTGTTCAATCCGCTCAAAGATGTCCCCTTCAAGTCAACCGAATTTACCCACGACGACAGCGAAGACGAGACCAATCAAATTCCGATTGAGAACCTCAACCTGTCGGTCAGGGCCTATAACTGCCTGAAGCGGGCCCAAATCAACAGTGTGTCTGACCTCTTGGGCTACTCTCAGGAAGACCTGCTAGAGATTAAAAACTTTGGCGCTAAGTCGGCCGAAGAGGTAATTGAGGCCCTGCAAAAAAATCTGGGCATCATGCTGCCGCTCGAAAAACCAGCTAAGTCTGGCTAGCTGCCAATCTGACTGTTTATTTAGGATTGATTAATTAGGGTTAATGTCATGCGTCACCGTTGTCGAGTTAATTTATTAGGTAAGCCTGCTGACCAGCGCAAGGCGCTGCTGCGATCGCTCACCACCGAGCTAATTCGGCACGGGCGCATTACCACGACTAAAGTCCGGGCCCAAGCGGTGCGCTCTGAAGCCGAAAAAATGATCACCTTGGCCAAAGAAGGGTCATTGAGTGCCCGTCGGCGGGCGATGGGCTACATCTACGATAAGCAGTTGGTGCACGCCCTATTTCAGCAGGCTGGGGAGCGCTATGGTCAGCGTCAGGGGGGCTATACCCGGATCATTCGCACTGTGAGAAGACAGGGCGACAATGCTGAAATGGCCGTGATTGAGCTGGTTTAAGAGTGCGATCGCCGCTGTATGTCCATGCCTGTTGCTGCCTCTACCCACCGGATTGTCCTAGTGCTTCAGTATCTAGGCACGGATTTTTATGGCTGGCAGCGGCAGCCCGCCCATCGGAATGTCCAGCAAGAAGTTGAAGCAGCGATCACTGGGGTGGTTGGGCAACCGGTGACGCTCCATGCTGCGGGTAGAACCGATACGGGTGTACATGCTGCCGCTCAGGTGGCTCATTTTGACACGACGGCTCCAATTCCAGCCCATCGCTGGGCCAGCGTACTGAATGCTCGCCTACCGAAAGATATTTTAGTTCGCGGCTCAGCCGCCGTCGCCGCTGATTGGCACGCCCGTTTTTCGGCCCAGTGGCGGCGCTATCGCTATACCCTGTACACAGATCGCCACCCCAATTTATTTCTGAGCGCTCTGACTTGGCATTATTATCAGCAGCCCCTAGATGTAGGTTTAATCCAGCAAGCTCTAGAACCGCTGATTGGCAAACATCATTTGGCTGCCTTTCATCGCGCCAATTCGGGCCGCCCACATTCTTGGGTCGATGTCCAGGCGGCTAGCTGTCAGCGGCAGGGAGCTTTGGTTGAAATTGAAGTCCAAGCCAGCGGCTTCCTGTATGGGATGATGCGGTTGCTGGTTGGTCTATTGGTTGAGGTGGGGATTGGGCAGCGATCGCCGGCCAGCTTTACTGAAATCTGGCAGACCGAGCAGCGCGATCAGGTCAAGTACGCCGCTCCTGCCCGTGGTTTATGCTTGTTAAGGGTAGGTTATCCAGATTTTCCGTTGCCGGAGCCAATTTGGTTTGAGACGCTGCCGCGGTTGACCCTGCCAGAGCTGTTTGCTTTCCCCTGTCCTGCCTAGTCTGACCCGACGGCGCATCAGAATTTTTTACTAGCTGAGATGAACACAATGACTAAAACCTACCTCCCTACGACTGCGACTCTGGATCCTAAGTGGTTCGTCGTTGATGCTGCTGATCAGCGCTTGGGTCGGCTGGCAACGCAAGTTGCCATGATTCTGCGGGGCAAAAACAGCCCTACCTATACTCCCTTTATGGATACCGGCGATTTCGTGATTGTGATCAATGCCGAAAAAGTGGCTGTAACGGGCAAAAAGCGAGAGCAAAAAGTCTACAGACGACACTCTGGGCGGCCAGGCGGTATGAAAACCGAAACGTTTGCCAAGCTGCAAGGGCGGATTCCGGAGCGGATTGTTGAACACGCTGTGAAGGGAATGTTGCCCAAGAATAGCTTGGGGCGGCAGCTCTTCACCAAGCTGAAGGTCTATGCTGGACCGGATCATCCTCATCAAGCTCAACAGCCCGAAGTCCTCGTTATCAATACTATTCCAGGAGCATAGAAGTTCATGCAAGTTGCTGATCAATCAAAACGGGCTAACTACATGGGCACAGGTCGGCGCAAGTCTTCTGTGGCCAGAGTCCGCTTGTTACCCGGTACAGGGGTGTTAACCATTAACGGTAAACCAGGCGATTTGTACCTCCAGTTTAATCCGAGCTATTTGGCGATCGCCAAAGCGCCTTTAGAAACCCTGGGTCTGGAGAATGAGTATGATATTTTCGTCAATGCCAGCGGCGGGGGACTGACCGGCCAGGCAGACTCAATTCGGCTGGGGGTGGCTCGCGCTCTGTGTGAACTTGACCCTGAAAATCGGAAGCCGTTAAAAATTGAAGGCTATCTGACCCGCGACCCCCGCGCCAAGGAACGGAAAAAATACGGCTTGCGGAAAGCTCGTAAGGCACCTCAATTCTCTAAACGCTAATTTTTTACGCCTGTTTTTGCCCCAAAATTTAGTGAGCACCTGATTATGGCTAAGCCAAATATCCATCCCACTTGGTATCCTGAAGCGAAGGTTTACTGTAATGGTGAGCTAGTGATGACGACTGGTTCCACCAAGCCAGAACTGAATGTTGATGTTTGGTCTGGCAATCATCCTTTCTACACCGGCACCCAGAAGATCCTCGATACCGAAGGTCGCGTTGAACGATTTCTACGCAAGTACGGGATGTCGAGCGAAGAGACACCCAAGGCTTAGTTCACGCTTTTGGCTAATTTTAGGGGTCTAGGCTGACTGCCCTAGACCCCTTTTGCATAGAGATTTTGTATATTTAATCTTGATGTCAATTAACTTTACATTGAACAATTTTTTGATTCTGCTTTTTGTTGAGTTCATAACCTTGGAGCTTGACTAGTTTGCTTCTCAAACGAAATTTTCAGCGAGCGGACGTTGCTATAGTGCCATCAGTCCACTAAAATACCATGACCACACTATATACGTGATAGAAGTGTCTCCAAATGCTGCTAAACCGACTCCATCTATTGAAAAACTAGAGATAGACCATAAGCGTCCTGAGTTAAATCAAGTGCGCCATGCAGATAGTGCTGCCCATGATTGGTATCGTTTTGTTCTCTCTTTCCCACCGCATTTGGTGCAGGATTACCTTCAAAGATTTGAAATCAACCAGCAGCAGCAAGTACTTGACCCTTTCTGTGGCACAGGGACAACGGTTGTAGAGTGCAAAAAGTTGGGTATTCCGAGTGTTGGCATTGAGGCTAACTCAATGGCTTGGTTTGCAGGATCTGTAAAACTAGACTGGACACCTAATCCTGATGAATTTATAGCGATTGCTTCACGCATTGCTGAAGCAACTGAAAAGACGCTCAAACGTAAGCCAGTTTCCCTGCGAACCTTGCCAGAAGAAAGCGAGAAAATTATCCTGACTAATTCAATTAGTCCATTACCGCTACATAAGACGCTAGTACTATTAAATAGGATTAAGCAGAGTGGCGACGAAGCTTACAATCGACATTTTCTATTGGCGTTCGCAAAAGCTGTGGTTGGCTCTATCAGCAACCTGCATTTTGGGCCTGAAGTGGGTGTAGGTAAGCCCAAGGATGATGCTCCAGTCGTACAATCTTGGATGGAAGAGGTGACTGCGATCGCTGAAGACTTACGATATTTGCAAACCTTAGGACAAACACCAGCTAGAATCTACCAAGCCGATTCGCGGCAGATTATTCAAGTCATACAGCCTAATTCCATTGATGCGGTGTTTACCTCTCCACCCTATCCAAATGAGAAAGACTACACACGCACAACCCGATTGGAGTCCGTACTACTCGGCTTCATCCGTAACAAAGCAGAACTGAGAGCGCTCAAGCAAGGATTAATTCGCTCTAACACCCGTAACGTCTACAAGGCAGATACTGACGATCTATGGGTAGCAAATCACCCAAGAATTCAGCAAATTGCAGAAGATATTGAAAAACGCCGTATCGAACTTGGTAAAACCAGTGGTTTTGAGAGAATGTATGCCCGTACAACAAAACTCTACTTTGGCGGGATGGCAAAGCACCTTGCTGATTTGCGTCATGTATTACGTCCTGGTGCCCATCTAGGCTATGTCGTAGGCGACCAAGCATCATACTTGCGAATTATGATCCGCACTGGCCAACTGCTGGCTGAAATTGCTGAAGATCTGGGTTATGAAATTGTTGACATTGAACTGTTCCGTACGCGGCTAGCGACAGCAACACGCGAACAATTAAGGGAAGAGGTGGTGGTATTGCGCTGGTCTGGCAAGATGCCAACTTCTGATTCCCAATATGCTCAAAAATCCTTGGCATGACAGCGCAAAACCGTTACGAGCAGATTATCGAGCATATATTTTTTTCCCACTATAAGGATGGTATGACAGAGATTCCATTCACACGGGAAGAAATTGCTCAGGCAGGAGAAAGATTAAAGATAAATTTACCAAAGAATCTTGGCGATGTCGTCTACAGCTTCCGCTATCGAAACGATTTGCCTGTTGCCATTAATGCTAAAGCGCCGGCGGGCTTGACCTGGATCATTCGACCGGCCGGGCGCGCTCGCTACCGTTTTGTTGCGATCATTGACCCTCAAATTATTCCTAACCCGCTACTAGCGGAGACAAAAATACCTGATGCTACACCAGGCATTGTGTCGATGTATGCGTTGAGCGATGAGCAAGCGTTACTGGCAAAACTACGCTATAACCGCCTCATTGATATCTTTACAGGCGTGACTTGCTATTCGCTGCAAAATCATTTGCGAACTACCGTCCCTGAGATAGGGCAGGTGGAGACTGATGAGCTGTACATTGGTGTTGATCGTCGAGGTGCCCATTATGTCTTCCCTGTGCAAGCAAAAGGCGGAAAAGACAAACAAAGTATTGTTCAAATTGAACAGGATTTTGCACTGTGTGAGTCTAAATTTCCACTGCTGATTTGCCGTCCTATTGCAGCCCAATTTATGGAGGGCAGCATCATTGCTCTATTTTCCTTTGAGAAGATTGCTGATCGCATTAGTATTCTTTCAGAGAAACATTACCGATTGGTTTTCTCAGAAGAAATTTCTGGAGTAGACTGGGAAGCCTACCGCCAGAGATTATCCGAGGAGTAAGGCTAGAAATTATGCTGAGATACCTGTAAAAATTCATCATATGGGCATCAAATTTTTGTGAAGTACTTGTTTCAGACTGTGCCGAAGAGGAGCTGAAATACTGCAGTTCAAAGCAGCTTGGCTAGAAGCCTCTCTAAACACGGGTTCTAAAAATCATCTGTTGTATTTGAGGTTTAAATTGGTATTACAACAGCCAAAATTTGCATCAGTGCAGATTGAAACTCTAGCTATTCATGCTGGGCATGGAGTTGATTCAGCGACTGGGGCCGTGCGGCCGCCAATTCATCTGTCTACAACCTTTGAGCGGCAGCCTGACGGTGAATATCCCCACGGCTACGTTTACACCCGGCTTGATAATCCAAATCGGCAGGCTTTAGAGCAGGCTTTGGCGGTTCTAGAGGGAGGAGAAGCGGCGATCGCCTTTAGCTCCGGCTCAGCCGCCACGATGAGCTTATTACAGGCGTTAAGCCCCGGCGATCATTTGCTGGTGCCCACGGATGTCTACCACGGCACCACCCAACTGCTGCAAACAGTATTTATTCCCTGGGGATTGCAGGTAACTGTCGTCGATATGACTGACTTGTCAGAAGTTGAGCAAGCGTTACAGCCAAATACTCGTCTAGTCTGGCTGGAAACCCCCTCTAACCCCATGCTCAAGTTGACCGACATTCAGGCTGTGACAGACCTAGCCCATCGGGCCCAGGCTCTATGCGTCTGCGATAGCACTTGGGCGACGCCGATTCTGCAACGCCCCTTAGAATTAGGCGCTGATTGGGTGATTCATGCCACTACCAAATATCTGGGGGGGCACAGCGATGTTTTGGGCGGGGCTGCGATCGCCCGCGTTGCTGATCCTTACTACCAGCGGGTGCGGCAGATCCAAACCACTGGCGGTGCCGTGCCCTCTCCGTTTGACTGTTGGCTGATCCAGCGGGGAATTGCTACTCTAGCTTGTCGGGTTCAGATGCAGTGTGAGAGCGCGTTAGCGATCGCTACTTTCCTGGCAGAGCATCCAGCGATTGAGATTGTTCATTATCCGGGTTTGGCTACCCACCCTAATCACGACCTGGCAAGGCGCCAAATGCGCCAATTTGGCGGCATGTTGTCGTTTGAAGTCAAAGCTGGGCGCACCGAGGCGATCGCAGTTGCCGCCAAACTGCAACTGTTTACCCGTGCAACTAGCTTAGGGGGGGTAGAGAGTCTGATTGAACATCGGGCTTCGATCGAAGGCAAAAATACCCGCACCCCTGGAAATCTGCTGCGAGTTTCGGTTGGCTTAGAAAACGGCCAGGACTTGATTGCAGACTTGGCCCAAGCCCTCGCCGAAGTTTCAGGCTGAGGGACTCTATTGTGATTAGCGCTGAGCAAGAATCAGGTTGCGGGTTCTTGGGCATTAACCAAAAAATTTGTCGCATCCCCGCTGCTCATCGGGTGGGAGAACAAGTAGCCCTGCCCGTGGGAACAGTCCAAGGATTTCAAATGCTCGACCTGTGCCCATTCTTCAATCCCTTCGGCCACAATGCCCAATCCCAGAGTATTGCCGAGTTTGACGATCGCCCTCGTAATCGCCGTATTGTCTTGTTGATTTGCTCCTAGCTTATGGATAAAGGAGCGATCGACTTTCAGAATATGAAACGGAAATGCTTGCAGGTAACTCAACGAAGCATAGCCCGTCCCAAAATCATCTAGACAAATTTGAATTCCTCGCCTTTGAAGCTGCTCTAGGGTTGTGGCAGCCGCTTCTGGGTTTTTAATCACAGCGGTTTCGGTAATTTCCAGCTTCAGGCAACTGGGGGCAAGTTTGGTGTCTTGCAGCATCTGGTCGAAAAAGGCGACTAATCCGGGAGACTCAAAGTGCTTGCCAGACAAATTAACACTCATCGACAGGGGCCCCAAGTTGGGGAACTGCTGCTGCCAAAGATCCAATTGTCGATAGGCGGTCGCCACCACCCATTGATCGAGCCGAACAATCAAGCCAGTCTCTTCGGCGATCGGGATAAACTCGTCGGGAGCAATCAAACCCTTTTGGGGATGTTGCCAGCGCACCAAGGCTTCAAATCCCTCAATTTCAAGCGTTTCTAGGGCCAAAATTGGCTGATAGTAAACCCGTAGTTCTGAAGATACCCCCTTTGCGGTTTCGGCTTCCGTCAGCAAACGGCGCAAATCCGTTTCTGTTTCTAGCTGTTTAAGGGCTTCCGTATGCATTGAATGATCGAAGACTTCGTGCTTACCCTGCCCGATCGCCTTGGCTCTGTACATAGCGGTATCGGCATCTCGCAGCAGATTAGCCACGGTGTCGTCTCCGCAGCTTTGAGCTGTCCCAAAGGCGATCCCGATGCTGGTTGAAATCACAATCTCGTGCCCATCAATTTGAATCGGCGCTTTCAGCGCTTCATGGATTCTGGTCGCCACCCGGAGAGCAATTTCTGGACTCTCTAGGTCTTCTAGCAGTAAGACAAATTCATCTCCGCCCAAGCGGGCGATCGTGTCCCCCATCCGCTGGCAGGTTTGTAGCCGTTGCGCAACGGTGATCAAAATTTGATCCCCAATTTGATGCCCCAAACTGTCGTTAATCAACTTAAACCGATCCAGGTCTAAGAATAAAACTGCCAACAGCTTGTTGGGCTGCCGCCGAATCCGCCGACAGGATTGCTGGAGCCGATCGCTGAGCAAGTTGCGGTTGGCTAAGCCGGTTAATCCATCGTGGAGAGCACTGTAAACCAGCGCTTCTTGAATCTGCCGGCGGGCTGTAATGTCTGTGGTGATGCCATCAATCCGGATTGGATTGCCCTGCTCGTCTTTGATCAAGTAGATGCGGCTGCTCACCCAGCGCACTTCTTGATTAGGCCAAATAATCCGGTATTCAATATCTTCTCGCGCCGATCTGTAAAGAGACTCAAACGCCTGCTCAACCAAGCCGCGATCGTCTGGGTGAACCATGTCTTGCCAGAGGCTGAGCTGTTGCAAAAAGTCGGCGATCGTCCTGCCAAAAACTTTTTGAGTCGCCGAATTAAGATACAGCAATTGCCAGGTGCCGGGAATCATCGCCCAGACCACATCCTCAATCGAACTGAGAATGCCGTCCAAACGACTTTGGGACTGCTCTAAATTTTGCTCCTGATTGCGGAGCTGGGTTTCCAAAAGTTCAATTGTTTCTAGAGCAGACTTTAACTCCTGGTTCAAGTATGTTTCCACAGCTAAGGACGGTTGCTCGATTGCCTGAGATAACTCAGATCCTGGCAGGGAAGGCATCTGCTGAGCTAGTACATCAGCGACCAAACAGTCCTGCCAGTTCTGCTCCGATGCAGCCAGAGAGAGAATTTGGCGATCGCTGATTGTCCCCAATAACTGCTGCTGCTCAACCACCAAGGCAAACCCAACCCCCGCCTTTTGCATGGCAGCGATCGCCTGCTTAACGGTTAAATCAGGGGTGAGTGTACAAGGTGAGGGGGCAAAAGGCATACAAATCCTAAAAATTAGCCAAATCCAGCCGACAGTTATGCCTTCTGGAGTAGAGGTTTACCCGCCTGGTTTAGGAGCGCTCGGAGGTGCGGGCGTGATGATGCTCTAACAATCGCTGGGCTAGGGACTCAAACATCTGGTCTACACATTGTCCAGTTTTAGCCGAAGTTTGACAAACTGTAACTACCTGGGGATGAACCTCCAGTTCTGCAATCACTGATCGCTCTTGGCCAGACTTGGTGATTGTGTCAACTTTATTCAGGGCGACCAGACAGGGAATTGTGCTGGAGTTGACCGAGGTTAACAGTTGGATATGACTTTGAATGTGCTCAATCGTTTCCGGTCGATTCAGATCGGCGACAATTACCGCTCCCATTGCCCCTTCTAAATAGTGGGGCGTGATCGACTGAAACTGAGTTTTGCCCTCAATATCCCAAATGATTAGCTGTAAATCCTGATCGGTCGGGACAGGAATCAGCTTGCGGGAGATTTTGACCCCAATCGTCGATAAATAATGGTCGCTAAACTGTCGGTCTAAAAAGCGGCGAACCAGGCTGGTTTTACCGACGCCAAAATCGCCAACCATGCAAATTTTTTTAGAAATTACTGACATCTTATTCTCGCTTCTGAACAGGGATGAACACTTCAAACCGAACGCTGCGGCTGAGCCTCAGGGGCTGCTGGGGGGTAATACTCGGCGGCAACTGATCGCTGACTTGGACTTGTAAGCGAGTCGGACTAATCCCTTCCGTAATCAAAACTTGCTGCACATTGCGGGCCCGCTCTCGGCTGAGCTGTTGATTCCGGCTCTGCTCCCCAGTTGGGTCGCTATGGCCAATGATTTTGAGCGCCACACTAGGGTTTTGATCTAAAAATTGTCGAATCGATCGCAGGCGAGCCAAGTTGCTGGCTTCAACCTGGGCAGAATTGAGATCAAAGTAAATCTGGCTCTCTAGCACGGGGCGAATTTGCACCGTGCTAGTCACTTTGGCAAGGCCAGGAATTTTTTTCAGGGCTTGGGTGAGCTGCTGACTGTCTTGGAAATCAGCCACAATCCCGGTCACGTCAACGCTGTTGGAGTTAAATTGATGTTGAGCCGCGATCGCTACCCCTGGTTTCTGGTTAAAAATCCACGCCACTCGTTCTACCTCACCCGCAATCCGGGTTGGGTCTGCCGGAACATCCACGGTCAAAATTTGGTTGGCAACCGGCCAGTTGGGCGCAACCTGAGCAGCCACGACTGCTGCCTGCTGGCGCAGAGCATCGTTGGGCAATCGCCCAGTCAAGGTTAATTTGCTCCCCTCTACTTTCGGCACAATTCGGTAAACCGATAGCTCTGGCACGCCATCCAGGGCATCAGCGGTTTTCAGCTCAACTTTGTGAGCAACGTAACTCCGGTAGCTGAAAAATCCCAACGGAATTAAAATCAGCCCCAGCAACACGGCAATCCCGACCGGAAATTTGGCGGCTGGGGCAGGTTTAGGTTCAGCAGCCAATAACCTGTCTAGGCAAAGGTCAACACTGGCAGGAATATTGCCAGGATCGCCGTCATAGTATGCGATCGCCTTGCCCGACTTCAGAACAATTTGCCCCAGGGTGGTGCGAATTTTTTCAATAAACGCTGGTGAGGGTTCGCCTTTAATAATCACTGCCAGGTAGCAATAACCAGCCACTTCTAGGACAATTTTGGAGGCGTTGTACTCAATCTGATGCAGTTCGGAATCGGTGTCGGGCTGCGTCATGCACTCGCTGACAAAACTGCGAATCGCCGTCAGCATCCCGGCTAGCATATCGGCCTCAATCTGAAAGCTAGAGGCCGGCTGCAAGTCTCGCATGACCAGACCAGAAGCTTTGTGAATCAGCAGAATTGCCTGAACTTTAAACCCGACTGACTCTTGCAGAATCAGCTCGGCTTCCGAAACTCCCCTGATCCGGGCCCGAACTTTCCGCAGAATGCCTTCTGGACTGAGCGAAGCTTCCACCTTGTCGTTGATCGATTTGACCACTTCCACCATGTATTTTGAGATCGTGTTGCCGATCACCGGGTAGAGAGCATCCACCATCGCCTCTCGCTCAACCAAAATTTGATTTTTAATTGCCTCCCCCATCTGTGGCCCCAAGGACTGGGCGATCGCCTCTGGGTCAAGCTGAGCTTGCTCTTGAATCGAGAGGGCAATTTCTGGGGCGATCGCTTTGGCAATGGCAGCGGGCGAATGTTGAATTTGATGGGCGATCGCAGCCGGTAAAATATCACCAATTGCAGCTCCCATCTTGGCTTGATCTTGCTGAGCGCGAAGCTGAATCACCTGATCAATCAAAGGCACCAAAGCTTGCAGCAAAGAGTGATTTGATTCTGTATGCTTGAGGGTCAGCAGTTCCGTAATCAGAGGCAGCAATGGGTTGATCAACTCCGTTGGTTGATCAATCTTGCGCTCAAGGCGAGTCACTTTTTCGTCTAATCGGCCGAGCACAAACCGGATATCATTTTGAGCTTGCCTTAGAAACTCTGACTGTTGGGGTGGCTTGGCGGTTGAGCTAGATGGCGGTTGTCCTGGCGGTTTGATGTGAACTTGCGGTGGTTCCAGAGTCAGAGGCTTGGCTGAAAATACGGATGGCTGAGGCGGGGGCGGCAGCACCATCAATTCAGGCGGCCAAGACTCAGGGGATACTTTACGAGCAGTAGCAGATGATTTGGCGGTTTGATCGGCATCAATATCCAGCAAGATATCAACCAAGCTCTTCAGAGATTGATCAATGTCTTGATCAGCGGCACCGATCGGAGCTGCTTGGTTTTTGAGGGGATTTTCGGGAGACAACACAATCGTTAGGGGGTAGCTGGCTCAGGTTTCGTGGTCTTGACGGATACAAATCTGATCCGCTGACCCAGCAAACATCTGATATCCTCCTGGTTTAATTCAAGGGTTGCCAATGGTAGACCTGTTACCTCAAAAGCTAAGAATGAGGGTTGGCTGAATTCTGCTCAAGCAGGACATAATCTGCACTAATTGGGCTATCTGCACCGGGTAGGGTTGGAATAAACTCTGCTCCTTTCACCTTTAAGCACAGCTCAAACAGCAAATCAGCCAGATCAACGCGAGAGATTTTGCCGTCTTTAATGGCCGACAGATCCTTGTCAATCTCATCAAAGACTCGTTTTTCCAGCGCCCGCAGCGCCTCTTCTAAATGCTCTTTGGTTTGTAAGAGGTCGGTTTTGAGCGTATTGGTTTGGCTGGTGACGGTGCGGTGCAGTGATTCTAGACCGCTGTCACTTTTTTGCTCAACTTCGTGGACTCGATATTGCAAATGATTTGTTTGCTCATGGGAGGTAAATGTCAGGTACTGGACTTGCTTTTCAAGTGAACTTAATCCAGAGCGCAATTCCGTGGTTAAAGATTCCTGGAGCTGGTTCAGGCGATCGCGAATTTCAGTTTGAAAGCTGGCCAAATCAGTCTCTAACCGATCAATGCGTTGAATAGAGGTTTCAAACCGTTGCTCATAATCTGTCACAATATGCCCGAACAGGAGTTCTCGAACCTGATCGATGTTACCCAACCGATCGCGAACGTCTTCTGCCTTAATATTTGCCATGTCATTAATTAATATTGATTCCACTACAAAACTTTTGTATCCCCCGCAGGATTCTACAATCTTAGAGCGATCTTTTAGATCGAGCAATCCTAGTGCCGATCAGATAGCATGATCGGGCAAATTTATTGCTTCCTTAACCCTCGTTTAAACTTGCTGCTGTGACCGAAAAACTGCCAACTGCTGCCAAAGGTAGCCGCCTGATCAGTGCTGTTGTTGCTCCGGCAGTCCAGCTATGGCTGCGATCGCAGGTCGAGCAGATTGAGCACCTACAGGTGCAGATTGAAGCGGGCGATCGTCAAATTCTGTCTGGATATATTCCTCAGGTGCGAGTTGGGGCCCGCCAAGCGGTTTATCAAGGGTTGCACCTGAGCCAAATTCAACTGTTAGGACAGGGTATCCAAATTAATTTGGGGCAGGTGATTAGAGGTAAACCGCTGCAACTGCTGCAACCGATTCCAGTCGAGGCTGAGCTAAGCCTGCACCAAGCGGACTTAAATGCCTCTCTGGCTGCACCGCTAATGGTGAATGCTGTGGCTGATTTACTCAACCAATTGCTGAGCGCAGACCCATCCCTAGTTGATGTTTTGGGCCCTCAACCGCAATCGCTGCAAGATTTGCAAATCTTACTGGAGGCAGAGCAACTTACTCTGGGCATGTCTGTGCAAACAGAGCCAGGAAAAATGATTCCATTTGCACTCCGCACCCAGCTTAGCTTGGCGAGTCCGCGCCAGCTCCGGTTTGACTCTCCGCAATGGTTAACCCGCCCCAATGCCAAGCGAGGATTTGCCCTCGAAGGACTGGCAGGATTTGTGATCGATTTTGGCCCTGAAGTCTCCCTGACAGAAATCACATTAACGGCTGGCGAACTGTTTTGTCGGGGCTGCATCACGATCCTGCCCGCCTAGAGTAAAGATCGATCTGAAGAGTAATTTAAGCTACAGATAGACGCCATCAGAAGTAATATAAATGCAGAAACTGCTCAAAACTGGGCAATATAGCAGACAACCATGATGTGAGGGCTGCTAAATTGTAAGAACTAAATATGGGGGAACTTGGATGCAGCTTAGGTTAAAGTTGATGCGATTTAATATGCTAGTCCGTCTAGCGCTTGAATCGGGTTTGAGTCGGGGGCTAGGATTGAAAAAATCAGAAAATCGGGGGGATTGGCAGCAGGGTGCTTAACAGCAACTGATGAGAGTCTTTATCTGGTTCCGGCTAGTTTGGGGGTCAAATTAGAGGAGTCGTTGAATTTTAAGCGTTTGGACTGATAGCTTTTCCTTGTAAAATTGACTCTCAGGCGTGAGGGCTAAGCCTCCACGCTGAGAGTTTTTGCTTGAGGGATGAGCGGAGAGGGTCGCTTTATCCGGTTTGCTGCCTTTCGCAAAAGCATCTGTATTTGACCTGGAAGGATTTAACCTTGAGGGGAGAAGCGATCGGATCGCTAGCGTTAACAGGCAGTTCAAATCGCGATTAGGATAATCTCTAGTTGGATTTTTCTTAATTGTTGGGGATGGATATGGACGCTCTGGAGCAATTTGATCAATTTTTTGTGACTTGTACTGGTAATTGGACGACTGAGCGCACTTACCATTACTTATCTCAAGCGGAAGTCGAGCGATCGCATACAGAGTTTGTCATTGAGCCAGTCACCAGCGATCGCAAAGCCCAAGTTCTTACCGATAATCAGTATGTCGTCGAGGCTGATCTTGAGCGCCTACCTGGCTATCACTTAGAGTTTTTTACGGTCTCAGAGCACGGCGAACGAGTCAACCAAGCCCTCAACATGCTATTTGTGCCGCAGCAGTCTCAGGATGTGATTGTGGTTGGAGACTATTTGCGCGATCGCGCCTACGAGGAGGCTCGCCCGATTGTTTCTCAGTTTCGCTTTAACGCGGAAAGCCAAGAGCTATTAATGACGACAACCTACACTCGCGTCGTTTCTGTTGACTCAATTACGCTGGTGAATCCCAAGCTGCGTATTCGCAAAATTCTCAACTATCACCGGCCGGAACCAGGCGAGTCCCTGCGAGAACTAGCCTTGGTTGGCTTTGGCGTCGAGCAAAAAACAGATTAATTAGTTTGAGACATAAAGATTCATAAATCTTTATGATTATAGTCGCAACCTTATAAGAAGATTGATTATAAGAAAGCGTATAAATCGCCTGAAAAGCTTGATCTGACTAAACTCTAGTTCTCTAATTTAGAGCCTAGCTTTTGTTGTGACACCAAGTAGCGCAGTCGTTATACGTCGTTAGGTGAATGGTATTTATCCTCTTTCACCGTTTTGAAACAACTTTTACTTTAAGCTCTGTCGTAAACCAGGAGATTATCGTTAATGGCTTTTGGACCAGCGTCTAGATTAGGGGTCAGCCGATTTGACGAAACCCCTCCCATTGAGTGGGTGCCCGGTCGTTCGGGAGAAGAAGCTGAATCGTTGATTCAGGCAGTCTATCGGCAAGTCTTAGGCAATGCCTATGTGATGGAAAGTGAGCGGCTGGCAGTGCCAGAGTCGCAGTTCAAGCGGGGCGAACTGAGCGTTCGTGAGTTTGTCCGCGCCGTTGCCAAGTCTGACCTCTATCAATCTCGGTTCTTCACCAGTTGTGCTCGCTACCGGGCAATTGAACTCAATTTTAGGCATTTACTCGGTCGCGCCCCCCTAGACTTAGAAGAAATGCGGGCCCACAGCACAATTCTTGATACGGAAGGGTTTGAAGCCGAGATCGACTCGTATATTGATAGCGACGAGTACCAGCAGACCTTTGGCGAAAATTTCGTCCCCTACATCCGGGGCTATAAAACCGAAGCTTGCACCAGCATGGTGCAATTTACCCACACGTTCCAACTGGTTCGGGGAGCTTCCAGCAGCAGCCTCAAGGGTGACTTGGCTGGCAAAGCGCCGAAGCTAAATGCTTTGGTCATCCAATCTACGCCAACACCTGTCGTTTCACCTGCGGGTGGTGGAGCAACCTTCCGTACGCCGCCGGTTGTCTCTCGGACTCGTCATGGAGTAGACGCCAGCTCTGGCGGCAAAGTTTACCGGATTGAGGTGACGGGCTATCGGGCAAAATCCTTCAACAATATTTCTAAATTCCGGCGCTCTAACCAAGTGTTCCTGGTGCCCTACGATAAGCTCTCGCAAGAGTATCAGCGGATTCATCAGCAAGGTGGCATCATCGCCAGTATCACTGCTGTTTAATGGCGGCTGTTAAGTTTCTGGGAATTTTTTGGTCGATCGCTAACTCATTCAGCTAAATTCCGATTTTTGGTGAGTAAGTTTTGGCTACTCACCAAAAGCCAATTCAGGTTTTGCAGCCTAGCCATTGGAGAGAATTTCTGGCGCTTTAGCGCTCAACTTTGTGGCTTTCGGTCACTCAGCAGATCACTTTTAAAAACTTTAGGAGAAAGGTTGCAATGGCATCCCCAACGATTTTTGAGCTGTGGCCAACCAGCAGTTTAGAGGAAATCCAAACCGTGATTCGGGCGGTTTACAAGCAAGTTTTGGGTAATCCCCATGTCATGGATAGCGAACGATTGGTCACAGCAGAATCGCAGTTGTGCGATGGCTCGATTAGCGTGCGTGAGTTTGTGCGGGCGGTTGCTAAATCTAATTTTTATCGCGATCGCTACTTTGAATCTTGCGCTCCCTACCGATTTGTTGAACTCAACTTCAAGCACCTGTTGGGTCGTGCCCCTCAGGATCAGCGAGAAGTGTCTGAGCATATTGTCCGCTGTGTAGCGGAAGGTTATGAGTCTGAGATTGACTCTTACATTGATAGCGATGAGTACCAGGCCGCCTTTGGCGATCATATTGTTCCCTACAATCGGGGCAAAAGCAGTGCCGCCAACCCCAAACAAGTCGGCTACAACCGGATTTTTGCCCTCGATCGTGGCCCCTCCCAAATTGATAGCGCCGTCACCGCATCACAACTGGTTTATGCAGTTGCAACCAACAGCCCCAGCGCCATTAAACCAGCGACCGCTGCTGCTGGTTCCAAAACTGAAAAGCGGTTCAAAATCCTTGTCTCTGGTTCTAAGTTTGATAGCCCTCGCCGGGTTAGCACAACTGAATACATTGTTTCTGCCAGCAAGATGACCCCGCAGATTCAGCGGATTAATCGCAGCAGCGGCAAAATCGTTAGCATCACTGAACTTATCTAAACTTTTGAGCCAGATGGGCCATGCCCATCTGGCTAATTTTACGGCAATCCAAGCATAGCAACACTTTTTTAGGAGACTTTAACCATGGCCCTCTGGATCGAAGCTGAAACGATTGAACTCCGCCCCAACGCTACAGAAGACAATTTGCAAGCCGTTATTCGGGCTGTCTATCGGCAAGTTTTGGGCAATACCCACGTGATGGAAAGCCAAAGACTGATCAGCGCTGAGTCTTTACTGAGAAACGGCGACATTACAGTCAGAGGCTTTGTGAGAGCAGTCGCTCAATCGGAGCTATACCAATCGCTGTTTTTTGACAACTCTTCTCCCTATCGGTTTATTGAACTCAACTTCAAGCACCTATTGGGTCGGGCCCCTCAAGACCAGGCTGAAATTTCTGCCCATGTTCAAACCTACAATACTCAAGGGTATGAAGCAGAGATTGACTCTTACTTGGACAGCAATGAGTATTTAACCAGCTTTGGCGAAAATACGGTTCCCTCCGCCCGTGGCAACCGGACGCAAGTGGGCAGCAAAAACGTCAACTTTAATCGTACGTTTGCCCTGATGCGAGGATTCGCCGCCAATGATATTGGCAGCGCAGCCAAGTTAATTAGCGATTTGGGCAGCGATCGCCCGACTAAAATCGTCACGCCTACCGGTGGTTCTGGAGCCTACAGCAACACCGGCAAGCGATTCCGAATCACCGTTGCCAAGACGGGTGGGCGTAGCACCCGCAGCAGCTCCAGCTTTGAGGTGAACTATGCTCAAATGTCGCAAAACATCAAAAACATCCAAAAGTCAGGCGGCAAAATTCTCAGCATTGCTGAGGTTGCCTAGTTAAGCAGAGGCAGGCTGTTAGCGGGTTGGTTAAGCTGAACTGGCAAACTAACAGCCTACTGAGTATTAATCAATACCTAAATCGTAGGATGACGATCAGTAACACCTAAGTATCGACTATTGTTTTATACGCTTCCGGCTTAAAGCGAAGTCGAGTTAATTTACAGGATGGATATTCAGGAGTTTGTTGAGCGTTCAATTGGGTGCTGGCGATCGCAGCGTAGCGCCCATCATTTGGCGTTTAGCCACTTTGAAGCGATCCAATCCGAGATTGAAATCGTTGCCTTAACTGCTGATGCTCCAGAAGTAATTGCGCTGTGTCAGGCTAATTGTGTCTCTTTGGATACAATTGTTTCGCCGTTTCAAATGAGTTGGCAGGGGCAATCTGATTGGGATGAAAACGAGGTGAAGGGAAGCTGCATTCTCGTGCCTGTGCCTGAATCCCCACAGCGGGGCAAATTACTGCGCGATCAAGGCTATGCCGAAACCATTGCAGCCGTTGGAGATTACTCTCTGACTGAGGACGGCACGTTTGTTTTGAACACTGCTTACGATCGGGCCGCAGCCGAAGAAAAAATTTGGTTTGTTAACCCTAACGTTCGCTGTCGGGTGTCGCTGATTAAAACTAGCGCCGGAACTGGCGTTGTGACAGCTTCGTTTTCCTCAGAAATTCGCCAAGAAGTTAAACATTAAGCTATCTCTTCGGTTCGCTTGAGCAATCCTAATGATGACGACGCCGCTGTCTATGTCTGAGGCTGTATCACCAGACTTACTTGATTTAGCTCGCTGCATGGCAGGGGATTTTAGCAATCAAAAGCAAGCGCTGGAGAATGCCAAAAACTATGCCCACATTCACGTTTTATTTCGCCCGCTCCCGCTTGAATTTTTCTCAGGAATTGGCTTCTACTCTGAGCAAGTTTACGACTATGACCTCTGGAGTCCCTATCGGCAGGGCATTCATCGCTTAGTCGCTCAATCAGACCAGATTTACATCGAAAATTACAGCCTCAAAGATGCTTTTTTGTACGCTGGAGCAGCCCGTAACTTAGACATCTTAAACACGATCAGCCCAGACAAGATTCAGCGCCGGCCCAATTGCGCGATGGTTTTTCGCCGAGATGGCGAACTTTGGCGCGGCAGCGTTGAGCCTGGCAATTTGTGTTTGATTGAGAGCAATGGTTGCCAGACCTATTTGATTAGCGAGGTCGAGGTGACGGAATCCACCTGGGTCAGCTTAGACAGAGGCATGGATGTAAATACCCATCAGCAGATTTGGGGGTCTCGATTTGGCCCGCTGCGGTTTGAAAAACGGGAGAGTTTTGCCGATGAAGTCTCAGCTATCCCATGAAATTCCGGCTGTGAGCTTGTCGCAGGTTGAAGTTAAGATGCTACCTCCAGAAGCTCAGAAGAAAATGCAATGCTGGATTCGCAGCCGTCATTTGATTTGCACGGGTAATTTTTTCATCTTTGAAACCGTTGACAATAGCGCCCTGGAACGTTTCTCTGACTGTGTGATCTCCTTGGGTGGAACAGTAATTGCAGTCGAACCCGTGGACAAAATTTGGATGGGCGAACATCGGCAAGTCGTGCTTTATCGCTCGAAGGCGAGTTTGCATACGCCTTGCCATAACTTAAAGCAATATTGGTTGAAATACGGCAGTTTTCGGACGCGATTTGATGTCCAAGCTTAATGCTCTAGCGATCGGATCTGGATTGTAAAAAAGGGTTCTGTACAAACCCTTTTTTACAAAGCTGGTTAATTTTTAGGACATTCATCGAATCGCCCCCCAGCCCCCAATTCTGGGGGAGCAAGAAAGACTTATTCTAGGCTGCGGCGATTAGTTGATTCAGCATCACTCCCAAGGCAGGAACGCCCAAAACTAACATTAAACCAGCCGGCATAAACTTGCGGGTTTTCATGAATCGGATCACAAAAGCCAGCAACAAAATGACGGTTACAACTGAGGCGCTAATTAAACCCCAGGTTTGTTCTGGCAGCGGAGCGATCGCGCTCAAAATCAGCAAGGCCCCGCAGCCACACCCGGCAATTAAAGAGATTTTACTTTTGGCTTGGGCGTAGCCCATGATGCCGCCAATAATAGCCAAAATCCCATAGGCGATCGCGGCCATAAAACCTGCATTCATTCGTGATCTCCTCTCAAAAAACATTTGATTAAATAACTCTCTCAGGTTTTTTGGGGCAAGCTTGATCTGTCCATAAAACTTTGAAGATTGCCCTGCAATATCAATTTGAGCTGAGCGCCGTGCTAGCGAACACACCCGCTTTGTGATTTAGGTTCATCTGAATCCAATTTCAAAATTGATATAACTGGGACATGAGCGGCCCAAATACTGACTCTCAAATCGTTTGCGGCGAACCCCTCTACCGATAGTGACATAAGGTTGTGAACAGGATTACCAAACGAGTCTGTCTGGGTGGACTGAGCGCCATGAGTGTCTTAGTGACTGCCCGTCCCCCAGTCATGGCGGCCGAACGACTGTACGTGCGCTACTCAATCTTTGAGCGATCGCTCTCCATTGCCGACCTGCAAGCTTATGTCAAACATGGCCAGCGATCGCCCCAACTCGACTCTTATCTCCGGTTTCTGCGCCCAGCTCAGCAGCAGCAACTACGCAGCCTGCTGCAAGAGCGGCTTCAGATCGAGCCAGTCTCCGTCGCGCAGTTTTTATACTCACCGATTGGAGAGCGATTGTTGCAGCGGCTAGCCCAAGTGATTCGACCCACAGATCGGGTGAGTTTTTATGGCTTGCGCTCAGCCTTAATTTTGGCCGCAGACGATCCAGATGGGCTAACGCTGATGAGCTTGCTGCGCCATTATCCTGGCCCAACCCTGCGGGTTGATTTGGTCAAAGGACTGGAAATATTTGCCTCCATTCAACGTGTCGTAGCCCAGAGTAAGCAAGCCTTAGTGGCCGTCCAGACTCAGTCAGAGGCTGAGACGGCTCAGGTTCCTTTAGGACTGCCGCCGCAGCTATTGGAACTGCAAGACTCTGGCCCATTCGACTGGGATAAAGTTAGCCTCAAGCTGACAGACAGTAGCTCTCAGCGGTTAGACCTCACAGGCGCAGCTCGTAACTTTGCGGCCGAGATTTATTTGCCTCGCTTGCCCCAGATCGAGCCTCAGCCAGTCGTGGTCATTTCCCACGGCTTGGGATCTAATTTGCAAAGCTATGCTTATTTAGCAGAGCATTTAGCCTCTTTTGGCTTTGTGGTAGCGGTGCTAGAGCATCCGGGCAGTTCAACCGACCAGCTTGTGGCTTGGCTCAAAGGGGCTGGCAAACTGCCGATTCAACCAGCGGAATTTGTTGATCGCCCCTTGGATATTAAATTTTTACTGGATGAATTAGAGCGGCGATCGCAAACTGAGCCGCTGTTTCGCGATCGGCTAAACCTGAAACAGGTGGGTCTAATTGGGCAATCCTTTGGCGGCTACACCGTCCTGACCTTGGCTGGCGCAAAAATTGACCTAGCTTATTTGCACCAGGCTTGTCATGCTCAGCTAGACACATCTCTAAACCTTGCCCTGCTGTTTCAATGCCAATCTTTGGAGTTGCCCCAGCGAGATTATGACTTTTCTGATTCGCGGATTAAAGCCGTGATTGCCGTCAATCCAATTATCAGCGGCATGTTTGGCCCGGCTAGCCTAGCGGAAGTCAGGCTTCCTGTGATGGTGGTTGCTGGGAGCGCGGATACGTTTGCTCCGCCGCTGCCAGAGCAAATTCAACCCTTTACTTGGCTGACTAGCCCCCAACGATATCTGGTCACGATGGATCGGGCAACTCACTTTTCTACCCTCGGAGAAGCTCCCCCCAACAGCACGGTTTTGCCGGTTCCGAGTGGATTGATTGGCCCCCAGCCCAGTTTAGCCCGCCGCTATTTAGGGGCGCTGAGTACGGCTTTTTTCCAAACCTATCTTGGGTTAGAGCGCCCCTCTGCACCCTTGCTGACGCCGGCGGCTGTGCATGCCATCAGTCAGACTCCCTTGCCCGTGAGCCTGAGTCGGCAATTTACGGCCGCAGAGTTGAGGACGGCTTTGCAGGCGCCATCCCGCCCGCCTTTGCCAGAAAAGTCTTCTGGGCGATCGCCGATCTATCCACGGGCTGTATTTGTCCCCTAAGTTACCCCTAACGTTTCGTTGATTGGACTGGATTTAACGTGCAAGGATTTCTCAACCTCAATAAGCCGATCGGCTTTACGTCCCATGATTGCGTGGGTAAACTGCGCCGACTGCTAGGGCTACGCCGAATTGGCCACGGTGGCACCCTCGACCCAATGGCGACGGGTGTGCTGCCCATTGCCTTTGGCAATGCAACGCGCCTTTTGCAGTATTTGCCGACGGCTAAAGCCTACCAAGCCACAATTCGGTTGGGCATTCGCACCGCTACCGATGATATTACTGGCGCGGCGATCGCCACCCAAGCTGTTCCTAATTTGAGCCTTGAGCAAGTCAAACAGGCACTAGGGCAATTTGAGGGCAGAATTCAGCAGATTCCACCCAACTTTAGTGCGATTCAAGTCGCTGGGCAGCGGCTGTACGATTTGGCTCGTCGCGGCGAAATCCTTGATGTTCCAGCTCGTCCGGTTGAGATTTTTAAGCTAGAAGTGCTGGACTGGCGAGCGGGCGATTTTCCAGAACTCGATTTGGCGATCGCCTGTGGGCCAGGCACCTACATTCGAGCGATCGCCCGTGATTTGGGAATTGTGTTGGCTACAGGTGGCACCCTGACTGCCCTCAGTCGGACTGCGAGCTGTGGGTTTCAGTTGTCAGAGAGCTACTCGTTTGAAACGCTTGCAGCCTGTCTCCAGAGCGGATCTTTGACGCCAATCGAGCCAACGATTGCTTTGGCTCACTTACCTTTGGTGCAACTTGAGGCTGAAACAGCTTGGCGGTGGTGTTGTGGCCAGCCAACTCCAGTCGAGACAGTTGCCGATCTAGATCCAACCCACCAGATTCTGCGTGTCCACGATCAAGCAGGCAACTTGCTGGGGATTGGCGAACAGACGGCTGGGTTGCTCGTTGCCAAGGTTGTGATGCCAGAAAGTCAACAGCGGACTCAGTTAGCCAGACCCATCAGGGCTGAGCACCAGATTCAAACCCAATCCTGATTACTAATGAGAGTTGAGACAAGATGACCGATTTTTGGGATCAGATTTTAGAGCTAGCGCAGGGCATTACCGATCAAGTTGGACGGCAGTTGCTGCAAGACTTTGGCCAAGTACAGGCGGATGAAAAAGCTGATGGTAGCTTAGTGACACAATCAGATCAGTGGGCTGATCGCACCTTACGAGCAGCGATCGGCAGCCAATTCCCTAGCCACGGCATCTTAAGCGAAGAAGGAGCGCATACGTTCCCTGATCCAGACTGGTGCTGGATTATTGACCCCCTGGATGGCACGACCAACTTCACTCGCGGCATCCCAATTTGGGGCATTTCTCTCGGATTGCTCTACCAGGGGACACCCGTGTTTGGCTACGTTCATTTTCCGCCCTTGCAGCAGACCTTTCACGGCTTTTGGCAGGTTCGCGATTCCCGCTGGGACGGCAAGACCGAACGCCCGAATGGAGCCTTCTTAAATCATTGCCCAATTCATACCCGCGCTGATCAACCGGGCTCAAATCAATTCTTTAGCCTCTGCGCCCGCAGTACCTCGGTGCTAGCTAAACCCTTCCCCTGCAAAATTCGGATGTTGGGGTCAGCCAGCTATAACTTTCTGACCGTGGCCGCAGGAGCCACCCTGGGCGGAGTCGAAGCTACCCCCAAAATTTGGGATATTGCGGCGGCTTGGGCGATCGTCCAAGCCGCTGGCGGCAGTTGGCTGGCGCTGGACGACAAACCGATTTTTCCGCTCCAGGTCGGAGCAGACTACGGCGATCGCCCGTACCCAACCTTAGTTGCAAGTCAACCAGAACTGATTGATTTTTTCCATCCGCTTGTGGTCAACGTTGGCTGAGTGGAAAATCCGACTTTACCCGACTTCCGGCTCAGAAGTGGGGCAAAGCTCTGACTTCGACCGACTGACTACAGACCCCTTGGCTGTTTAGGCTGGAAGCGGCATCAAAGCTGGCGGGCGCGATCTGACTCCTGATCTGCTTGAACTTTTTATCTAAATTGCTTGACTGGAACTCAACATCTATGACCACCTACGAACAAATTAAAAATTCTCAATTCGTCCGAATCCTGTTTATTGCTTTTTTGATTCTGCTGCTGCAAATTCCCACCGTCATGCTGCAAGGGTTGATTAGCGATCGCCAAAATCTGCGGCAAGAAGCAATCTCCGGCATCACCTCTAACTGGGGGCGAGAGCAAATTCTGATTGGCCCCCGTCTGGCAGTGCCCTACGTCAAACGAGTCATCGTTGGCAAAGAAGAAAAAACCCAGTCGGGCTACGGCATCTTTTTGCCCGACGATTTGCAAGTCAGCGGCAAACTAGACACTGAAACCCGCTATCGGGGCATTTTTGAAGTACCTGTCTACCAGACCAAGCTAGAAATCCGGGGGCAGTTCGTTCGCCCCGACTTCAGCAGTTGGGGTATCCGCCCCGAAGACGTGAGCTGGGATCGAGCGGAACTGAGTTTGCAGGTTTCTGATGCCCATGCGATCCAAAATCAGGCCGTCCTAAAGTGGAATCAAAAGGCACTTCCATTTACGGCCGGGCAAGGTAAATTTGGCGTTGACGGGCAGGGCATTCACGCCAACCTAAAGGGGCAGATGCAGGGCGACACATTTACATTTGCAATTCCGCTGACCGTGAATGGCAGCGAGAAAATCGGCTTTGCTCCCTTTGGCAAGATTAGCAAAGTCAGCCTCAGCTCTAACTGGACAAATCCGAGTTTTCAGGGCGTCTGGCTACCCGACCAGCGATCGGTCACTAACAAAGGCTTTGATGCCACTTGGGATATTCCATCCCTAGGGCGTAACTATCCGCAACAGTGGAATAATGAATCTCCCGTCAAGCCAGAAACCGTCCAAGCCTCGATCTTTGGGGTTGATTTAATTTCTCCGGTTGATAACTACCGGATGGCCGATCGCAGTATCAAATACAACTTCCTGTTCTTGATTTTGACCTTTGTCGTCTTCTGGCTGTTTGAAACTGCGACTCGACTGCGCGTCCACCCCTTGCAGTATTTGCTGGTGGGCGTGGCAATGTCGATGTTTTATATGCTGCAACTGGCAATTTCGGAACACTTGGGCTTCACGATCGCCTATTTAATTGCCAGCGTCGCCGTTGTCGTGATGCTGACGGCTTACTCTGTGGCGGTGCTGCGAGCCAAAAAGCGAGGCGCAATTATCGGCATCATGCAGGTTGCCCTCTACAGCTACCTCTACGTCGTGCTAGCCAATCAAGACTATTCGCTGCTAATGGGGTCAATCGGGCTGTTTGGCTTCTTAGCGATCATCATGTACTTTACTCGCCGGATGGATTGGCTAGAGTCGCCCCGGATTCCACCCGCCCGCAGACCCGAACAGCCCCCAGTTGAATAGAAGTCGCTAGTAGTTGTCTCTTGTTGATTCAGGTTGCTCAGGGCCAGCCCGCTAGCAATCCCGTTCGGCTCAACCGTAGCAGATGCAGGTCTATCGGTTTTCGCGAGTACAGGCATCGCAGGAGCCATAGACCGTTACCTCATAGCCCTCAGCCTTTAACCCTGAACGGAGATTCTGGAGGTCAACGCTTTGAAACAACTCCCAGGCAATGTCTTCAATCTTCCCGCAGGCTTTGCACTGAAAATGATGGTGTGGGGCCACGTTGGCGTCATAGCGGCAAACCCCTTCTTCCAGAAAAACTTCCCGCACCAGCCCAGCAGTTTGGAGCGCGTGGAGTGAACTGTAGACCGTGGCCTGAGAAGAGGTAGGAGCATCCTGATTCAGATCGCTGAGGATTTCCTCGGCTGTCGGGTGATCTGCTCGCGCCAGCAGATTCGCATAGACGGCAAAGCGTTGAGGCGTGACCCGCAACCCCTTTGTCTGTAGAGCTTGAATGACCTGATCGGCTTGCTTTTGCATACGTACCTTACTCTCAACTGGGCCGAAACCTCTCTGAAAGAGAAACTGCCCACGCTACCTGTCTATCAGCATATCATTCTTAGTTGAGAAGAGGAATGACTTTAAACTAGTACAGACAAAGAATTAACTATGACTATTGACTAATTCCTAACTCGGAATTACTCTGAGATAGAAAGCGATCGCGCAAGCAAATCTAATTTAAGTTGTTTCAAACCAGGAAGAGGTAATTATGGGTGCTGTTGAGCGTATACCGAACGTTGTGTTTAAGACTCGTGTTCGTGATGAGTCTGTGCCTGGGCCGAATCCCTATCGCTGGCAAGATAAAACCACCCAAGAGCTTTTTGGGGGCAAAAAAGTAGTTGTTTTCTCCTTACCTGGGGCATTTACTCCCACCTGCTCATCCAACCATCTGCCTCGCTATGAAGAGCTATACGAAGAGTTCAAAGCTTCAGGCGTTGACCAAATTGTCTGTGTCTCAGTCAATGATGCTTTTGTAATGTTCCAGTGGGGCAAGCAGGTTGGTGCTGAGAATGTATTCTTGCTGCCCGACGGCAATGGGGAATTTACCCGCAAAATGGGCATGTTAGTAGATAAGTCCAACCTTGGGTTTGGTTTGCGCTCTTGGCGCTATTCCATGCTGGTCAACGATGGTCAGATTGAGAAGATTTTTGTCGAACCAGATTTTGGCGACAACTGCCCGATCGATCCGTTTGAGGTTTCTGATGCTGACACCATGTTGGCTTACCTAAAAGGCTCTGAGTCGGCAGGAGTGTCTGCTCCTCGCTTGGCATTTGTGGGCTAGTTGACTCAAGTACGGGTTGAAATTGCATAAAACTATTGCGCCTCGTGCTTTAGCGTAGGGTTGAGAATTATTTCTTGAGAAGCATACTCTAATAGCTTCTCAAGAAATGGTTTTCACTCCGAATCAAGAATAGCCGTATCTGGATTCGTAATTGTTAGCCCACTATATGCCCGGTGGCAAAATCACGCGATCGATGACATGAATCACGCCATTACTGGCTTTAATGTCGGTCTTGATCACATTTGCGTCGTTAACCATCGCTTTTTCGTCCTTAATCTGAATATTGACTGAGCTGCCCTCAACGGTTTTGACCTCACCGGATTTAAGGGTTTTAGACTTAATGTCACCTGAGACAACGTGATAGGTCAGAATCTTCTGTAATTTTTCCTTGTTTTCAGGTTTAAGCAATTCTTCTAAGGTGCCTGGTGGTAGAGCAATGAAGGCATCATCAGTCGGAGCAAACACGGTAAACGGCCCTTTTCCAGACAAGACTTCTGCCAATCCAGCCGCTTGAATAGCTGCAACCAAAGTTTTGAATGAACTGTTGCTGGCAGTAATGTCAACGATGGTGCCGGATTTTGCCATTTGTGCTTTTTCTGAAACTATTGTGGTCGTAGTTACACCCTGTAAGGAGCGATCGCTGGCCTGAGCTGGGCTGTGTAACAAATAGCTAGCAAAAATTGCCAGACTTAGCAAGCAGTAGGTTGTTTGAGTTTTCATGGGGATAGTTTTCTTGTGTGTAAAGAAGCTTGAGGGGTTTCTCTTCAACCGCCCAGCAGGTATTGGAATTGAACTTGAGCCTTAGCGTTTTCGCTTGATACAGCGATTACTGCGTCATTAAAGCGAGGGAGGGCAGCTAGAATCTTAAGCCAAACAGGAGCGATGCCCCAATTCCCCAGGGTCATGAAAAGATATGACAGTGGTCACATTCGACAAAAATCTAAATGTCATAGAATCCAGGGGTGCCTTCGGTACTACCAGCCGTTTCTGTGTACCCGACATTGCAATGAAAGCCTCACTGTCTACCCGCCGAACATTCCAGTATCTGGAGTGGTTCTTCACAGCAATGCTCTTGTTGATGGAATGCAGCCAAGCAGAATTGAGCTTCACATTAATAGCATCCAGCCTGACAGCTTATGGCATCTTTTTCCTGTTGAGCTGGGTTTTTCCTGGTCAGGATTGTCCACTATGGCAGCGAATTGGCTACCTAGTATTTGGTATTTTTCTGGCAATTTCAACCAGCTTTTTAGGGATTAATTCAGATTTATTTGTTTTTATTTATTTAGGAAAAAGCTGTTTTTTACTTGAGCGCAAGCAAGTTTACCTGATGACGGCGATCACAGGTTTTTTTTGGGTTTTAGGTCAACTCTTATCAAATTTGATCTTGGTGAAGCAGCCTCTCCAAGCAAATCTTCCATCTGGGTTTGAGACTGATAATCTAATCACCTTCACGATCGTTTTTGGTAGCATTTACCTCATTAGCAGTACCCTTGCAATTCTCTTTAGCCTAATGATGATTGCTGAGTATAAAAGCCGAAAGCGAGCAGAGTCCTTGGCAGAGCAGGTCGAAACATTAGCAACTGCTCTAGAACGACATCGGATTGCCCGCGATATCCATGATTCACTTGGACACACCCTGACCGACCTTGACAACCAGTTGGAAGTGGCACAAAAGCTACGTCATCACAACCCAAACCAGGCATTGCAGGCGATTGACACAGCAAAGCTATTGGCAAGTCAATGTATTGAGGAGGTGAGTCAAGCGATCCAAACGATGCGCCAGTCTGACTTTGACTTAAATCAAGCCTTGGCTACCCTTGTAGAGCAGGTGCGACAAAATCCAGCTTTGCAAGTTCACTATGAAATTAACTTTCCACCCCTGCCTCTACAGACAAGCCACCAAATCTACTGCATTGTCAAAGAAGGGATAACTAACATTCAGAAGCATGCTCATGCCTCGCAAATTTGGTTTCGTGGGCATTGGACAACCGAGGAAATTCTGTTAGAACTGAAAGATAATGGAGTTGGATTTGATTTGGAGCGCGTTCAGCGTAAAGGCTTTGGCATTCAAGGAATTGCTGAGCGAGTTCAACTTCTAGGAGGAGCACTTACAATCAACACTGATCCTGATCAGGGTACGCAAATTTTGGTAGTGCTCCCACTATGATTCGTCTATTGCTGGTTGACGACCAAGATATTTTCCGACAGGGATTAGCGGCATTGCTCTCAGTCGAGGCAGACTTAGAGGTGGTTGGACAAGCAAAAAATGGTCAGGAAGCGATCCTGCTCACTCAAACTCTCCAACCTGATGTAATTTTGATGGACGTTCGGATGCCAGTTTGTGACGGTGTTGTGGCAACTCAGAATGTTCATCAACGTTACCCGTGGATTCGGATTTTGGTGCTAACCACCTTTGACGACGACCAGTATATTGCACAATCTTTGCTGGCAGGTGCTTTAGGCTACCTGCTGAAACGCACTCCGTCTCAACAGATCGCTGCTTCAATCCGTTCGGTGTATCAAGGTTATAGTCAACTTGGGCCGACGATTGCCCCCAAGGTGTTCGCCCAGTTGAAGTCTCCCTCGCTGTTGGGTCATGCTTGCAACAATCTGATCAGTCAGCGAGAGCTGGAAGTCCTCAGACTGTTGGGGCAAGGCAAAAATAACCAAGAAATTGCTCAAGAGCTTTACTTGGGTAAGGGCACAGTCAAAAACTACATTAGCCAAATTCTCAGTAAATTAAACCTTCGCGATCGCGTCAAAGCGGCTCTGTGGGCCCAGGAACACTTACTTTAAGTTATGGATTTATAATTTCAAGGCTCCACTCCGATATCCGATTGACGGTTGAGAATTCTACGCTTGCTTGGATCAAGATTGAGGAGGATTGCAGTGTCACAGGAAGCTGAGCCTATCCAGCCAAAAGAACAGGAGGTTTATCATGCTTTGCCACCCCAGCAAAAGCAACGGCGATTGGTAGAACTAGCGACAGTTTTTCTGCGATTAGGGACGATCGCCTTTGGCGGGCCGGCCGCCCACATTGCGCTGATGGACAACGAAGTGGTCAATCGCCGTCAATGGATGAGCCGGGAGAAGCTGCTGGATCTGCTTGGCATCACGAATTTGATTCCGGGGCCGAACTCGACTGAACTGGCGATTCATATTGGCTATGAACGAGCTGGCTGGCGAGGCTTGCTGGTGGCGGGAAGCTGCTTTATTTTGCCCGCAATGCTGATTGTCTGGGCACTGGCAGCAATTTACGATCGCTACCAAACCGTGCCGCAGGTGGAGTGGCTGCTGTATGGCATCAAGCCCGTGATCATTGTTATTGTGCTGCAAGCCGTCTGGAATCTGGGCAAAAAAGCGGCCAAAGATTGGCCGACAATTGTGGCGGGTCTGGTGGCGATCGCCGCTTACCTGGCTGGTTTGAATGAAATTTTGGTGCTGGTGGGGCTGGGAATTGCCGTCATGCTGGTCAAAAATCGGCTGGGCCGGACAACCGGCGCCTTCTTGCTGCCCAGCCTGTTCGCCCAAGCCGGCACTGCCACTGCTGTTTCAATCAGTTGGCTCAGCGTCTTTTTGTTTTTTCTCAAGATTGGGTCTGTCCTCTACGGCAGTGGCTATGTCTTATTGGCATTTCTCCAGCGAGATTTGGTGGAGCGCAACCAGTGGTTGACTTCACAGCAGTTGCTGGATGCAGTGGCGATCGGGCAGGTGACACCGGGGCCAGTGTTTACGACCGCCACGTTTATTGGCTATTTGTTGGCCGGGAATGCTGGGGCCTTGGCGGGAACCGCTGGCATTTTTTTGCCTGCCTTTGTGCTGGTCTGGGTCGTTAACCCTTGGGTGCCAAAACTACGCCAATCCACTTGGGCAAGTGGATTTCTCGATGGCGTGAATGCTGCTTCTTTGGGCTTAATGGCGGGAGTCACCTACACGCTAGGACGCACTGCCTTGGTGGATAGCTTGACCGTAATTGTGGCAATTTTAGCGGCGATCGCCGTCTTTCGGTTTCAACTCAATTCGGCTTGGCTAGTGTTAGCTGGCGGGGCGATCGGGCTGGTCTGGAACTTGCTGTAACGGCAAAGCTGCGCGATTTCTCAACCATTTAGTATAGGTTTCCCCGGATATAGCTCAGTATTGCTCTAATGTCGCAGCAGCCCAGTCACAAATACCGATACTGTTGCGCTAGCAACTAGGCTGAACGCTAAATTGACGATTGCTTGAGTCGATTGCTGATAAAACCCGAATCGAGTTCCCAAATCCTTCGATTCCTGTCGCAACTCGTCAATATCTTTGGTCAACTTTTCGATCGCAATTTCAATTCGGTCGAGACGGGAAGATTCCTCACTTGCTTGCATTTCTCGCTCTCTTTGACTTGAATACATACAATATAGCGGGTTACGAAAGCAGATAAAATCACTTACCTTAGGAGCCTGAATCACCTGAAGCAGCGATTTGAAATCAGGCTGGTGGAACGACAAACTTACGACTTGATTAGGGGTGAGAGTACGACCCAAGCGCGGAATAGGTTGAACTGCATCAGGGCTGTCGCTCCCTGCAAAATTTGCAGGATCTCCTGTTCTGGAGGGGTTGCACTTAGTTTCTCAGCATGAGTGAGGGCGGTTTGGGCCTGCCAGGGCTGCCAAAAATAAAGATCAACAACGGCAGCATAAGCCCAGGCATAAAAATTGTTGGGGTCTAGTTGGGGCAGGCGATCGCCAGTCTGAATCACGGCTGGATTGATTTGCAAGGCTTGGGCCAGGGCCAAGTTGTACCACCAGTCCAAGCGATCGGGCTGCTGCTGTAACCGAAAGCTGAGAGCGTGGGCGGTCTGGCTCAGGTAGTCCTGGGTGGGGTCATACAAGTTAATTCGAGCCACTTCGCTGAATAAGCTGTCCAACTTACCTTGCTGAAAATCGGCCGTTAATTGCCGGAGTTGGCTTGACCAATCTAACTCTGGGGCTGGGTTAACCGGGGCATCCGCTGCCAGTTTCAGCGTTACTTTTGGCACCGAAAGGGCAGTTGTCTTGCCAGTTAACCGATCCAGATATTGCCCCGACAGTTGATAGTTGCCAGGCGACAGGTCGGCGGGGGGCAGCATCGCCAGGGACTCAATCACTTCAAACCCCCGATCAGGAACGACCTCGGCTGATCCAGCCAGCAAATTCCCTAGCCCAATTCCGTGATCATGAATCCAGGCAGAGTTTTTTGCATTCGACGCAGTTAGATCAAGCTGGCGCTGCCAGCTCAAAACTAAAATGCCATTTTGAAGCTGCTGCCACGGGCCGACGACTTGATAAGTGACAGGCACCGGCTGGCCTGGTTTGGCTTGAGCAGGAACTTTGACTGCGGCTAGTTCAACTTGGGTGGGGGCCGCCGAAGCCAATGGCTGGACAACCACAGGCGGCCGACGACGCTGATGCAGGCGGAGGCGGGTGCGATCGGGCAAGTCCCAAGTTTTGAGAATGCTCAGGTCTGGACTTTGTTCGATCGCTGCTTGCAATAGCAATTGGTCGGGGCCTAAATCGAGCGGCTGACTAGTTTTGGTCAAATACCAATCCCAAGAGCGGCTGTTTTGGGCGACTTGCTGGGCTGACCAATCGGGTTCACGGGCATAAACCTGAAAGTTTTGCAGTTTGCCAAAAAAATCGAAGGTAAAGGCATTCACCTGCGGGCTGGCCAAATTCAACCCGATCGTTGAGCGCAGGTAAGGAGCCTGCTGCTGCACTTCAGCTACGACCTGTGAGTGGGGCCAGACCGGGCCAGTGTAGGGGCGGTGCTGCCCAGGCAACGGTAGCGGAAACAAATTCACGAGCAGACTCAGGCTGGCTAAGCCAAGGGTTGCCCAGCGCAGTCCAGCTCCCCATCTTCCCGGCAATAGCGTCAGACCATCTGCCAAAACCAAAATCACAATTGGCAAGTAGGGCAAAATAAATCGGTTGTCTTTATTCGTGGCCAACGAGCAAAAGGCATAAGCCCCCAAACAAAAAATCGCCAGCCATCTTCGCCTGGCTAAACTCGTCGTTGGCTGGGTCTGGGGGAATGGCTTACCGAACACCCATCGCCCGATTACCACCAAGACTCCTCCCAGACTCAAATACAAGACTGGCCAAGACACCATCTCTGGCAACTGCTGCCCGTAATACAGCCAGCCTGCCAGCGTGTTGCCCGGATCGCCTTCCCTCGCCCCGACTGCATTGGCACCGAGGGCAGAGGTAATAATAGTCAGCCAATTGGTGCGAAACCAAGGTAATGCCACCAGCAGTGCCACAACTAGCGCCAGTCCAAACTGAGCCAGTCGCTGCCAGCGATGCCCCTGATAGCGCTGCGGTAACAGAAGTTGCACCAGCAGGTACAAGCAGGGCAAGAGCAGAAAAAATATGCCAGTTGGTTTGGTTAAGAAAACGCAGCCCAGCCCCAGCCCCCAGGCAATGCTCCACGCCCAGCGTCGCTGAGCTGCCACCCACCAGAGGGTCAAACAGGTAAAGGTGGCAGTTACGATCGCGGTTAGCCCGTAGTCGAGCAGATAGTCTGTGCGCTGGTAAGCCAGAGCGGGCGCCAGTAGCGATAAGCCCGCTGCCCATACCCCAACTTGACGGCTAAATAAACTTCTGCCAAGCAGATACACCGACAGCATGATCAGAGCCGTGAACACCAGATTGACTAGAGTCGCCTGATCAAACCCCAAGCCAAACCCATTTAGCCAAGGCACCGTCAGTAAATAGACCCACGGCCCCCGATAGCTGGGGGACAACTGCCAAAGCTGCCACCACCAGGCTGAGCTTGAAAACTGAGGATTCTGGAAAGCCTGCCAATAGTCAAGCGCCCGACTGAGATGGTCGCCTTGATCCCAGGCTGGCACGGAATGGTCAAGCCGCAGCCAGAGGCGATCGCAGAGTGCTGCTGCCAGCCACAGCCCCGACAAAATTAGCCCATCGCGCTGCCATCCGCCGCCCTGACCTTCCATGGCGATCGCTGGCGATTCTGATCCCATCGGCGCTTTCACCAAGACAAGCAGAGCCTAAGACTTTAGCCCAATCACAAACGGTTTTTGGCGCACCTGAGCAATCAGCCAGCGCAGCCCCCGGTTGCTGAGAATCGACAGGGGGCCCAACAGCATCAGGGATTTAACCTCTGCTCGCGAAATTTTGACGTTGCCGCCCGCTTGCAGCATGCTTGTCGTCTGAGTGACATCGCGCAGGGTGGCATAGGCAAACAGCAGCGGCAGGACGCAGAACATCCGAATCGGAATCGCCAGTCGCGGCAGGGAAAGCAAATACTCTTGAGCTTGGTCTAAATCTTCCCAGGCCAGTTGAACAAGGTCTTTAATCGCCGCATGATTTTGCTGTAAATGCTGAGAGCTTAAAAGGGTTTGGTGGCTACTGCCCTGCTCAACCAAAGCTTGTTGAGGAATATAAATTGAATTTTCGTGCTCAGCGTCCCAAGCAATATCTTTCAGGATATTGACGGTTTGGAGGGCTTCACCAAAGTCGGCGCAGCGCTGGAGCAAAATTTGATAGCGATCGCTGTTCACATAGGGAGAGTGTTCCTGCCAAAGATCCGTCAGCAGGTAGCCCACGGTACCAGCGACGTAGTAGCAATACTCTTTATATTCGGCTAAGGTCTGAATCCGAATTCCATGCTGATGCACAGTCACGAACTTTTTCATCCCCTGCACCATCTCATTTACCCAATGGAAAACGTGCCGTCGGGTCGGGCTGGGCAAGCTGCGATAGAAGGTAAACACGAGGTCAGCATTTTGCACTAAGCGGACATGGGCAGGTTCACCCTCCAGATTACGCACTAGCCTGGGGTAACTGGTGGCCATGCTGGGGCTATCAAAGCAGTCCATAAACTTGTCCAGCAGAGCCGTCTTGGTTTCAACAGAGGCGACGGGATCATCTTCGATCGTATCAGCCATTCGCATGAGTAAATAAGAGACCAGCACTGCCCGACCAAGGGTTCCAGGCAAGAATCGAATGCTAAGGGCGAAGGTTCTGGAAACCTCCGGTAAAATTTCATGACAAAATCGCTCAGCGTTCTGCTGATAGACGGGCGGCTCCAGGATTATTTCCGTCATTTGCACCATACTCACTCCTGCACTTAATACCAAATTAATCGTTTAAACACACCACATTAAGCAAAATCTAATTGACAACCCGATTGAACAAGACTCTCAAGGTGAGGGCGCAAACGCCGAGGTGCCAAAGGTCGCTTAGCACCATCTCCGAGGAAGATACCACAGCTTAGGGAAAAGATTCTTAACTTAATTCAATACAATCGTCCTTTTTAGTCTAAAAATACACATTTCGCACTCCTGCAACTGAGTGATCAACAATAGTCATGGTTCTAGAGTGCCCAAACTAAGTGCTAACAGTCCAACCGATCCAGATCATCTTTGTTCCCCAAGGGCAGGAGCATCAAGCTGTGCGTCGAGGGATATCGGAACAATTGTCAGCGAAAAAATCCGCAAACTCAGGCTCAACTGTGCCAGTGGTTGTACCTGTCCCTGTTGGCAAAGCACCATTTCGAGAGTTTTTGCAGATTTATTCCCTCCCCCAAAAACCGCTGTCTGTGCTGCTGATTGGGCTGTGCGGCAGTTTGACAAACCAACATCAGGTCGGAGATGTTGTGGTTTACGGGAGCTGCTTAGACGAGACAGGCCAGCGGTGGGAGTGCGATCGCGCCCTCACAAATCAGCTTTGCCAAGTTTTTAATTGCCAGCCCGTGCCAGCGTTTACCAGCGATCGCCTGATTCACCAAGCGACCGAAAAGCAGCAGACTTACCAAAAATATCAAACCGAGGTTGTTGATATGGAAGGCAGTTCAGCCTTGGAGGTGCTAGCTGTTCACGGCGTGGCGATCGGAATGATCCGCATTGTTAGCGACGATTGCCAGCACGATCTCCCGGATCTCTCTACCGCCTTTAGCGCGGATGGATCATTGCGTCCGCTGCCCTTGGCGATCGGAATGCTGCGCCAACCCTGGGCAGCAGCTCGCTTAATTCAAGGCTCTTTAAAAGGGCTAAAGATTTTGCAACAGGTGAGTCAGCAGTTAGTTTTTGCTCTCAATTTTGATGAGTAAGCAAAAAAAAGATTGTCAAAAGGCGATTAAGCTTTTGACGCAATATGAGCGGCTAGCAAATAAACTCAACAGCAAGCTGAGCCCAAACAGAATTCAAGAGCTAAATCGGATGCACGATGATGGAACCATCACGGTTAACGATCTACACAGCATTTTGCGGCGAGAGTTTCCCTAGCAATTTTCTGGTACAAGTTTGAGTGAAATTCGTGCGATTGGGTAATTGTCCACCAAACTTGATCTGGTCAATTTGGAGCGCCTTAGGTAGAGGGTTGAAATCATGAGTGCCTATCCAGAGCTAGATCAACTTGGCTTGAAGGAGTTGATCGCACGGTGGCATCAACCGGCAATCGATGGTGAGGCCTACGCAGCCTCGTACTACCAAGAGATCGTCGACTTAATCCGCCAGCAGGGAGAAGCTGGGGTTAAATTTTTACTGGCAGAAGTCCCAACCGCTAACCTTCAAAAACTAGCAGCAATTCTTTGCCTACTGCCTCCTGTCAGTAACAGAAAACTCATCAATCAGATTTGGACAAATTTTCTTAAGGATGACAGACCAGAAATCGTTGCTAGCGCGATTGATGGGCTGCGGCATCAGCATATATGGCAAGTGCGTGATCAAGTTTTTGCCCTTAGCAAACATCCTGCGCCCTGTGTGCGCGGCAGTGTGTTGCGCTATATGAGCCAGTATGATCCTAAAATTGCTTCTGTGATGCTAGTAGAAGCCTTAGACGACCCTGATTATACCGTGCGGGAAAATGCTCTGGATGAGTTAGATCAACTGGGGGCAGTTGAAGCCATCCCTCTGATTCGATCGCTGCTCACTGATTCGCACCCTGATGTTCAAAAGGCGGCAGAAACTGCCCTAGAAAACCTGGCGCAGCTCAAGAAAGGTGCTTGGCAAAGGAAGCAATTGAATGCGTCAGCTAATCTGGCTTAGGCATTGCATAAACTCGTCCTTTCCAGGCTCCGCCTTGACCGCGCCAGTGTCGGAGGGCCGAGTCGAGGGTCATTAGGTTGTAGAGGAGGGCGATCGCAGGCAAGCTAAACGCCCACACTGGCGATAAGCGATACAGTCGCACGGTAGGCCAGTAGGCCAGGCTCATCAACAGCCAAGTGATGCCGCCAACGATCGCCACTGGCCAATTTCCAGTTAATCCCCCCCCGATCGCCGCCAAAGGTGGCACCAAGTAAACCAACACCATCCCCACCAAGGCACCCACCAAGAGCAAAGGAGAATAGCCGAGTTGGGTAAAAGCCGTCCGGGCCACCATTGTCCAAATCGTTTCTAACGAAGGGTAGGGGCGTAAACTGCGGGTGGTTTTGCTCAGTCCCAGCCAAATCCGCCCGCCGGAATTTTTAATCGCCGCTCCTAAAGCACAATCGTCGATCAAGGCTTGCCGAACGATCGCAATCCCACCCGCGGCAGCTAAGCTCTGACGCTTGATTAAAATGCAGCCGCCCGCCGCCGCCGCTGTTTTTCGGCTCGGATCGTTGACCCAGGGGAAGGGATAGAGTTTCTGAAAGAAAAAGACAAAGGCCGGAATCAAAAACCGTTCCCAAAAACTGGTGCAGCGCAACAAGACCATTAAAGAGACGAGATCTAAATTATCTACGGTCGCTTTACTAACCAACTGCCGTAGGTTGTTAGGGCCATGCACAATATCTGCATCCGTCAGCAATAAGTAGTCTGGTGCGGCTGCGCTAGCAGCTTGGATGCCCTGTTCAACCGCCCACAGCTTGCCAGACCAGCCAGCCGGGAGGGGTTGCCCAGACAGAATTTGCAGGCGATCGCTCTTGTTTAACTCAACCGCTGTCTGACGAGCCACTTCTGCTGTTCCATCACTGCTCTGGTCATCGATCAAAATAATTTGAAAAGAACCAGGGTAATCTTGCCGCAGCAGCGATCGCAGGGTTTCTGGCAGCATACTCGCTTCATCGCGGGCGGGAACTACGGCGCAGACCGAGGGCCAAGTCAGTAAATCTGGCTGATCGGTCGGCAGACGCTGATCGCTACGCCAAAACTGTCCCCAACCGATCAGTAAAACTGTCCAAATCAGCAGCGATAGCAGCGTAATGCCCAAGACCAAGAGAGTGCTAGCAGACATAATTGGATCAGTAAGCGTGCTTTTAGAGCCTATCCGAAAACCAGAAATCCACGATGAAAAATAAATCTTGGCTGCCTGCGCTCTTGGGCGGCATCTTGGTCTTAGGAGGCGGAGCAGCTTTCCTGATTGACTGGATTAACGATCAGACTCAGGTTGAGGTGTTAACGATCGCCACTGCTAGCCGAGATGGTGAGTACGATCGGTTTGCCCAAGCCCTCGCCAAGGTGGTTGCCCTGCATCAGCCCCGTCTGCGCCTGCAATTGCGTCAAACCAGCGGCTCCCGCGAAAATATGAGCCTGCTGGAGTCGCGGCAAGTTGGATTGGCGATCGCCCAGAGCGATACTCCGACAACTCCCTCAGTTCAAGCCGTCGCTGCCCTATTTCCAGAAGCCTTTCATCTGATCGTGCAGCCCAATTCCGGCATTCAGACGATTCCTGACCTGAAGGGAAAGCGGGTGGCTCTGATGCCCAAAGACAGCGGCTCCTATATTTTCTTCTGGAAATTAATCAAGCACTATGGACTGAATCAAAATGACGTGCAAGGAATCTCCCTCCCTCCAGCCGCTGCTCAAGCCCAATTTCGGCAGGGGCAAGTCGATGGGCTATTTCGGAGCATTGCCCCCGCCAACCAAGGAATGCAAGCCTTGATTCAAGCCACGCAAGCCCGCTTAGTCTCAGTCGATCAGCTAGCCGCCCTGCAGTTGACTTACCCCTATCTGCAAAGTTTAAGGATTCCCAAAGGTCTCTACAGCGGCAATCCAGCCATTCCACCCCAAGATTTGACCGTGGCTTCGGTGCGGGCGCTGTTGCTCACGCATCAGGATGTTGACCCAGAGCTGATTTATTTGCTCACCCGCACCCTCTACGAGTACCGCAATGAATTGTCTGCGCTCAATTCTAGAGCTGCGACAATTAGCCCGACCATCTCGGCTGATCGCTTAGGACTGCCCCTCAACCCTGGCGCAGAAGCCTACTACACCAAAAACGAGCCGACTTTTCTAGAGCGATATGCTGAGTCGATCGCCCTCTTAATTACCGTGGCTGGAATTACGATTTCCTGTCTGTGGCAGTTGCGAATGTACTTGGCTAGAAAACAAAAAAATCGAGCCGATGCCTACAATCTGAAAGTCCTGGATTTGGTTGATCAAGTTTCCACCTCTTTCAGCTTGGCTGATTTAGCTGCCTGCCGTCGCCAGCTAATGGAAATTTTCAAGCGGGTGATTCAAGACTTAGACCAAGACAAACTGACGCCAGAATCCTTTCAGGCCTTTGCTGCTGCTTGGCAAGTCACCATGCATACGATCCGCGATCGAGAAGCGTTTTTATTGCAGCAGGGCGATCGCCCACTCACCGCTGAAGCAGGCAACCGCACAGACGATTGAGCAGCCCATAGCCCAACCCATTGCTCTAGACGGCAAAAAACTTACAAAACTTTATTTAATGATCGAGGGTATCGTATACTACCGGAGGATAAGAAATAAATATATAAGACACTTAAGAAAGTGCAACTAGCGTCAGTCAAGTGTTTTCAGCTTTCTGAGAGCCGCGCTCTGCATGGCTCTCAAAGTAGCAAGCGTCCTTTAAGTTTGGAGCAAGTAGCCGAATGACAGCGGTAGGTAATTTAACGACGGTTCCCAGGACATTCATTGGCCCGCCTGGAGACTTCAACCCTACCCTGTTAATGTTCCTAGCGGCGATCGGCTTAGCGGTGGTTTCGACGGTGGGGCATTTTGCCTGGGGCTGGCCGGGCTGGTGTACGTTTTTGACGAATGTGCTGGCGCTGCATTTGGTCGGGACGGTGATTCATGATGCTTCTCATAATGTGGCTCACCGCAATCCGCTCGTGAATGCCGTTTTGGGGCATGGGAGTGCTTTGATGCTGGGGTTTGTGTTTCCGGTGTTTACCCGTGTCCACATGCAGCATCACGCCAACGTCAACGACCCCAAAAACGACCCCGATCATTTTGTTTCGACGGGTGGGCCGCTGTGGCTAATTGCCCCTCGGTTTTTCTATCACGAAGTTTTCTTTTTCCGGCGCCGCCTTTGGCGCAAATACGAGCTTTTAGAATGGCTGATTAGCCGCCTCTGTCTGGCGGGGATTGTTTACTTTGCCGCCAGCCAAGGTCAGTTGGGCTACGTGTTTAATTTCTGGTTTTCGCCAGCGGGCTGTGTTGGCTTGATGCTGGGGCTATTTTTTGACTATTTACCCCATCGTCCCCACAAAGAGCGCGATCGCTGGCACAATGCCAGAGTTTATCCCGGTGCGATTTTAAACTTGCTGATTTTGGGGCAAAACTATCATCTGATCCATCATCTTTGGCCGTCAATTCCTTGGTACAAGGTACAGCCCGCTTACTATGCAGTTAAACCGCTGTTAGATGCTAAGGGCAGTAAACAGTGTTTTGGGATTTTAGAAGACCGCCAAAACTTCTGGAGTTTCATCTACGATGCCCTGATTGGAATTCGCTTCCACGCTGAGCCAGAAGCGATTCAAGCCAGCGACATTGAGTATTTAGAGGCAGGGCTGGCAGCCACCGCAGAATTAGCGGAAGCAGAAATTTCCCCAGCCGAGCGGACACCTGTACGGCTGTAGGAGATTGTGCCCGGTTGGGCTAGCCTTTAATCTTCGTTGCTTGCCTCACCAAACTTGGATCGGGAACCAGAAAAGCCAACGTCTAGTTGCATCCGCTGCTCCATCTGGCGCAAAAAGTAGCCCGTCATCATGGCAGAGCCAAGTAGACCCGCCAAGTTATCGCGATCGGTGGTGATTTGGACGTTAAAGGCTTCATTCGGCAAACCTCCGACTAGCCCCTGCACATTGTGAGAAATAATCTGCCGAATCTCCGGGCTGACGGACTTTGCAACGCGAGCCAAAACTTCAGGTGACTGATTTTGCAGGTACTTAAGGAGAAGATTAGCCTCGTCAGAACCACTTGAAACAAAGTCAGCGTTGTCGGGGTTAAATGCCATAGGTGGAGTAAAAATCCATTTTATCCATTCTGCCACTTCTAACTTCTGCTTGCCAAACAGCGAGTCCTGTGCCTAGAGCCAGCCCAAAAAAGCGATTAGAAAGGGACGTTAACCATTGCTCTGCCAATTCGGCCTTTTCTCAGTCACATCCAAACTCACATCCAACAAAAATCTTTTCAAAACAGGGTAATCGTCGCACCGAGTCAGTAGGATCAAGGCATGGAAATTCACCTGCTGCCCGCCTTTACCGACAACTACTTTTTTGTCCTGCACGACCCGCAGCGACAATCAGCAGCCGTGATCGATCCGGGTGCGGCTCAGCCTGTGCTGGCTTGCTTGGCTTCCCTGTCGGCCAACCTAGAAGCAATTTTGATTACCCATCACCATCACGATCATGTTGGTGGCATTTCTCAATTGCTGAAGGAATTTCCCCAGGCAATTGTCTATGGCGGGGCCGCCGATCGAGGCAGAATTCCGGGGCAGCAAGTCTACTTGCAGGAGGGCGATCGGGTTACTTTTGGCGATCGGACGGCCGAAGTCTTGTTTGTGCCAGGTCATACGTTGGGGCATATTGCCTATTACTTTCCAGCTACGGAGCATAAGCTTGGCGAACTGTTCTGTGGTGACACGTTATTTGCCGGTGGCTGTGGACGCCTGAAGGAAGGCAGCCCGGCTCAAATGGTGGCTTCCTTGAGTAAGATCCGAGATTTACCTGCTCCAACGCGGGTTTGGTGCGCCCATGAGTACACTCTCAAAAATCTTTTGTTTGCCCAGACGGTTGATCGAGATAATGCTGATTTGGAGGTTCGGTTGGCTGAGGTGAAGCAAATTCGGCAGCAGGGAAGACCAACCATTCCAACAGCGATCGCCCTGGAAAAACTAACCAATCCGTTTCTGCGCTGGGATAACCCAAAGTTGCAGCAGGCTGTCAACGCCCATGATTCTATTCAAACCTTTGCTCGCCTGCGAGGCATGAAAGACCAGTTTTAGCCTCAGTAGATCATAAAAAACCTGCCTCCGGCTAGAGGCAGGTCATGATTAGGAAATGGTGGTTCTAAGGGCGATCGCTTACCTTTCTTTCAAGAAGCCACTGTAGGCTTCCATGCCATGTTCGCCCAAATCCAACCCTTCGTATTCCTCTTCAGTTGTGACTCGGATACCCAGAGTTGCTTTGAGAGCAAGCCAAAAGATGGTGGAGAGCAGAACGGTCATTCCACCAACCGTGATTGTGCCCAGGAACTGAATCCAGAGTTGTTCAATCCCACCACCGAATAAAAGTCCAGCCTTTGGCCCAGCCGCATAGATTGCTCCCGCCTGATCGCTGGCTCCAACGGCAAATAAGCCCACTGCCAGAGTGCCCCACACCCCGTTGAGGAGGTGGACTGAAGTTGCTCCGACCGGGTCATCGACTTTGAGTTTGTCAAAGAAGCCAACTCCAAACACAACCAAAATGCCACCGATAAAGCCAATCACGGCAGCGGAAGGAACGTTAATAAACGCACAAGGGGCAGTCACAGCCACAAGACCCGCCAAAATGCCGTTGATCACCATTGAAAGGTCAGGCTTACCCAGCACCAACCAAGCCGTTAGAGTGGCGGCAATACCGCCGAAGGCACCGGCAGTATTAGTAGTCAAAGCAATATGAGAAATTGCATTTGGATCAGCAGCCATTGTCGAGCCGGGGTTAAATCCAAACCAGCCTAACCAAAGAATTAAGCAGCCCAGGGTGGCAATACTCATATTGTGTCCAGGCATCGCGTTGGCAGTTCCATCTGGGTTATAGCGCCCTGTCCGTGGGCCAAGCAAAGCTGCACCCATAAGAGCTGACCAGCCGCCAACGGCATGGACGACAGTCGAGCCAGCAAAGTCCCAAAAACCAATTCCGTACAGCCAACCGCCACCCCAAATCCAGTGACCGGTGATTGGGTAGGCAATCCCAACCAGCAGCAAACTAAAAATCAGGAAGTCCACAAACTTAACTCGTTCGGCAACTGCACCGGAAACAATGGTGGCAGCCGTTCCAGCAAATACAAGCTGAAAGAAGAATTTGGCGGCCAGCGGCACACCCGTCCAATTGAGAGCAGAAAAGATCCCTTGGTAGGCATCGCCTGTGGCTGGGCTATTGTCGGCACCCGTCAAAAAGAAGCCGCTACTGCCAATGAAGCCATTGCTGGTGCTAAACATCAAGCCAAAGCCGATCGCCCAGAAGGCAACGGTTGAGAGGGCGAAAACAATTAGGTTTTTAGAGAGAACGTTGACGGCGTTTTTCTGGCGACACATGCCGGTTTCCAGCATACAAAAGCCAGCATTCATAAAGAACACCAGCATGCCGGTAATCATCACCCACATCGTGTCCATGCCAACTTTTAGATTGGCCTGACCCTCGGCTAGGCTTTCTAGGGTGGGAGGGTCGGCAGCAACCGCAGCGTAGCCCCAGCCCAAGAGAATAATGCCTGCGATCGGCAGACAGGCTTGCCAACTGGGAGAGAGATTAAAGCGAATTTTTTGGAAGTTCAGGTTTGAAATCAGCTTGAACTTCCGAGAGCGCATCAGCTTCGGCTTGTACATCTTATACATCAGGCAACAAGTTCCTTATCCTTAAGGTGAACGAAATGAAACAAAATTGTGAGTGAGGGCGACTAAATCACAGAAAGAGCATAGAGGTTAATAGAACATTAAACCTCGGAGTATGCAAGGAGTACGCAAGTTTTTCTGGGACTTGAGACAAATCAGTGATCTAGTTGGCTGATTGATCAACATCACTCCTAAAGTGCTGGCATTAAACTTTTACGATCGCAGCTCAAATCGCTCCAGAAGCAGCAAAATCTCGAACAGTTTTGGCAACAGCCAGTTTGCTCAAGTTTAAAGTCAGGCAATTTTGAGAAAATTAAGCCTGAACACTACTTGATCGGAGTTGTTGAGCAAAAATCCAAAAATATCAGCATCACAACTAGTCTGCGGCCCACCTCAGTTGAAATAAGCAACGTTAGTTTGCTATCAGCTCGTCAGGACGCTTTTACTAATGCCAGCAGAAAAGTATTTAGGATAAGGAGCCTTAAGGTTGATTTGACTAAAGTTTTGGCAAGTAACACCAAATCGCTCGACAACTGCAACTATCTTGAGGCATACCTTATGAATAGGGCCTAACTTGGGTTTTCTGTTTACATCATTGATTTTTGGCAGTAACGAAAAATTGTCACTCTCCAGACTATATTTAATGATTTGAAAGCCGTTAATTTGTATCGAAAGATACACGATTTATCGATTATCAAAAATATCCTTAAAAAGTTCTTAGAAGATTAAGTTAAATCAGGAATAACATTAGCCAAACTGCCCAATCATATTTACACTTGAATGCTTACCTTAATTAAAAAATCCCCTGCCTGACAGCAGGGGATTTCAAAGTTTTAGCTTGAAACTAAATTCAAACTAGCTCTAGACTAGCCATACCGACTGGCTGTCGACGCAATCAGGAAGGCAGCGTAGGTCAGGACATAGCCGACGGTAAAGTGAGCTAAGCCAACCACACGAGCCTGAACGATCGACAGGGCAACTGGCTTATCCTTCCAGCGAACCAGGTTAGCTAGCGGAGTCCGTTCGTGAGCCCAGACTAGAGTTTCAATTAACTCTTGCCAGTAGCCTCTCCAAGAGATCAGGAACATGAAACCTGTTGCCCAAACCAGATGCCCAAACAGGAACATCCAAGCCCAGACCGATAGGTTATTTGTGCCATAGGGGTTGTACCCATTGATCAACTGGGATGAGTTGAGCCACAAATAGTCTTTAAACCAACCCATCAGGTAAGTAGAAGACTCGTTAAAGATGGCTACATTTCCTTCCCAAATCCCTAAATGCTTCCAGTGCCAATAGAAGGTAATCCAACCAATCGTATTTAGCATCCAGAACATTGCCAGGTAGAAGGAGTCCCAAGCAGAGATGTCGCAAGTACCGCCTCGGCCTGGCCCATCGCAAGGAAAGGCATAGCCAAAGTCTTTCTTATCGGGCATCAGCTTAGAACCACGGGCATCCAGGGCACCTTTGACCAAAATCAAGGTGGTGGTGTGCAGCCCCAAGGCGATCGCATGGTGAACCAAGAAATCGCCAGGCCCAATCGTCAAGAACAGCGAATTTGCGCCGTTATTAATTGCATCTAGCCACCCAGGCAGCCAGACATTACCGTAGTTTGGCCAGGCGGTAGCAGCAATGCTATCGGGGTTAGACAGCAGCGTATCAAAGCCGTAGAGGACTTTGCCGTGAGCAGCCTGAATAAACTGAGCAAACACAGGTTCAATCAGAATTTGCTTCTCAGGCGTACCAAAAGCGACAACGACATCGTTGTGGACGTACAGTCCCAGGGTATGAAAACCCAAGAACAGCGACACCCAGGACAGATGAGAGATAATCGCTTCTTTGTGCTGGAGCACCCGGTCAAGCACATTGCCTTTATTTTGGACGGGATCGTAGTCGCGCACCAAGAAGATCGCACCGTGGGCAAATGCCCCCACCATAATGAAACCAGCAATGTACTGGTGGTGGGTATATAAAGCAGCCGACGTTGTGTGATCCTGATTGATAAACGCGTAGGGCGGCATCGCGTACATGTGCTGAGCGACCAGAGAAGTAATAACCCCTAGAGCAGCCAAGGCAAATGCCAGTTGGAAGTGCAGCGAGTTATTCATCGTGTCGTACAGCCCTTGGTGAGGCAGATTAAACTGACCTTCACTATTGGGCGAGAGCAGACCCTTCTTGCTGTCCAACATCTCTTTGATGTTGTGTCCAATCCCAAAATTTGTCCGGTACATGTGACCGGCAACAATAAACAGGACGGCGATCGCCAAGTGATGGTGGGCCATATCCGTCAGCCAGAGCGACTCTGTTTGCGGATGGAAGCCACCCAAAAAGGTCAAAATAGCGGTGCCGGAACCTTGGCTTGTGCCAAAGACCTGCTGAGCCGTATCAGGATTTTGGGCATAAACAGCCCAGTTGCCGGTAAAGAAGGGAGCCAGACCTGCCGGGTGAGGCATGGTGCTGAGGAAGTTATCCCAACCGACATGCTGACCGCGCGACTCAGGAATCGCAACGTGAATCAAGTGACCGGCCCAAGCCAGCGAGCTGACCCCAAACAGAGCAGACAGGTGGTGATTAAGGCGAGATTCAGCGTTTTTAAACCAGGCCAGGCTGGGGCGGAACTTGGGTTGCAAGTGCAGCCAGCCGGCAAACAGGAATAGGGATGAAAAGACCAGCAGGGTAATGGCACCCATGTAAAGGTCGCTATTGGTTCGCATCCCGATCGTGTACCACCAGTGATAAACACCGGAGTAGGCAATATCCACCGGGCCAGAAGCGCCAGCTTGGGTGAAGGCATCAATCGCCCCTTTGCCAAACTGCGGATCCCAAATCGCATGGGCGATTGGGCGAATGTTGAGCGGATCTTTGATCCACTGCTCGAAGTTACCTTGCCAGGCGACGTGGAAGAGACTGCCAGAAGTCCAGAGGAAAATGATCGCCAGATGACCAAAGTGAGAGGCAAAAATCTTTTGATAAAGATTTTCTTCTGTCATGCCATCGTGGCTTTCAAAATCGTGGGCAGTGGCGATCGCATACCAAATCCGACGAGTGGTCGGGTCTTGAGCGAGGTCCTGGCTAAATTTAGGAAATTTAGTTGCCATAGTTCGTGTTAATTCCTCGCTATCCTACTGAAATGATGCGAGCCAAGAAGAACGCCCAGGTTGTGGCAATTCCTCCCAGGAGGTAGTGAGCGACGCCCACCGCCCGTCCTTGAATGATGCTGAGCGCACGGGGTTGGATAGCTGGCGCAACTTTGAGCTTGTTGTGGGCCCAAACAATGGACTCAATCAGCTCTTGCCAGTATCCGCGACCGCTGAACAGGAACATCAAGCTGAAGGCCCAGACAAAGTGGGCACCCAAGAACAGTAAGCCGTAAGCCGACAGGGCTGAACCATAGGAGCCAATCACTTGCGAGGCTTGCGCCCACAGGAAATCCCGGAGCCAGCCATTGATGGTCAGAGCGCTTTGGGCAAAGTTTCCGCCAGTAATGTGAGAAACCGTGCCATCGGGCGCAACTGTACCCCAGACATCCGACTGCATTTTCCAACTAAAGTTGAAAATCACGATGGAAATACAGTTGTACATCCAGAACAGACCGAGGAAAACGTGATCCCAGCCAGAAACCTGGCAGGTGCCACCCCGACCGGGGCCGTCGCAGGGGAAGCGGAAGCCCAAGTTAGCCTTGTCTGGAACCAGACGAGAGCTACGGGCAAACAGCACACCCTTCAGCAGAATTAACACTGTCACGTGAATCGTAAAGGCGTGGATGTGGTGCACCATAAAGTCGGCCGTCCCTAAGGCGATCGGCATCATGGCTACCTTGCCACCCACGGCTAATACGCCGCCACCAAAGGCATAGCTAACAGGCTCAACCGCATTGGGCGCAGTCGTCCCTGGTGCCAAGGTGTGCAGATTTTGGATCCATTGGGCAAATACGGGCTGAAGTTGAATCCCCGTATCGGAGAACAAATCTTGCGGGCGGCCAAAGGCGCGCATCGTATCGTTGTGGACGTATAGCCCAAAGCTATGAAAGCCGAGGAAAATACAGACCCAATTGAGATGAGAAATAATCGCATCCCGATGACGAAGCACCCGATCCAGGAGGTTATTTTGATTCACCACCGGATCGTAATCCCGCACCATGTAAATGGCACCGTGAGCAGCACCGCCAACAATACAGAAAGCACCGATCCACATGTGGTGGGTAAACAGTGACAACTGGGTGGGGTAGTCGGTCGCCAAATAGGGATAGGGCGGCATCGAGTACATGTGGTGGGCGACAATAATCGTCAGTGACCCTAACATGGCCAAGTTAAGCGCCAGTTGAGCGTGCCAAGAGGTGGTGAGAACTTGGTAAAGACCTTTATGACCCTCTCCAGTGAAGGGGCCTTTATGGGCCTCCAGAATTTCCCGCATGCTGTGGCCAATACCCCAATTGGTGCGGTACATATGCCCAGCGATGATGAACAGAACCGCGATCGCCAGGTGATGGTGGGCCGTATCAGACAGCCACAGACCACCCGTCACTGGGTTCAAGCCCCCTTTGAAGGTGAGGAAGTCAGAATAGGCTCCCCAATTAAACGTAAAGAAAGGCACAACACCTTGCGGAATTCCCCATTCCACCTTGGGATACAGCTCTGCCATCAAGCTGGGGTTGAGGATAAACTCGTGGGGCAGCGGAATATCTTTCGCTGCAACACCGGCATCCAACAGCTTGTTGATCGGCAATGAAACGTGGATTTGATGCCCAGCCCAGCCAAGCGAACCCAAGCCCAGCAAGCCTGCTAGGTGGTGGTTCATCATTGACTCAACATTCTGGAACCATTCCAGTTTGGGAGCTGCCTTGTGGTAGTGGAACCAGCCAGCAAACAACATCAAGCCAGCCATGACTAAACCGCCAATGGCAGTGCAGTAAAGCTGGAACCCGTTGGTGAATCCAGAAGCGCGCCACAGATGGAACAGACCAGAGGTGATCTGAATTCCGTGGAAGCCGCCGCCGACATCACCGTTCAAAATGCCTTGACCAACAATTGGCCAAACCACCTGAGCACTGGGTTTAATGCCTGTAGGATTGGTCATCCAGGCTTCGTAATTTGAAAATTTGGCACCGTGGAAGTACATCCCGCTGAGCCAGACGAACACAACGGCCAGGTGGCCAAAGTGAGCGCTGAAAATCTTGCGGGATACATCTTCCAGACTGCTATCTGTGTGTGTATCAAAATCATGGACGAGAGCGTGGAGGTTCCAAATCCAAGTTGTGGTTTGGGGACCTCTAGCCAAGGTGCGCTCAAAGTGCCCCGGCTTAGACCACTTCTCGAAAGAAGTGGGCACCGGGTCTCTATCTACAACAACCTTGACCTTTTTGTCTCGCTCCGGTGGGCTAATTGTCATCGAGACTCTCCTCTCTTTAGACAAAAAAGGAACGAAATTAACTCCTGCCAACCTTAGATTGCACTGAACAGTAGCCTGTTGGGCGCAAAAGACATCAAGTTAAGCCATGAGGACTGGCGGGCAGGAGTTCTCTTTAATGAATTATAGAAGCCTGCTCCAGTGTTTTCAGCTAATTAACAATAATTAAGATGTTTGAATTGTCTACCGCAATCAAGCCTTCTGGCATAGCAGAATTAAGTCAGATTGTTCATTTTTAAACAAATTTTAATAAATATTCATAAGCGGGTCGTCGCTTATACTTAACATAAATAAAAACTTTGATTCCAGACGGTTTCAACTTAGAAAATAGTAACTAAGACTACTACTTGCCAAGAATGATCTGACCCTAATTAGTCATAAATTATTGGTGATGGTCTGATAGATCTATCAGCAATTAGGAAACCTGATTTCTGTAATTTTGAATTCGTATAAATTAGGAGCAACCCTAGCGTGTTCGGAATCCATTGGCGGCGGGCAACCACGCTACTTCTTGGAGGGCTGATCGCAGCCGGACTAGCCCTCGGTGTAGTGAGCTGTGGCGGGTCTTCCCAGCCAAGCAACTCTGCTAAAACCTCAGCTCAGGCGAGTCGCCCCCGCAGCGATGCGCCCTTGGTTAAAACCGTAAATATTTCTGAGGTTTCACCGCCAGCGGTGCTTCAAGAGTTGCGGGAAACGCTAGAGCAGTACCAGCCCCAAGTTGAAATTCTCAGCCCGAAAGCAGAAGCGGTGCTAGAAGATAATTCTGTGGCAGTCCAGTTCCAGGTTGCAGATTTGCCTTTGTTTAAGGACGCCAAGCTGGGACTTGGCCCTCACCTACACGTTCTGATAGACAATCAAACCTACCAGGCGGTATATGACGTTAGCCAACCCGTTGTTTTCTCTGACTTGACCCCTGGTACTCACACCATTCGCGCTTTTGCCTCTCGCCCTTGGCACGAAAGCTTTAAGAATGAAGGAGCTTACGCACAGGTCACATTTCATGTTTTCACTAAAACGCAAGAAAATAACCCTGATCCCCGGCAGCCCCTGTTGACCTACAGCCGCCCGCAAGGCACCTATGGGGCAGAGCCAATTCTGCTGGATTTTTATCTGGCGAATGCGCCTTTGCATTTGATCGCCCAAGCGGATGACGAGGTGGATGATTGGCGAATTCGCTGCACGGTTAACGGCACTAGCTTTATTGTCGATCGCTGGCAGCCCCTCTATCTACAAGGGTTTAAACCCGGCAAGAACTGGGTACAGCTAGAGCTTTTGGACGAGCAAGGGCAGCCCATCAAGAATGCCTTCAATACCACGACCCGGATTGTTGACTATCAACCCGGTGGTAAAGATACGCTCTCAAAACTGGTGCGCGGTGAACTCAAAGCCGCAGAGGTGAAAGGAATTGTGACTGCGGGTGCCCAGCCAACTGCTCCTCCCAAGCCTTCGCCAAGTCCTACCCCTAAAGCATCCCCTACCCCTACAGAGATCCCAGCCGCCGAGCAGCCCGTTAAAAAGCTGCCAGTAGTCCCAATTGTGCCTCTGCCAGAGAAGCTGAGCCCTGCGCTCCCCGCTGCACCGAAGGGAATTGCCCCGCCAGCGCCGAAAAAAGAAAAACCGGGTGGTTTGCTCAGCCGTTTTCGGAAGGAAGCTAAAGAATCTCCTAGCCCTGAACCCACTGTTATTGCTCCTAAAGCAACCAAAACAGTCCCACAGCCGGAGAAGTCACTGGCTCCAGAACCGGGCGATCGCCCTCAGCCAACCGCAACGCTGACTCCAGCCCCTAAACTCGCTCCTAGCCCTAAACCTGAGCTGGTTGCGCCTCCAAAGGTCGCACCTAAAGCGATTGAGCCGAAGGTTACCCCAGTTCCTGATCTGGCACCTGCGCCTAAACCAACCAAGTTTGAAGCCAAGCCAACTCCGAAACCTTCACCAACAATTACGCCCCAGCCATTAAAGGTTAAAACGCCTGATCTGAAGCCAAGCCCTGATTTGGTCAAGCCTCTGCCGCTCAAGAGCGTGCCAGAAGCTGAGTCCACCAAGCCAGCAATCATTCCACCTGCCCAGCCTCACCCTCCGTCCCAAGCTGGGAAGCTCAAGGGCTTTTTGGATCGCTTCCGTAAACCAGAAGCAGAGCCATCTCTGGTCACTCCCAAATCAACGCCAGCGGTAACAGAGCCGCAGGCTACTCCAGCTCCTGAAGTAAAACCTAAACTAGATCCGGCAAATAAGTTTGCACCGAAACCGATCCCAGAATCTTCGCCTAAGCTGATGCCCAAACCTGCTGTGGTGCAAACGCCCAAACCTGCGCCGACCGCAACCAAGTTGGAGCCAAAACCGATCGCAAAACCTGCTCTGGAGGTTGCGCCTCAAATTACTCCTAAACCCGTTGTGGTAGAACCCCTCCAACCACAGCCACTGCCGAAAGTAGAAAAGTCTGTTCCGGCTAAAACTGAGCCAGCCGTCATTGCCCCTGTTAAGCCACCTGCTGCCGTCGCTCCACCGCTCAAACCAGATCCGGCTCCGGTTGAGAAATTGAAGGGCTTTTTCGATCGCTGGCGAAAACCAGAAGCAGAATCACCACCCAGCGCTACTCCCAAAGTGCCATCAACTCCAGTCATGGCTGAGCCAAAGGCGACTCCATCGCCTCAAGTTGCTCCTAAACCTGCGCCGTCTGTCAGCAAATTTGAGCCGAAATCGACCCCAAAACCCACTGTAGTGGAGACTCCCAAGCTGCAACCCACGCCTAAAGCAGAATCTCTACCCTCTGAGCCAAAGATCATTCAACTCCCCCCACCTGCCAGTCAACCTGAGAAACCGCCTGGATTTCTAGAGCGGCTGCGTCAGCGATCGTCGGATCAGAATCAAGACAAGAAACCCCTCCAAGACTACTTGAACCGGAATCGTCCAACCCCGCGAACCCCTGATAACCTGGCATTGCCGTCTGTGTTGCCAGCAATGGAAGCTCCTGCCAAGCCACCTGTTGTCAAGCTCCCGGTTATGCCTTTTCAGCCTCAGCTAGTGCCAACCGTCAAATCACCGACTGTCAAAGTGCCAATGGTTCCTAAACCAGCAATCACCTCTGGTCAGTCGGAAACCATTGCTCCTAAAGCTCAAACAGTGCCAGAAGGGTTAAAAGTATTCTCTGCCCCGCCCCAACCCAGCCCCAAGTTGAAGATCATTCGCCCAGAAGAAACGCCAACTGTACCTAGCCGATATTTGAAAAAGCCAGACCCCGGTCAAGCAGATCAATAATCTGGCAGCAGATTCTAGTTCATATTCAGCAAGCAATTGAAAGATTCTCTGCAATGTGATCGATCAGACAGTGCTGATCGGTGATTGGCAAAACAATAGTTGCTAGTTGTAAGAGTAGGCACCGATGAGCACAACCAGAATATTTAGCAGTTCTGAGTTTTTTCAGCCAACCGACGGGGAACCGATTCGCTCAGTCGTGACGGAATCTCAAGATGCTGTTGTTGTCGCTTGGTACGTCAAATCAGGGCAAGAGATCCCGGCGCATATCCACCCGCATGGGCAAGATACCTGGACAATTCTGAGTGGTCAAGGAGAATATTATTTAGACAAAGCAGGGTCAACAAAACCGATCGCGTCAGGAGACATCGTGGTTGCCCCTTCTGAATCTGTGCATGGAGTATTTAACAGTGGTGATCAGCCCTTAGTTTTTATTTCAGTCGTTTCACCGAGTAATGCGGGGTATCAACTGGTCTGATCAGAGGAGATGTTGACAATCTGCAACTAACGACTCAATTAGCGTTTTGACCCGATGCAAAATCGGGTGTCAGTGGGGGCGATCGCCAATCACACACAAGCGCATAGCAATTAGGCAGAGAAACCTTCAGGAAGGGGCATCAGAAGCATACAATAGCTGCGTTGTCTAATTGCGATCGCCCATGACTGTCAGATGGAACAGCGCTAAAACCTACGAAGACATTCTCTACCACAAAGCAGATGGGTTGGGGATTGCCCGGATTACGATTAATCGTCCGGGCAAGCGCAATGCCTTTCGTCCCCAGACGGTGTTTGAACTCTACGATGCGTTTGCCAATGCCCGCGAAGATGCCCGGATTGGGGTTGTCTTGTTAACTGGGGCTGGCCCCCACAGTGATGGCAAGTATGCTTTTTGTGCCGGTGGCGATCAGAGCGTGCGCGGTACGGGGGGCTACCTGGATCAAGCCGGAGTCCCGCGCTTAAATGTGCTGGATTTGCAGCGCTTGATTCGGTCTTTGCCCAAGGTAGTGATTGCCTTGGTGGCGGGCTATGCGATCGGGGGTGGGCAAGTTTTGCACCTCGTTTGCGATTTGACGATCGCCGCCGATAACGCAATTTTTGGCCAAACTGGCCCAAAGGTAGGTAGCTTTGACGCTGGCTTTGGGGCCAGTTACTTAGCCAGAACAGTCGGGCAAAAAAAAGCGCGGGAAATTTGGTACTTGTGTCGCCAGTACGATGCTCAGCAGGCTCTAGAGATGGGCCTCGTCAATTGTGTTGTGCCGGTCGAACAGCTAGAAGCCGAAGGCATTCAGTGGGCAACCGAAATCCTCCAGAAAAGCCCGCTGGCAATTCGCTGCTTAAAAGCCGCCTTCAATGCGGACTGCGATGGTCAAGCCGGGCTACAAGAATTAGCTGGAAACGCTACGCTGCTCTACTACATGACCGAAGAAGCCGCAGAAGGAAAAAATGCCTTCTTAGAGAAGCGATCGCCCAACTTCCAAGATTTCCCCTGGTTGCCCTAGCTCTAGGCTACCAACTCAGGAAACACTTCCTGCACTGTGGGATGCACAATCCGATGATCTTGTACGTTCAACCCCTTAGCCAGAGACGGATCAGCTTCGAGGGCGCTGGCTCCCAGTTTGGCCAGTTTGAGGATATAGGGCAGCGTGCTGTTATTCAAGGCTTGAGTCGCTGTCCAAGGCACGGCTCCGGGCATGTTGGGCACCCCGTAATGAACCACCCCTTCGTCAATGTAAACCGGGTTGGTATGAGACGTGGGATGCAAGGTTTCAATGCATCCGCCCTGATCAACAGCCACATCAACTAAGACCGAGCCTGGGCGCATTTTCTGCACCAGCGATCGCTTCACCAGCAGCGGTGGGCGACGATTTGGCACCAGCACTGCCCCAATTAATAAGTCGGCTTGGGGGACAACCTCCGCAATGTGATGGGAGGTGCTGTAGAGCAGCTCAACCCGTGAACCAAACAGGGTTTCCAAATAGGCTAACCGATCCAAGCTGACTTCAATTATTGTTACTTTTGCGCCCATGCCAACGGCAATCCGCGCTGCCTCGGTGCCAACCACGCCCCCACCCAAAATTACAACCTGGCCAGGGCGGACACCGGGAATCCCGCCCAGCAGCACTCCTCGACCGCCTTGCTGTCGCTCTAAAAACCTGGCCCCAAACTGGATCGAGAGCCGTCCGGCAATCACGCTCATCGGCGTCAGCAGGGGGAGCACAATCCGATCGCCGACCTTTACTTCCACTGATTCATAGGCGATCGCCGTCACGCCGGAGGTCAACAATTGCTCTGTCAATTCTCGACTGGCCGCGAGGTGGAGATAGGTAAACAGCAGTTGCCCTTTTTGCAGCAGCGGATATTCCTGGGCTAGCGGCTCTTTCACCTTGATCACTAATTCTCGATTCCAGGCGCTCTCAGGGTCAGGTACAATCGTCGCTCCGGCCAGCAGGTAGTCTGCATCACTGAAGCCTGCCCCCAAACCCGCTCCTGCTTCGAGATAAACCTGATGCCCTTGCTCTTGCAGCGATCGCACACTGCCTGGTGTCAACCCAACTCGAAATTCCTGGTCTTTGACTTCTTTAGGAACCCCAACATCCATATTGCGCCTCGCCAACAAAATCTTAGTCTAGGGTAAACCACGCGGATGATGAATCTGGCGATTTGGCAGCCAACCAGGCTGAATTGTTAGGGGATGGTGGTATTTACCGCTCAGCGCATGAAAACAGGTGATTTGGCCACCCGACTATTTCTGGTAGCGGTATAAAAATCATAATTTAGGGCAACCCTACGCTTTAATCTTGCTGGGATTTACTGGAGTCACCGCTTCGCTGAAGGGGCGCACCCGCACCTGGCGATCGTAAACATTGACCTGATACACTTGCTGCTCTGTCCAGTCTAGGGCTGTCATCCAGCCGCTCTTGGGATGGTAGGCTCCAGTGTCAATATCTAGCCAGCCGCTCCCCTGAGCCAGTTGCCCTGGCTTGACCTCTGGCAACGTGAAGGTGATTGTGTGCCCAGTAATGATCAGTTTGTCAGCAAAATAGGGTTCAGGGCTGCGATGAAATTCATTCCGAATCCAGCAGAACTGATCAGAGGTTTGATCTTGGATCAGCATTGCCGGGTGAACCCCGGCATGAACTAACCAAACATCGCCTAAGTCCAAATACAAGGGTAAGGTTCTCATCCAGGCAACGTGCTCTAACATCAGGCTAGACGCTTGATCTCGGTAGCTTGCCATCGTATCGCGTCCGCCGCAGTAAAACCAGGAAAATAAACCGGCTTGGTGAGCATTGCCATTGGTCGGAAACGCATTCAGCATTAGCTGTTCATGATTTCCCAGCAAGCACTGATAGCCGCTAGCTTTAACTAACTCAACCACCTGGCAACTGGCGGGGCCACGATCAATCAAGTCGCCCAAAAAATAGATCTGATCATTGCTGCTAGGGGCGATCGCCTCAAGTAAGCTCAGCAGCCCTTTGTAATGCCCATGGACATCTCCAATAAATAGGCGACGATGAGCGGCTTCAGTCATGAACAGCTAAAGGTGAAGTAAACACCAAACGTAAGGAGGCCGGTTGCTTTTAACACTTTTCAAGCAGAGGACTTGCAAAGGTAGACCGTCAATATTGCCCAAGGATCATCTCATCGCTTTTGGCCAGAGAATTACCTGAATAGCAACATCTTAGACATAAGGCCAAACATCCTGCTCAGCCCGTCTCTCTATCACTATAGAATGCGTCAAATCGCAGCAATAATATGCAGGGTGTTGAGGAATAGACTCAGCTTATGCTAGCGATCGATGCAATCTACAGGGGGCTGGCGTTTAATTTTGGGAAAGCTGACCCTGGGGAGAGTTAGCTGGGGCAGGCTTTTGAGTGGTTATCGTATTGGAGGCCAACAATGTGCTGACGGTTAGAACTTGAGGTGGCGTTGCATCGGGAGGATACAGAAAATCCACCTCGACATTGCGGCGCTCTCCCGGTTGCAGATTGACGGTCGTCAACGGTTCACCCCGCTGTCCCCGCCGCTGAACCAAGTGAACATAGCGCACCTGATTTTGCCCAAAGTCATCATTAAAGCCAAGTCGCACCGTGCCTCGGAAAAAGATTTGGGGAGCGGGTGGGTTTAAGAAATCTAGCCCTGCTCTGAGCTGATCTTGCTTGAGCGGGGTTTGAATTGAGACAGCGACTGCCTGGACTTGGCGAGTTGGATTGTACAACGGTAGATCTAAGTTGTAATGCACGCCATAATTGCCATTCGCAAAGTAAGCCGTATCAGGATAGCGGGCCAACATGGGAGCGCTCTGCACTTGACCTGTGCCCAAAGTACCGCGCGGCAGCGTGCTGATGCCATAGGAAAAAGCTTGTCCCAGGCGAGGAATCGTCAGATCAGCCGCATTGGGTTTGTCTGTTAGCTTGGCTTGCCAAGCCGACCCCTGACTAATTCCAGCTACCCGCCCATAATAGATCCGGACACTTTGGCGCTCAGGCGGAGTCGGTGGAATATCTCTCGGGCTAGCCAATCGCCCATTCACCAACATCGTCTGCCAATCCTGCAAGGCTGGCGCTCGTTCTGTCCGATCTGGGTTTAAGCGAGAGTACATGGCCATACTGGCAGCATAAATTGGGCCGGTGGTCTGCAACTGCATAAAGGTCGATCGCCCATTCGAGGAAGGCGTCTGATTCTGGATTGGAAATTCATTCATCCAAGGGGCAAAGGGCTGAATTTCGCCGACTTGATTGACGAGTAGCTGAGCCGCAGCCGGCGGACGAGATCTAGCCAGCCGCAGCTTAGGCACTGGAATCGGCAAATTGACTAGCATCCGACTCTCGCCGGCTGGAATCACAATTTGACCTGGAAAGTGCCGCTGCCGCTGCCCGCGCAGGACTTGAGTCATCACCCGGCTGCCAGGCCCAGAAAACACATAGCCGATCGGATTATCGACAACTGCTGGCAAGTTGCGAAACGGAGCATCCGGGGTACTCAAGAAACTGGCAGCCTGCTGTAAGTTAACCGTAACGGTCGATTGGCTGGGGTTGTAAAGCAGAATCCCCAAATAGAGGGTGGTCAAATCATGGGGGCGATTTGCTTGGGTGACGTGATGAGCAAACAAATCGAACCGCCCCTGCAAGGGAAAGTTGAGATGGGCTGCTGGCGATCGCTTACCCTGGGGCGGAAACGTCGAGAGCAGAATTCCTTCTGAGCGCACCATCTCTGGACTATTGCTGTTAAACACAGGCACTTTGTCCAAGTGCCCCGGCAGAGGGCGCACCTGCTGCGACTGAAAGACCTCAGTCATAACTGGAGCGGTAGGCTGAGCAGGAACTGGATTGGCTGGGTTTGGCGCTGTCATCGCTGCCTGCTGATCTGCTTCTGGAGCCACAGCTTGGGCGACCAAAGGCACTTGAGAAAACTTTACGACGGCGGCTTGGTCAAAATTTGGGGGTGGCTGCACGGGTTGAGGCAAATTTTCAGATAACAGCAGACTTGCAATGACAGGAAACATGCAAACTAAACCTATCTCATTAACAATTGTGCTCAGAGCAAGCGCTGGCCAATTTTCTTGGCCAGCACATGATGGCTGCACCAAGTATACCCCAGCCCTCTTGGGAATGTTGCATGCTGCTTTGGTAAAAATGAATAAATGTTACTCTTAACCCGTAATTACAATCCTGTTGCGTTGTCTAATCTTTGCTAGCTCAATTGTTGATTAATCCTGAGCTAAGGAAGCTGCAATTTTGCCATCTGAACTGCAAGCAATCATAGATAAGCCAAAATTATATCTATCGATCGGAAGAATGTAAAGTTTTATAAATCCTCCTTGGTGTCGTTTGTTACATTACTATGGATATGTAGGGAGAAAATCTACTGCTAGTTTGGGAACGCGCAGCACAGGTCTTCCTCCACGTGAGACGATAACGTAACTTTTAACTTGACCAGTTCGCTTTTAGACTGGTCATTTTTATTTGATAAATATTTTATTTAATATTTTAGCGAACTCGACAGCCTGGCGGGATGCGCTCGACAATATAGACGGCATCTCTACCACAAACAACCATTATTTTTGCCGGAGCGCTGACTGATCGACGCACCTTTTGAGTCACGACGGGTCTAGGGGCTGATTTTTTGATTACCGTCCGTCTTTTCGGTTTGGGAGGCGTATAAACCGCCGGCTGGCGCTGGGGCTGATAATAGGAAGGCGCTACTTTTTTCTGCTGGACTGGGGCGATCGCAGCCGCGGCTGGCTGAACAGGTTTGGGTTTAGCTTGCAAATCAGGCTGCAAGCTCAGATTCAGACGATAGGGTTGCTCAATCACGCCCGGCTGGAGTCGCAGTTGCAGTCGATATTCCCCCTGACTCGGTAAAGCAAATCTCTGGGAGTCTGCCAAGTTTTTGCCCGCTACCGTTGAACCGTTGGGGGAGAGCAGTTTTACAAGTACCTTTGGACTGTCAATTAGCTTTAATGTCAGCAGTTTAGCCTGAGCAGGAACCGTGAACCGATAGTCTACCGTTTGGTTTTGTTGCAGCACACCACTCGCCATTCCCTGACCGTTTGAACCAAGGGAGAGAGACTGGCTAATTGCCTGAACTGCAACCGGAGCAGGACTGAGGATGACAACTGGCTCCGGGACAGGAGACGGCGGCTTTTCCGTCAAGATGCCAAATAGCCAAATCAACGTACCGGATAGCGCAATCAGCGTTAATCCAGCCAACTGCCAGGGATACTGGCGAAGCAACTGCCTTAAAACCGTCGGCGTGGGCGATCTGAGCGGAGTAATGGTAACGGCTTGGTTGAACCCGACGTCTACCAGCGGAGTTCGGCCAGATTGGCTGGGGTCGATCGCACCCGCCTGCATTTCGGCGGGCAGCGGCAAAGACTCAATCGCCGCTAGCGCCTCCGATGCCGTCGCAAAGCGGTCTTCAAGGCTATAAAGCAGCATTCGCTCTAGGACTTGGGCGAATTCTGGGGTCACATTTGCCAAATGCTGCCAGCGCCAGGTGGCTGTCCGCTCGTCAAACAATTTTTTGGGTTCGCGCCCGGTCAGCAAAACGATCGCCGTCACGGCTAAGGCATACAGGTCGCTGCTGGGATAGACTCTGCCCGTTTGCAACTGCTCAATCGGCGCAAATCCTAATTTGCCAACTCGCGTCGCGTGATGATCAAGATCGGACTCGCGCAGAGAGTTGGCGATCTCTTTCACAATCCCAAAATCAATCAGGGTGGGTTGGAGTGTTTTTTGGCAGAGGATTAAGTTCTCTGGCGTGATATCTCGGTGGATAATTCCCTGCGCGTGAATATAGTCTAAAACGGGCAGAATTTTGATCAGGAGAGTGCGGACTTCAGGTTCCGAGAAGCTGTCACCCTTGGCGACGCGCTCTTTCAAAAGCTGGCGATAGGTTTTGCCAGCCACATAGTCTTGAACTAAAAATAGCCTTGTTCCCTGAGTATCTTTGTACTCTAAGTTAGCTAAAAACCTCGGAATCTGCGGATGTTGGATTTGATAAAGAATCCACGATTCTCGCTGAAACAGTTCCCAGGCTTTCTCAAGCTTATTATTCTGAATCGGAGCTAACTCTTTCAGGACGCACAGCTCATTAAATCGCCCTAAATCTTCGGCTAGATAGGCATAGGCCAACCCTCCCTGCCCCAGCAGTTGGGAAATGCAATAGCGGCTGCACACAACCGTTCCAGGGGGAAGAGGCGATCGCATACTGTACGTAGGTTGACTTATCAGCACTGATTACAGTTGATCCTATCTCAATGGATTTGCTTCCTGATTGTCATCTCCATCATTTGCATTAGATCAGGGGACACAGCAGTTGAGCTTGACTAGAAAGTTCTGATTGTTGAATTGGGACTGCATAAATCGTAATCTGATTTGAGGTGCTTGGATAAACCTATCTCAAAAATCATCATTCGGTGGCTGAGGGGGCTGGCTCAATGTAAGCCGGTAGCCGAATAGTAAATAGGCTACCCTGCCCAGGCTGAGAGCTAACGCTGATCGTGCCGTGGTGGACGGTGACAATTCGCTGCACCAGATGCAATCCTAAACCACTGCCAGCTTGCTTGTGGCTGCCCTTGCGAAATCGCTGAAAAATAGTGGACTGTTCTTCAGCCGAAATGCCAAAGCCCGTATCTTGGACAGCCACAATCACCCAGCCATCGGGCGTTGCATCATTGGGAGCGGACGGCTCAAACCCCAGCCGCAGTTTGACACTTCCCGTATCTGTAAATTTAATCGAGTTGGCGACTACATTCGTCACCATCCGGCGGACTTCTTGGCAATCTCCAAGCACTTTTAATTGACTGAGGTCGGGTAGATCAGGATTGATGCTGAGGCTGAGACTAATTTCCTTGGCTTTGGCCAGGGGCTGAATTTCTTGAATCACGGACTGGGAGATTTTCCACATATCGCAGGTAATCAGCGTCAGTGTCTTCGAACCTGCTTCATAGCAATTGACTTCTAAAAGGGTATTCACCATCTCCAGCAAGTTTTGATTGCTGCGAGCCAAGGCAGTCACTGCGCCCTGCATATCAGCAGACAGCGGGCAAAAGGCTTCTTTTTGAAACAGCTTGTACATCATATCGGCGGCCACCAGCGGCGTTCGCAGATCGTGGGTCAGGTGAGCGATAAAGTCTTCCCGCTGCATGGCCAACTGCTCGCGCTCATCAAAGCTGAATTTGAGCCGCAGCAGCGATCGCACTCTGGCTGTCAGCTCATCGGCATCGACGGGCTTGCGGACAAAATCATCAGCGCCAGCATCTAAGCCCAGCACAACGTCAGCTTTGTCGTAAGCGGTCAGCAGTAGAATCGGAATAAAGGGCAGGTCTTTATTCTGCCGAATCCGCCGGGTGACTTCGTAGCCATCCATGTCGGGCATCATAATGTCGAGCAAAATTAAATCGGGTGGAGCGTGTTCAACTTGAGCCAGGGCAGTTGCGCCATCGAGGGCGAGGGTAATACTGTATCCTTCGTCTTCTAGAACCGCTTCAATCAGTGCCAAGTTGTCAACAAGGTCATCGACAGCCAAAATCCGAGGAGCGCGGGTGGAATCTGGAGCAGGCAGCATGGCAGGCAGATTGAAACATCGGGGGCAGCAGAGACAGACAGTTCCGAATCAAGCAGATACAAGTCAAGTTGAATTAAACAGCAGCGGTTGAGTAGCGGCATTAATTTCACCACTCGGCATCGGCATCGGCACAGACCGGGGGAGTTCAATCCGAAAGGTTGACCCTTGGCGGACTTGGCTCTCGACGGCGATCGTGCCAGACATCATTTTGACCAAAGAGTCGGTAATCGCTAGTCCTAAGCCGGTGCCAAGATGCCGCCGGGTCGTGGTTTGATTCACCTGTCGAAAGGCTTCAAAGATATGCTCTAGCTCAGATTCAGCAATCCCAATCCCAGTGTCGCGGATGCTGATTGCGAGGCGATCGCTGCCCAGTTCTTGGACTGCAATTTCAATCTGACCGCGCTCGGTGAACTTGATCGCGTTTGAGAGCAAATTGACTAAGACTTGCCGGACTCGTCCGGCATCATTAAACACCTCAGGCTGGGTTAGATCGAGGCGTACAACCAAGCGCAAGTTCTTTTCTTCCAACAGAGAGTGAAGTTCGTCTAGGGTTGAGTTAATGACTTGCCGGAGATTAAACGGGGCCGGATCTAACTCCAATCGTCCGACTTCAATTTTAGATAGGTCAAGAATTTCGTTGATCATTTCCAGCAAGTGCTTGCCGTTACTATGAATCCGCTGCACCATCTCGACTTGCTTGGGGGGTAATGCTGCTTTATTGGGGCGCTGAAGCAGTTGCGAAAAGCCTAAAATCGCATTCAGCGGCGTCCGGAGTTCATGGGACATCATGGCTAAGAACTGCGACTTGAGGCGAGCGGCCTCGATTAACTGCAAGTTTTGGAGCTGAATTCGCTGCCGCTGCTCTTCTAAAGCTTGATTTTGCCGCACTAGCAGTTGGTGGCTTTCTTGCAGCTTTTGATTGGCCAGGAAGGCCTGCATTTCTGCCCGATGAGTTCGGACGGCATTCCGCAGGGCTAGCGACAAAGTTTCTGGGGAAAGGCGAGATTTAATCAGGTAATCGACCGCTCCAGCCTTCATTAAATCCACGGCAATTTGCTCGTCGCCTTGCCCGGTCAGGACAACCAGGGGCTGCATAATGCCAATTTGGCGAATGGCCTGTACCAGCGCTAAACCGGTTTGATCGGGCAAGCCGTAGTCTAAAAAAATGCAGTCAAAGGCTGTCGTTTCTAAGATCGCGATCGCATTCGTAAAGTTTTCTGCTTCGGTAAAAGAAATTTGCATTCCAGACTGATTGAGCGCGCGGCGGACTGCCATTCGATCAACTTGATCATCGTCAACAATTAATACCTGTAGCAGCTCATCCATAGTATTTTTTTTAGGCAGGTAATTGCCAGTCGCTCTGGCAATTCAGAATTTTTGGAAGTTTATTTTTTGACTAAGGCATTTCGCACAACGTCCAGTACTTGTTAAGGGTTGTCATCACATCAACAAAGGTATTAAAGGTAACGGGCTTAAGCAAGTAGCCAGCCACATGGAAGTTGTAAGCGCGGAGGCGATCGCGGTCTTCGTTCGAGGTTGTCAGCACCACGACCGGAATTTGTCTGAGGTTTTGATCCTCTCTTAACGCCTCTAAGAACTCAATGCCATTCATTTTCGGCATATTTAAGTCCAGCAAAATCAGTCGCCGCTCCGAGGGTACCGTTGGCGCTGTTTCCGAGGTGCCTCGCAGCATTTCTAGGGCTTCTAACCCATTGCCAGCAATATGTAAGGGGTTGGCAATATGCCCCTTTCTGAAGGCGCGCTGGACGTTCATCACATCCACCTCGTCATCTTCAACTAAAAGTACATTGAGCATTAAACTTTCCATAGAATCTTAGGGAACTGAGCCTTAACGGTTTTTTGCCCAAGGCATTAAGCGAGGGCAAAGGGTAACGGTTACTACACAATTCTAAACATTTAATCGTAGCAAAAAGAGTCTATCCATCGACAGGTTTTTGAGCCAAAACGCGGTTTTAGATTGGCTTTTTGAGCCAGGTAAATCGAAAGATCGCCCCTAGGTTGAGCGCCGACTCTAAGTCAATTGTGCCGCCTTCCATCTCAACAATTTTTTTGACGATCGCTAGCCCAATCCCAGTATTTTCTTGGACATCGCGAGCTTTCAGGGTTTGGAAAATTGTGTAAATTTTGGTTTGGAACTGCGGATCAATGCCTTCACCATTATCAGAAACTGCAAACTCGTAGCGATCGCCAAGGTCACTAACTGAAACCTTTGCCCAACCCGTTTCAGTCGGATGATGCCGAATCGCGTTATCAATTAAGTGGATAAAGACTTGTTTTAGCAATTTTCGCCGCGTCGAGAAGGTTGGCAAATCAGGAGTAATTTCAATTTGAAACGTCGGCGGCGGCGCCAGAATTTGAACCACTTCTGCCAGCAAGCTAGCCACATTCACGGCCAGAATTGGCGATTCGCTGCGTCCGACCCGTGAATATTCTAGTAAGCCATTCAGCAAGGCTTGCATTCGCTGCACTCGCCCCCGCAGCAGCGTCATTTGAGTTTGATTTTGGGGCGGCAACTGGCCAGCCAAATCTTCCTCAATCCACTCGGAAAGACTGGTAATCGCCCGTAAGGGAGCTTTCAGATCGTGGGAAGCGACGTAGGCAAATTGATCTAACTCCCGATTCCGCTCCGCCAAAGATTGATTGGTCGCAATCAAGATAGTGTTTAGTTTTGCTAACTCCTCAGCTCTGGCTGCCAGTTTGGCGGCAGTCTGGAGGCGATCGCTAATATCCCGAATAATTGCAATCCGGTCATCATCTAGATCAATCCGGCTGACCGAAATTTCAATTGGGAACCAGTCGCCATTCTTGCGTCGCCCCATCGCCTGCCAAATTCGCCCGATCGGGGTCGCTTCTACCAGCATTTCCGATGAATTCAGCAGCAGTTTTTGGCTAGCAGCCGCCTCTTTAGTCAAGAGCTGCTGCCAGTTCCAACCAATTACCTCGGCCGGAGTGTAGCCAAACATCGTCACAGCCGCGCTGTTAAAGCTAGCAATTTTACCTTGGGGGCTAATCACCATCACCCCATCCACGACATTGGCAACGATCGCCTGAATTAAATTGCGGCTTTCCGTCAGACTCAGCTCTCTTTCCCGCAGTTCGCGGGCCAACAGCCTCAGTAAATTCAGCGCCAGGCCAGTCCCCAAGAGGCTAATCGCAACACTGCACCACATCACCCAGGCATTAAAGTCCTGCTGACGCTCCAGTCTGCGGGTGCGAATATCTAGCAAGCGGTACTCTTCGGCTTCAAATTGAGCCAGATTCAGCCGAAACCGATCCATCACTTGTTTGCCTTCAGACAAGCGAGGAACCAACAGTTGCGAATTTTTTGTATTTTTCTCCACCTCCTGCACTCGCCGCTGCAAAATCGCCATCCGCAGTTGGGCAATTTGGGCCAGACGTTGCACCCGGTTTGCCTGGGTTGGGTTGTCTCGCATCAACTGTTGCAGGCGATCAAGGGAGGGCCAAAGCCTCGTCAGAGATTGCTTATAGGGGGCCAGAAATTCTGGCTGTCGAGTCAAGTAATAACCGCGGACGCCAGTTTCAGCATCTAAGAGGCTAATCAGAGCGCTGTGGCTGTTCAGCAAAACCTTTTGGGTATGACTAACATAAGCCTGAGACTGGACAATTTTTTGGCGCAGCAGCGTATTGGCAACCACAGACACAATCAGGCAAAGCAGGGGAATCGAAATTGCGATCGAGCCTCGTCCTTCCAGAGGCAAGGCCTGCCAGCAGGTTTTGAGCGTTTGCCAAGAAAAAAAACTGAGTTTCATCGGCAATCAAAGCCCCCTAAATCCCCCAGAATTGGGGGACTCTGACTTCAGAACCCCCCAGAATTGAGGGGCAGGGGGGCTAGAGGGACTTGCTTGCATAGAAACAATTAGCTTGCTGACCAGGTAAATCGAAAGGTTGTGCCTTCGCCCAGGCTGGACTCCACTGAAATTTGCCCCGCTTCGCTCTCAACAATTTTTTTGACGATCGCCAGCCCAATCCCGGTATTTTCATCTTTGCTCTGGTGCAAGGTCTGGAAAATGCCAAAGATGCGTTCATGTTGATTGGCGGCAATGCCTGGCCCGTCGTCTCCAACGGCGAATTCGTATCCATTTGGCTGCGGCTGAGCGCTAATTTGAATTTGCCCATCCGGGCGATCGTGATGCTTAATCGCGTTGCTGATCAGGTTAGAAAAAACTTGATGCAGCAGCAGTCGCTTGGTTTTTAAAGTCGGCAGATCAGCAGCAATCTGAATCTTAAACGTTGCCGGTGGATCAATCGAGTCAATCACTTCTGCCAGCAAATCAGCCACAGCAACGGGTTGAATTTCCATGTTCACCCGCCCAATCCGGGAGTACTCCAGTAGCCCATTGATCAGCTTTTCCATCCGCCCGACGCGAGACTGCATCAGTTGCAGGTGCTGTTGGTTTTCGGGCGGCAGTTGCCTGCCCAAATCATCTTCAATCCAGTGGGCTAGGTTAGAAATTGCTCGCAGGGGAGCTTTCAGGTCATGGGAAACCAGGTAGGCAAACTGGTCTAACTCCTGATTGCGCTTTTCAACCAGGGCAGTCGTCTGAGCAAACAGCAAATTCAACTGGTTCAATTCGCGGCTGCGATTTTGCAGCGTCAGTTCAGCCGCTTTGCGATCGCCAATGTCCTCAATCACAGAAATAAAGTATTTGGGCGCACCCGGTTCAGCCGAGTTCTGGGCTTGGCGCACCAAGGAAACCGTTAAATTTACCCAAACGACCGTCTGATCCTGACGCAGATAGCGTTTCTCCAGGACATAAGTATTAATTTCATCGCTCAGTAACCGCTGGATGCAGGCTAAATCAGCCGCTAAATCTTCTGGGTGAGTAATATCCTGAAACGTCAGAGCTAAAAGCTCAGCATGGCTATAACCAACGATTTCACACAGTTTTTGGTTCACCCGCAGCCATTGCCCATTCAAAGCGACGTGGGCGATCCCAACCGCTGCTTGCTCAAAAGTCGCCTGAAACCTTTCTTGGGTTTCGATCAGCTTGAGTTCGGCTTGCTTGCGATCGCTAATATCCCAAATCATCCCCACCATTCGGATCGGTTGTCCTGCCGGATTGTAATGGAAGCGACCAAAAGCAGTCAGCCAATGCTGGCTGCCATCCGGCCAAATCACCCGATATTCGGGGTTATAGTCGCTGCCAGATCTTCTGCAATGCTCCATTTCTGCTTCCACCCAGGCCAAATCATCAGGATGCACCCGCTCGGCCCAGTCTTGATAGGTGCGACGAGGTGTTCCTGACTCGTAGCCCAACAGCATTTCATGATAGGGACTCCAGACCGTCTGATTCGTGATCAGATCCCAGTCCCACATGCCCATCTTGGCGGCATCTAAAGCAACAGTGACGCGCTCAACGTAGTCTCGCACCCGGATCATCGAACCTTCCATTTCTGCTGTGCGCTGGGCAACGCACAATTCCAGTTCTGCGTTGAACTGAAGGGCAGATGGTTGAGGCTGAGCAAGGGTAAAGGCACCCAGCCATTCCAAGATCTGCTGGTTGGCATCAGTAATTGGCTGAGCTTGGGCAATCCACTTGGCATAGGTGCCATCTAGCAGGCGCAGGCGCAGGGCTGCTGCATAGGGCTGGGCTAGAGATTGCGAGTCCAGCCCTAAATGGCGATCGTCGGGGTGGATGCATTCCAAATAGCGATCGCCCAGACTTGCAGTTGCTGATTGCCCAGTCACCGCTTGCCATTGCGGTGCCAGATAAATCAGGTGCCCTTGGGCATCAGCCTTCCAAAAAATCTGGGGTTGAAAATTTGCTGGGTGATTGCTCAGACTAGATGGCGTCGCGGTTGGCATTACGATTAGAACAGGATTGTCCATTTTGAGCCGGAATGATAGCTAGTAATTCAAGCAATAATCAGGTTTACTATCCTCTCGGCTAGTCAGATCAGGAGATGGCACTAACTGAAGGTTTGAAAATTTTTAGCGATCGTGAATCGGATCGCGCAATTATTAATGGGTTAGGCCTAACATAAACCAGCGAGGAACTCAAGATACCATTGGTAGTCATTTGCGACGGAGATTTCCGCTATTGTGGAGGTGCCTTAGAGTAAATTGTGCTAGCCATGAGTGATATTCGGATCGTTTTGATTGAAGACCACGATGTAGTGCGAATTGGTTTGCGAACTGCTCTCCAGAGTCAAAATGGGATTCGAGTTGTCGGAGAAGCAATCAATGGCGTTCAAGGGCTAAAACTTTTGCAAACGACTCCGGCTGATGTTGCCTTAGTCGATATTGGCTTGCCGGGCATGGATGGGATTGAAATGACTAAGCAGTTTCGGCAATTTCAATCAGATAGTCCTGAGGCGACGACTAAAATCTTGATGCTAACCATGCAAAGCAACGAAGATGCCGTTTTGGCGTCTTTTGCTTCTGGTGCCGACTCCTACTGCATTAAAGATATTGGGGTAGATCGGCTAACGGAAGCGATTCAGATGACCCATGAAGGAAGCGCTTGGATTGATCCGGCGATCGCCAGCGTCGTCCTGCGGCAAATGCGACAAGCAATGCCCCAGTCTGAACTGAAGCGAAGAATTGAAATTCATGCCGTTGACCCAGACTTAGAAGAAGTGCTAGCCGCCGATCCCCTTACCGACCGCGAGCGAGAAGTCTTGGAACTGATGGTAGCAGGCTGCACCAATATTGCGATCGCTGAAAAGCTATACATCACCGTCGGCACTGTCAAAACCCACGTCCGCAATATCCTAGCCAAGCTCTGCGCTGATGACCGGACAGAAGCAGCCGTTCGGGCCCTGCGATCGGGCATTGTTTCTTAGCGATTAAAACCGAACAAACTAACTGTTAAATAATCAGGCAAAGTCAAAACACCTCGACTTTGGTTGAGAATAATAAAACCCTCGTTCTATGCGAAACAAGGGTTAAGTTAAGGGAAAAGAGAAAGCAAGCTCAGTTATTCTGTGAAGAAGCTATGGCTCAGGATTGCTAGAGGTATCAATTTTGGGCACAATGTCGGGACGTTTTTTATCTTCCCAACCCGGTGGGCGCTTCGAGTTATACCAGGCGATCGAGCCAATGATAGTAGCCGCCAAGAAGCCGCCAATTGCAACAATCGGCAATAAAATAGCCGCGATTGGATCAGCAGTTTTTTCAACCGCTGAAATCGCCATCAGAACATTGACAGTGGGTAACATAATATTTTCCTCGTCAGTAACAATCAGGCCATCTGCGTTAGCGTCAAAACTGTCAACAGCGTCTCTGAATTGCGTGATGCCGTTCAGATTAACAGCGATCGCAGCCAGCTCCTGTCTCTAAAAGGCAAGAGAATTATCGCTGCATTGATCAGCCAGATGAGAGATGGAGATGTTGTAGACAGCAATAAGTCAGAATCTTGAATCGTTTGAGCAAAGATCAAACGATTCAAGATTCTGAGGCTCAGGTAAAGTAGGGTCTATTCAGGCCTTGGCGGAGGAAATCTAATAGCTCTTGATTGACAATGCTTGGCACTTCCTGCTGCGCCCAATGTCCGCATTCAGACAATAACCGGAGGCGAAAAGGAGCGCTGATCAGGCGGTCTAGACCTTCAGCTAGGAGCGGACTGACGACAGTATCTTCTTCCCCCCACAGAACTAGGGTTGGAGCCGTAATCAGTTGCGGCCGCCGCACTAAGTTGGGCAACCAATCTTTGGGCGAGAGCAACTGGCGATAGGAGCTAATCGCAGCCGAGAGCGTGCCGGCCTTTTCGAGCGCAGACTGATAAATCTGAATTGTTTCTGAGGAAAAAGCTCCCTTGCGAATCGAATGTCGCTGAAACCAATCTTGCAGGAAATTCTTTAAGTTTTGCTGAATCAAATACTCAGGTAAAGCCGGCACCTGTAAGGCCAGAAGCTGCCAGCTTTGCAGCAGTTGCTCTAGGTTGCCAAATAAATCTCGCACCAATCGGGTGGGGTGGGGTGCATTCAAAACCGCTAAGCGCTGCACGTATTCCGGAAATTTTTGCGCTAGGTGCCAAGCAATTAAACCGCCGCAGTCGTGTCCGACAATGTGGGCTTGCTGGTAGCCGAGGGCTTCAATCAAACCGACAACATCAGCGCTGAGGGTATCAAGATCGTAGCCGCTGCTGGGCTTGTCAGAATCGTTATAGCCCCGTAAATCTGGCACCACGACTTTGAAGTAGCGGGAGAGAATCGGTAGCTGGAATCGCCAGGCATACCAAAATTCAGGAAAGCCGTGGAGAAGAATAACTAAGTCACCTTCGCCCTGGGTGACACAGTGTAAGCGGATTTTGTTGGTTTGAATAAATTGATGTTGCCAGCCCGAATTCAGAACACCCATAGAGTTGCAGCACGATCTACCGATTTAGACACTAGCGAAAAGTCAAAGAACTCTCAGCCAGTGCTTTAGGGCGCACGACTCTAGGCTTCAACCCTTCCTGTGTTGAGGATAACATTTTGCTGGCTAGCGATCGCTAGCCAATCGTGACAGCCGGGCTGGGCTGATATTTGATCAAATTCGCTAGGTCTTGCAGTTGGCTAATTGCCTCTGCGCCTTCTAGCTTCATCAGTTCTCGGTCGTCCCGCATCTCAGTCCAAGTGATGCCATAGTCAGACACCAAAAACCGAATCAAGTGACTCTCTCCCAGGCTCACCATAAAGGAGGCACTGTTCATTTGCCCCCCGCAGGTATAGCAGGAAGCGAGGTATCCTCGACGCTCTAAAACGATCGCCAAAGATTGGAGATTCATCACGAGGTCTTGAATAAACTGTCGATGCTGATCCGCAAGTCTGAGGAACATAGTTCACCCCTCACGCGCTAACGTTTACATTGTAGTCGATCTCAGAATTTAACGAAAATTTTATATTTCAATCCAAATTGCTCAGTTGCCTGAAAACTATGTATGACTGACCAAATGATTACTGTCGCTATCGCTATCCTGTATAGACAAAACAGCTTTCTTATGCAGTTGAGAGATAACATTCCTGGCATTGTTTATCCAGGCTGCTGGGGATTTTTTGGCGGACACATCGAACTCGGCGAAACGCCGGAAGTTGCCGTCAGAAGAGAGTTAGAGGAAGAAATTAGCTATGTCGCAGAGGAGCTGCTGCCTTTTGGTTGCTATGAGGATCTGGGAGTGATCCGGCATGTCTTTCATGGGCCGCTGTCGGTTAGTCTGCCAGAGCTAGTATTGCAGGAAGGATGGGATCTGGGCTTGCTTGAACCCGTTGCCATTCGGGCTGGGCGGCACTATTCTGTCCAAGCGGGTGAAGAGCGCCCACTGACAGGCATTCACCAGAGAATTCTGCTTGACTTTATTAATGCTGAGAAATTATGCATTTAGATCCCCCTAAATCGACGCCACTTGCTTTAAGCCGGGGAACCCGTCGCCTCGCGGAGCGTTCCGCTAGGAATACGCAGTGGCTCCCCTTAATAAGGACAGGGCTGATTTATTGCAAAAAGAAAAATCTGCCTCCGACAGCTTAAACTTTGAAGATTTGAATTTTTGAACGTTCTCGCGACAGTCCCTACCCTCAGCGAAGCGGGGTAGGGAAGGATAGCGCCCTTCGGCTCGGCTTAGGGGCCAAGCAATGCGAGAGATTGGGGTGGTTGAGGAAGCGCCAACATTCCGGTAGAATGACAATAGTGAGCCATTCCAATAACAGAGCCACTTCGGACGTGAGGACGACAACCTCCTTCCCACTTGGGACAAAAGCTCTTGTCTAACCCGAATCGATACGCACAGTAACGTCCAGTATCCGGAGATCAGACTTCGTAAGGAACGTGTTGCGCTGCACCTAGCTGTAGCCCATGTAGAGATTCTGAGCCAAGTTAATAATACTTTGCTCAATTTGCCAGATCCTCTGGCAAATGGCGTTAGGAACTAGCGTCGTCAGACGTGGATGAGAAACCTCTATCAATCGTGCCTCCGGATGCGAAAAGGTAAGTGGCTCAAGCGAAGCGTCAGAGACCTCTAGCTCAGCGTAGCGGCTAGATGGTAGTTCATTTGAAGATTAGAGACATGACCGATCGCCAAATTCTGGTCAAAATAAAACGCCTGCTGCCGGAGGCAACTCTACCCAGATACGAGCATCCGGGTGACTCCGGTGCCGATTTGGTGTCTGTGGTGGATTACACTTTGCCGCCGATGCAATGGTTTGCTGTCCCGACAGGTTTAGCTGCTGAAGTGCCAGCCGGGTTTGAATTGCAGGTGCGCCCCCGCAGCGGTTTAGCGCTCAGGTATGGATTGACGGTTTTGAATACTCCGGGTACGGTTGATGCGGGCTATCGCGGCGAAATTAAGGTGCTCTTACTCAACTTAGGGTCTGAGCCTTTCTCAATTCGCAAGGGTCAAAAAATTGCTCAGCTCGTCGTTGCTCCGGTCATGCTCGGTCGGTTTCAGGAGGTGGACGATTTGGCAGAGTCATCCAGGGGCAGTGGCGGCTTTGGTTCGACTGGGATTACCTATGTGGATGCCGCCGATAAAGGATTGCCTTCTGATTAAATTTATTAACCCTTCCAGCAAAGCATGAGTGATTTTTTCCAGGAATCCCTAACCGAGCAAGAGAGCCGTTTGCTCCAGCCCTTTGTAACTAACTTAGATCGCCCCGTGTTTGGGTTTCGCAACTTGCCGGAAGTGGTGAAAGGGGCATTGTTTTCTCGCTATAGCCGCAGTGAAAAAGGCTTACGCCGGATTCTGTTGGACGAATTTATCAAAGCCCCAGAAGCTGACTTTGCCGGGATTGTTGGGTCAGCAAGCGGTAATCAAGCTGACCAACTGGTGGCCATTCAGAAAGCAGAAGCCTTCTACGATCGCGTTTTGATTGGCTACGGCGATGACTCCGTGGCCGAATTAGGCGGAGCGCACTTGGCCTGCGAAGGCGTGAGCAATATTGCTGCTAAAGCCCTAGAAGACAGCCGCTTGGGCATTTCTCCACTCGAAAAATCGACTCGTTACGTGCCCTTTAACAAAAAGGTAAATGGGCGCTATTTGTACTATCGCGAGCCGGCAATTATGGTCTCAAGCCATGCCGCACGCTACGAAGCTAGCCTTGATCATTTATTTGATACTTATACGGCCCTGATTGACCCGCTGATCAGTTGGGTGCAGGCTTGTACCCCAAAAGAAGAATCTACTTCAGAACGAGCTTATGCCAGCGCCACCAGAGCCAAAGCCCTCGACCTGCTGCGGGGCTTACTGCCGATGGCCACCCTGACCAATGTCGGTTTATTCGGGAATGGGCGGGCTTTTGAGTATCTATTGGTCAAACTGGCGGCTTCGCCCCACCCAGAGGTGCAGGAGTTGGGCTTGGCCATGCAGCAGGAGCTAGACCAAATGATTCCCTCGTTTGTGAAGCGGGCCAAAACAGAGCGGGGACAAGCCTATGTTCGCTACTTGGCTGACAATGGCGATCGCACGGCTGCCCTGACCCAAAAGCTGACGGCTGACCTGAAGACTGATGCTTCAGCAATGGTTCAGCTAGTCGAATATGACCCCAATGCCGAAACTAAAATTGTCGCCGCCATTCTCTATCCCCAAACCAATTTGGGATTTGACCAACTGAACGCCTACGCGGCTGAGCTATCAGCGGCGGCAAAACTGGAAATCATCAACACCTATATTGGCGATCGGGCGGTGCGATTTCATCGGCCGGGGCGAGCCTTTGAAGAAACCTACTACAGCTTTGATCTCCTGGCAGATTTGGGCGCCTATCGTGATTTGCATCGGCATCGCGTCTTGAGCCAAGAGCGGCAGCGATACACGGTGCAGCATGGCTACGCGGTGCCGCCAGAACTGGTTGCTGCCAATTTAGCCGCCCCTTATTGCCAAGCCTTAGATCGGGCGGCCGAAACGGCTGAGTTAATTGGTCAAGACTTGCCAGAAGCGGCCCAGTATGTGGTGCCGTTTGCCTATCGAGTCCGCTGGCGAATGAAGCTGAACCTGCGCGAAGCCTATCACTTTATTGAATTACGCAGTTCCCGGCAGGGGCATTCCGGCTATCGGGCGATCGCCCAAGCCATGTATCAGCAAATCCAGACGGTTCATCCAGCCCTAGTTGCCAAGATGCACTTTGTTGACCTGAATGACTATGCTTTGGAACGCTTAGCCTCTGAGCAACGCCTAGATGCCAAACTGCAACAGATGCAGCCACCGCTCTCTAGTTGATTCTGTAGGGATATCTGGGATATCTAGTAGACAGGCATGGGTTATGGCGCTTCACGCCTGCTCACTGCTGTGCAGGATGTCAAGCGAGAGGGTCTATGATTGAAGAGCCGACGCCAGATTTTAATTGTTCAAGCAAATTGGGCTGAACCTCTAGCACAGTATTTTTCGATTTTTTGCCTATGGCCAGCAAAGGATTGCATAGCAAAAAGAAAGATGCTGGTCGTCGTGCTGGTGCTATAACCTTACGTCAGAAGGTTTTGTGGATTATTGGTGCAATTACCATCTGTCTGTTTGTCTCCTTGTATACGATTGGTTCAACCGTCCTCGAAGCTGGATTTACGACGGTCGAGCAGAGAAGCGTCGCCACTGACGTTAAGCGAGTATTCACGGCTTTAAACGATTCTCTAGACAAATTAGACAGTACGGCCAAAGACTGGTCGGCCTGGGGTGCCACCTATGACTTTATTCAGAATGGTAATCCCGCCTATATTCACGAAAACCTAAGCACCGAGACTTTAATTTTATTAGAGTTTAACTTTGCATTATTTTTTAATCGCTCTGGTCAACTAGTGTATGGCAAAGGAGTAGATTTGGAGCGCCAGCAAGCGGTTCCCGTGACTAACCTCTTAGCCACCATTCGGTCAAACCCAAAATTGCTACAGCATCAGAATAATGACAGTGAGTATCGAGGCACAATGGAGTTTCCAACTGGCCCAGTGCTGTTGATCTCGCGCCCAATTCTGACAAATGAGCAGCAGGGGCCAATGCGAGGCACATTGATTGTGGGTCGGTATCTCGATGCCTCTAAAATCCGCAGGTTAACGCAAAAAACCGAAGTGCCGACGATCAGTATTTATCCGCGCAGCAGCAAACAATTGCCGCCAGATTTTAAAGCGATCAGTCCTAAATTGACGCTGCAAAATCCGATCGCCGTTCAACCGCTGAACCAAAATCTAATTGCCGGTTATGGATTGCTGCCCAACATTTATGGTCAGCCTGGATTGCTGATTCGGGTGGATATTCCGCGCTTGGTTTTTCAGCAGGCCCAGGTAAGTTTACAAACTTTCCTGGGCCTGCTGCTGATTGCCGGCATTCTGTTTACGCTCGTGACGCTGCTGCTGTTAGAAAAACTGGTGCTGACCCGCGTCTTTGAAATTACAGATGGGATCAAAACAATTCAGCTCAAACAAGACCTGAGCCAGCGCTTGCCCATTAAAGGCGAAGACGAACTCTCGCACTTGCCGATCGCCATCAACAAAATGCTGGCGGCGTTGGAACTGTCTCAGCAAGAACTGTGGCAAAGTCGGGCCCAGTACCAATGGCAAGCCAACCACGATACGTTAACTGAATTGCCTAACCGCCGCCAATTTGAACAACATCTCCAGACGCTACTCAGAAATATCGACGATCTAGGCGAAAAACACGTTGTTTGTGTTCTCGATCTGGATCGATTCAAGATTGTGAACGACACCTGTGGGCATGCGGCAGGGGATGAACTGTTGCGGCAAATTGGCCTATTGATTCAGAAGCAAGTCCGCAAAACGGATCTTTTGGCCCGGCTGGGGGGTGATGAATTTGGGATTTTATTTGGTCATTGCGCTTTGGAAGAAGCGCAAGCGATCGCTCAATCTTTGCAAAAAAGTTTACAGGCCTATCGGTTTGTTTGGCAGAGCAAAGTGTTTACGATTGGCGCCAGTATTGGTCTAACTCAAATTACGCAGGAGAGTGCTGAAATCACCAATGTAATGACGGCGGCTGATTTAGCCTGTTACGCTGCCAAAAACCAAGGCGGCGATCGGATTCACTTTTATGAAATTGGCAGCAGTGATGTGCAGCTGCAATTGAGTGAAATGAACTGGGCGCTCAAAATTCGCCAAGCGATTGAAGAGAACTGCTTCTGCCTCTACTACCAGCCGATTGTGGCTGTTGATCAATTCCTGAATCCAGACTCTAGAGTGTTGACATCACCGCCGCCGGTTGCGGACTTGGCTCTGGGCTTAGAGCATTCTTCCCTTGTTCCTGATCACGCTTCTCCTGCTGAGTTCTCCCGGCAATGCGAGATTCTGCTGCGGCTCAAAGATGAGGCTGGCAACATCGTTTCGCCTGCAGCTTTCATTCCGATCGCGGAACGCTACAATTTAATGCCCGCTATCGATCGATGGGTTGTGCGAACGCTGCTGGCTCAACTCCAACCCCTGGTTGCGGCTGGTTCAATCTTGCCCCTAGAAGATTACCAGTATGCGATTAATCTTTCTGGCGGCAGTATTAATGATCCTGATTTTGCGGATTTTCTGTTAGAGCAATTTCAGCATTTTCAGGTTCCCCCTTCATTAATTTGCTTTGAAATTACTGAAACTGTTGCTATTTCTAATCTCAAGCAAGCAATCAACTTTATTCAAACTTTAAAGCAGGTCGGCTGCAAGTTTGCCTTGGATGATTTCGGCAGTGGGATGTCTTCTTTTGCTTATTTACAAAGCTTGCCGGTTGATTTCTTGAAAATTGATGGCGCTTTTATCAAAAGCTTGAATCAGAATCAAATCAACTATGAGATTGTCAAATCAATTAATTCGATTGCCCACCTAATGAACATGATGACAATTGCCGAATTCGTCGAGAATCTGGAAACCTTAAACACCCTCAACTATCTTCAGGTAGATTATGCTCAAGGCTATGGGATTGCCAAGCCTGCTCCCTTTCAAGATTTTAGTTCAGGTGCTTAATTTATGTGGCTGGTTTTCGCCCTCCTAAGTCCAGTGTTTTGGGCGATCGTCCATGTCCTTGACTCTCACTGCGTTGAGCGGGTCTTTGATCGCCCCTGGATGGGAGTAATTACAAGTTCGATCGCCTCAACGATCGTGATTGCGATCGTGCCTTTTGTCTTCCCATTTGTGGATTGGACTTGGCCTGAAACAAAGACTATTTTGCTGGCCCTCTTAGCAGGGATTCTGATTCAGAGCAGTCAAATCTTTTATTTTCAGGCTTTAAACAACAGCGAAGCAGGAGTGGTTGCTGCCTACTGGAACTTGACTCCAGCTATGGTTCCGGTTGCTAGCTTTATTTTTTTTGGTAAGTTGTTGTTAACACAGCAATATCTTGGAATTTCTGTGCTTGTGATCACTTCGGTTTGCTTCTGCTTGGTTGGCACCAATATTCAAACAAATTGGCAAGCCTTTTGGCTAATGTTGATTGCTTCTTGCTTTCAAGTCAATGCGCTATTGCTAGAAGATCAAGTCTTTAAGCACTGTACATTTTTTATTGGATTTTTGTTGATTACCGTTGGGATTATTGTCAGTGGTATTTTGCCTTTGTTGTTGGCAAAGGTGCGACAAACTTTTCGGAAGAATATGGCACTATTACAGCCAGCAATCCCCATGCTGTTTGGGATTGAGATTGCAAACTTAATTGCCCTGTTTATGAGCCAACGTGCGATTGACTTAGGCGTCCCCTCTTTAGTGGCAGCCGTTGAAGCGACAGTGCCGGCTTATACGTTTGCCCTGTCAATCTTGCTACTGACTATCTTTAGCCCGTTTGGCGATCAAGATGCCTGGAATCATTTTCCTTTCAAGTTATTCCTGTCAGTTGTGATGGCTTTTGGGGTGCGGATGGTGACTTGAATGGGAATCGTTTATTTTGTAAAACCCTTACAAACTAAGGGTTTTACAAAATAAACCGGATTAATATCAGCCCAAATCAAACTTTTTTTAGTGCTGCTGCATCCATTCGGCGCTCTAGCGGGTAGTACCTATAGAACTGGAACAACAATTCAACTTCAAACAAGTTGACTGCTAGTTATGACAGCAGGCAACCGGATGCTGGTCTGCTCCAGGTTTGCTGACAAAATTCGCAATTCTTAGCGGGTTCTTAAAACCCCTAAGGCATTAAAAGCTGGGCGGACAATCCGCCTGTCACCCGCTGGGTTTAAGCAGAGGGTGATGCCGATCGGGCTGAAATCAACCGGAAGACAAATTAAATTTTTAGGAGTTACAGCTATGGCGACGATCTTTGGTTCCTCCCAAGCAGAGACACTGCGGGGCACTTCCAGCAGAGACTTGATTTTTGGGCTGGGCGGAAATGATGTTCTAAATGGAAACAGCGATCGCGATTTACTCAGTGGAGGTAGCGGTAACGACACGCTGTCGGGTGGACTGGGTAGCGATGTTCTGAAGGGTGACGATGGTGATGACATTCTGCTGGCTAACGGTGACAGTCAATTGCTGGGGCTAGCAGATCAAAATCGGCTGGTTGCCTTTGACCCCAGCCACCCTAAACAGACAACAAAGATCCAAGTCACGGGCGTAGATGGCAACTTGATCGGGATTGATTTTCGCCCTGCCAACGGATTGCTCTACGGCATCACTGATACCAACAAGATTTACACGATTGATATTAAAACCGGAATTGCCACTCTAGTCAGCCCGCTTTCACCGATTGGCTTCAACGCCGGACAGCAGTCTGGCGTAGACTTTAACCCGGTGCCCGATCGCCTGCGACTAGTCGGCAGCAACGATCAAAACCTGCGGGTGAATGTCGATACGGGAGCGATCGCCGACTTTGACCTCACCACACCTGCCTTTGAACCAGACAAAAATGTGTCGTACCCAATGGGCGATCGCAATTTTGGTCAAGACCCGAATGTTACCGCTGTTGCCTACACTAACGCTTTTGCTGGCGCTCCCTCCACCAGCCGCACAACTCAACTGTTTGGGATTGACTCTAAACTAGATACCCTAGTCCTGCAAAATCCGCCGAATGATGGCAAATTGACGACGATCGGCTCGTTGGGTGTTGACTTTGGCACCAAGGGCGGCTTTGACATTTTTTCCCCAGTAAATGGGGTAAATTTTGCCTACGCTGCCTCTGGTTCCACCCTGTATAGCATTGACGTCTCGACCGGAGCAGCCAAGTCTTTGGGGCAGATTGGCAATGGCGAATTTAAACTGCTGGGTTTGGCCGCCACCACTGTGTCGGGAGCGGAAGGCAATGACATCCTCCAGGGTGGCAATGGCAACGACTTGCTTGTGGGTGGACTAGGCGACGACTTGCTGTCGGGCGGCAATGGCAATGACACTCTGCGGGGCAATGATGGCCAAGATACCCTCAAGGGCGACGACGGCCAAGATGTCCTGAACGGGGGCAACGGCAATGACTTCCTGCGCGGCGGCAATGGCAATGACCGGATGATCGGTGGTCTGGGCAATGACAATCTCGACGGTGGGAATCTTCATGACAGCCTGCGGGGCGGCGCTGACATCGACTCCCTGAGCGGCAGCAGCGGCAACGACAGCCTAGATGGAGGTAGCAGCAATGACTTCCTATGGGGTGGCAGCGGCAACGACCTCTTGATTGGTGGTCTGGGCAGCGACAAGCTGAACGGCGGCGATGGCAATGACTTGCTGCTGGGTGGTAGCAGCACGACGCTGTTTGGTCTGACGGATCGAAATGCCCTGATTGCGTTTGACCCTGATCAAATCGACCAGGCGCAGACAATCCAGGTAACAGGCGTTGACGGCAACCTACTGGGGATTGATTTCCGCCCGGCCAATGGGCTGCTCTACGGTATCACCGATACCAATAAAATCTACACGATTAATGCCAGCACTGGCGTCGCCAGCTTGGTCAGCGCCCTTTCTCCGATTAACTTTAATGCTGGGCAGCAGTCTGGCGTAGACTTTAACCCCGTACCCGATCGCCTGCGCCTAGTCGGCAGCAACGATCAAAACCTGCGGGTAAACGTGGATACTGGCGCGATCGGCGATTTTGACCTAACGACGCCTGCCATTGAGCCAGACAAAAATGTGTCGTACTCAATGGGCGATCGCAATTTCGGTCAAGACCCCAATATCACTGCTGTTGCTTACACTAACGCCTTCTTTGGCCCGCCTTCTCCCACCGGAGTCATCCCACCCACGCGCACAACTCAACTGTTTGGAATTGATGCCAATTTGGATGTTCTGGTGCTGCAAAATCCGCCCAATGACGGCAAATTGACCACCATTGGTGCCTTGGGCGTTAACTTTGGAGCCAGCAGTGGCTTTGATATCTTCTCTCCAATCAATGGCGTAAATTTTGCCTATGCTACCTCTGGCTCCACTCTGTACAGCATTGACCTCTCCACCGGAGCAGCCACGTCTTTGGGCGAAATCGGCAAGGGCGGATTCAACCTGATTGGTCTGGCAGCTCCGACTGCACCTAGCGCCGATAGCGGTAACACGCTGCGCGGCGGCGATGGCAACGATACCTTGACTGGCGGCAGTGGTGATGACCTCTTAATTGGCGGTGGCGGCAATGATCTGCTGATTGCTGGCGGCGGTCTCGACAAGATTGTTGGCTTTGCCAGTGGACTCGACAAGATTGTGCTGAACAAAGCGATATTCTCGTCTTTGACCAGTGCCGTCGGTCAGGGGTTTAGCACGGCTGGAGAGTTTGCGATCGTCGAGAACGACTTGCAAGCAGCAACCAGCTCTGCCCAAATTGTGTTCAATCGAGGCAGCGGCAGCTTGTTCTATAACCAGAATAGTAGCCAAGCTGGCTTGGGCACAGGTTCCCAGTTTGCCACCGTTGATACACCCTCTCTGCAAGCCACTGACTTCCAAATTGCCTAGTTGCTATAACTAACCCGCTTAGAACCGGGGGCTGGTATTGATTGGAGGTTGCATTCTACGCAGCCTCCAATCGATATGTTGGATAGCTTTCCAACAACCGCGATCGCCTCCTTAACTTATTTCTGCACAAGATGCATTAAAAAGGCTTCAATTTCAGCGCCCCTCGTTTTCTTGGAATAGCGCTTGTGATGAAACAGAATAAAGCGATAAGCCCAGTCCAAATAGGTCTGCTCTGTACGGTATGAATAATGCTTGATACCAATTCTTGTCAGCACTGCACTGAATTAGATACCTGTAATGCTTGTCTTACAAAGATTTATATGATTCACGCTCATCAAGTTTTGGTATTAGTAGGTGTTTTATTGTTCATCTAACCAGTAATTCTCAAACCACCGCCACCACCTGTAACGTAAGCTGCAAACCCTTGTTGGGCGCGGCGTGGGGCAACATGGCACGTGGCAACTTAATACGCCTTTGCAAAGACAATCCTCTCTTTGGCAGGCTGACCACAGCGAATACAACAGCCTTCTTCACCTATCTGCTCTAATGGAATGCAGCGCGTAGTCGCTTTGGTTTCCTCCTTGATCTGCGCTTCGCACTCGCGTTTGCCGCACCAGTATGAGAGCGCGAACCCTTTTTCAACTACAGTTTTGAATTGAGCGTAGTCTTGAGCATCATGCGTGTTCGCGTTACGGAAAGCTAGAGCGCGTTGGTACAACGATTCTTGAACGCTGCTAAGGGTCTCATTAACAGCGTCTATTAAACTATTCTGCTTCACAAAGGATTTGCCCTCTTTGCCGGGCTTGTCACGTCTTGCCAATGCAACCGTGCCGTTCGCAACATCTTTCGGTCCGATTTCAACTCGCAACGGCACGCCGCGCATCTCCCAATCATTGAACTTGAAGCCGGGCGTTACCCCGTCGCGCTCGTCAATCTTTACGCGAATGTCTGCTGCGACAAATTCTGCGCGCACACGTCGCGCCGTCTCCATGACGGTTGCCTTTTCCTCATCGCTCTTGAAAATCGGCACGATTACAACTTGAATTGGCGCAAGTCTGGGCGGCAGAACCAAGCCTTTATCGTCGCCGTGTACCATGATGATTGCGCCAATGAAGCGCGTGGAAAGTCCCCAAGATGTTGTCCAGCAATATCGCAACTCGCCCGTTTTGTCCAAGTAGCGAATGTCGAAGGCTTTCGCAAAGTTCTGCCCTAAGTTATGCGAAGTTCCGGCTTGTAGAGCTTTACCATCACCCATCATCGCTTCTATTGAATACGTTTCGTTGGCTCCAGCAAACCGCTCCGACTCGGATTTGCGCCCGGGAATAACCGGAATGGCCGCTTCATTCACGGCGAAATCCGTATAGATGTCCAGCATTTGGCGAGTTTCAATTTCAGCTTCTTCATAAGTAGCATGTGCCGTGTGCCCTTCTTGCCAGAAGAACTCTAGCGTTCGCAAGAACAGCTTAGTGCGAAGTTCCCAGCGCACGACGCTATTCCACTGATTGATCAGGACAGGCAAATCTCGGTACGACTTTATCCACTTAGCATAAGCATGACCGATGATGGTTTCTGAAGTTGGGCGCACTACTAACGGCTCTTCAAGAGATTTGCCACCGCCGACTGTGACAACCGCCAACTCCGGCGAGAAACCTTCGACGTGCGACTGTTCCTTTTCGAGAAAACTTTGCGGAATCAGCAACGGGAAAGCAGCATTCACATGCCCGGTGGCTTTGAATCGGCGATCAAGTGCCTGCTGGATGTTCTCCCATAAAGCCCAACCATATGGGCGCACAATCATGCAGCCGCGCACAGGCGCGTAATCGGCTAACTCTGCACGCAAAACAAGTTGGTTGTACCATTCGGAAAAATCTTCAGAGCGGGAAGGCAGTTTATATTCGGACATCCGTTACTCTTTATGGCTAAAATTTTCAGTTAGAACCTGCCTCCATAATGTACACAACTTATCTACTGATGGTCGAGCTATAAAGTTTGCCTTCGGGTATTTGACATTTCTTAACAAGAGGTAAGCGCCCAACGGCGTGGGCTTCAGCGGTGGGGAAAGTCTTGGAGCCATAACCAGAGTGTTGCGGCCATCCGCTGCAAGCCCTTGTTGGGCTGCTGGAGACACTACATCATCTCCTTTTGCATTTTAATATGCGGCACATCAGTCATTGATGACGCAAATACTTCGCCAACTGACTCAAAATCAAACTTTTGATAGAATTTTACCTTAGTAACCCTAGTAGAGCGAGTAATTAATTATGCAACATAATGTCTGCCCAGTTTTTGGTCTGCATCTTGACGAGTAAAGCTCCAGTCAATCAGGTTCTTTTGTCGATTTCTGCGTCTGTTCCAAGCCTTGAC
>JAHHGS010000032.1 GCA_019359715.1 Aphanocapsa sp. GSE-SYN-MK-11-07L | reverse complement strand
CAGTGTAATTTTGAGTTTAAGAGCTTTAGTTTTGACACCTAATCGTTGGAGTCAGTTTTGGAGCAAATTAAACCAGTATGGCTTTCCAGTTGCTACTTGATATATCAGATAGAGGTCGCACCCGTACCGATTGCTAAAGCATTAGGATTCTTAGCAAGTTTTGAATTTGCTTGAATAATCAATGGTATTTGGCTAACATCTCCATAAAATGATTCTGCTAGTTGTGATAGCGTATCGCCAGCACGAACAGTGTAGTGAAATCCTGTACAGCTATTCTTACTGAGGCTAGAGGTGACAATTTTGGGTTTTGATTGCCCAGGATTAACTGTGTTTGGCTTAATTGCCAATTGTGACTGATCTTTAAACGCCCACTGTTGAGTCAGCAGAGAATTACCAACAGTTCCGACAGAAATGCCGATGATAAGGAGAGCAACTGCAATTCCAATTCTTGCCCACCATAAAGAAGCTGCTGGTTTCGCTTGTATCATTGGTTCTGCACTAGGCAGTTCCATTAGCATCCGTATCAGAGATAGATCTGTCTCACAGTTAGGGCAATTGTTACCATCAAGATTTGGGTTTTCGCAAACTGGACAGCTAAGTTTTTCTGTCATCGTGAAATTCCTGTTGCAATACTGCCCGTCGGTAGCGATTGGTCAAACCAGAAACTTACTTCAGGCTGTAGACGTTGCCAAAGTAGGTCTGCTTCTCGGCTATCCCCTCTTTCCATTGCTGCTAGCATTCGACCAAGCTTATCAGCCATTGAATTAGCTGCCGTTGGATCTTTAGCATTAGCACGGTGGATTGCAATCTGGGAAGCACGTACTAACACAACCAATTCTGGCAGACGTTCCATTTCCAATTCTGCCTCTTCGCAATAAGCGTGGATACCAGATAAGTCATTATGGTCTAGGGCTTGCTGCAATTGTGCCTGTAAACGGCGAATTCGACTCAGTTGGGATTCATCAAACAGAAAATGGCAATGTTCAATAAAGAAATCAAACACATAGACAAAAAACTCAGCTTGATTGCGCTCCGTAGAGACACTTGCTTTTATCTTGCCCAACTCTTGCTCAGCATGCTGCTGTACATCTGTTCTAGCTTGCCCTGTTTTGTGGTCAATCACCTGATTTGCTGTCTCAACTAGCGGAACTATTTTTTGGCTGATTTCTTCCATTGCAGAAGCTGATAGTTGGCGATCGTTCAGGTTTTGAATCATCTGCACCAGCTCTTCATAAATTTTTTCATCTGCTTTGCCTCGTGAGAAAGAACTGCTGACTCGGACAGACGGATCATTTTTCAGCGCTGCGGTTATACACAAATCACCTACTTTTTCATCCAACTCTACCGAAACGGCAACCTCAGTACCCTTGGAATAATATTGTTTTAGACCCAACCACATTTGACCGATAGGTTCATCTACATTTCGCTCTGCATCTCGATTAAAAAACTTAAAGTGGATGAGTCGTTGACCATCAGCCACCGTCTTAAAGGTATAGGAAGTCTGGATTGGTAAAATATCGCCCCTACTAATCAGCTTAAATAGTGGTTCATCTGCCAACTCAATAAAATAGTCTCTTGAGACTGAACCAACTTTTTCTGTTAAGCCTGCGGCAACTAGCGCTGCGCCCTCTGCAATGGCAGTCATAGGACGCTGATGCACTACTACTTTATTGGCTCCAAAAGCTTCTTGAACTTTTCTCTGTACTAGGGGAATTTGGGAAGATCCCCCTACCAGCAAGACCGCATCAATCAGGTCATCTGTATATTCAGAAAGAGCGATCGCGTCATGACAAACCTTAATGGTTCGCTCTACAACAGGCAGCAGAAGGCTTTCAAACACTGCCCGTGTGATTTTGACATTAATAGGAACTGCTAAGCCAATATCGTCGATTAAGGGAGTAGACGGGATAACCAATGCGGAGTCAGCATTACTGAGGTCAACCTTGGCTTGCTCCACAGCCTTTTTGAGATCCGCAATAAATCGAATTCTTTGGTATTCAGGCATTTGTGCAACTAATGCATCAACACTTTCAATGCTTTCCTCTTTTTCTACTGCTTGTTTGACATGCTGCATCAGCATCTGATCAACATCATCCCCTCCCAACCATAAATCGCCTGCTTTACCCAGCTCAATAAACTGATTGCCTGCAACGGTAATCACTGAGGCATCAAACGTGCCACCGCCAAAGTCGTACACCAAAATTGTTTTCACATCATCGGTGCTGTCTGGCCTAAACCCATAGGAAATGGCTGCCGCAGTCGGTTCAGGTAGAAGCTCCACAGAAGACAAACCAGCACGTGAAGCAGCAGTGCGCGTTGCATAGCGTTGTTTATCGTTAAAGTAAGCTGGAATTGTAATGACGGCACCTGTAATTTGGCTATGTTGCCCTCGCTTAGCTTGAAAATCTTGGGAATTTTGTATCACCTTTTTGAGAATTTCAGCAGAAATATCTTCTGGTTCGTAGGCTTTGCTGCCCAGCCAAACAACTAAACTTTGATCAGTGCCAGACTCTGGTTGAGAGATTTTACAGGCAAATTGTTGCAGTAACTTCTGTACAACCGAGTCACTGAATTCTCTACCCATTAGACGTTTAACAGAAGCCACTACATTCTTTGGATCTGCTTGGATCTGGTTATAAGCTGTTTCCCCGACTAGTAAAGAATTCTGATGTAGAGCAACTATCGATCTGGTCAGCTTTCGCTCAGGCGGTCTATTACTTTCTGCTGTAACAACCTCTACGTCTGCAAACTTAAAAGCTGCAACAGAATTAGTTGTGCCCAAATCGATTCCAATAACACTACCCATAATTTAATGCTTTGAGAGGTCAACTTTTTTTTAATTTAGAGCACTGAATAAATGTATCGATACCGGGAAATTTCTGAACTATAGAGACTTTACGAATTTCTACTCTCAGTAGAAATACCTACATTTTTATTTATGATCCAGGGACTAGAGTTAGACCTTCCATCAGGCTCTAGTTGAAATTTCATTATGAGAATTGCTGGATGAGAATTGCTGGATGAATAACGTTAATCTTGACAGGGTTGAGAATGACCGCTATAGGATAGGCGTGATTCGTACTCAGGAAATACTGTTTTGAGATTAGAACGATCGCCCTCTCGCACGCTGCCTCGTCAACGCTGGCAGATTCATCCTGCCCAGGCGGCTCTGGCGGCTAAAATTGACAGCCAGACTGAGCTTTCGACGCTGCTGGCTCAAGTTTTAATCAATCGCGGATTCATTACCCCTGAGCAGGTGGCCGGGTTTGTTAATCCAGAAAGCTTGGCCCTGCGATCGCCCCTAGAGGAATTTGCGGATTTAGGGATTGCGGTCGAACTGCTGGTGCAAGCGATCGCAGATCAGAAAAAAATTGCCATCTGCGGTGACTATGATGCCGATGGCATGACCAGCACGGCCCTGCTGCTGCGTGCCCTGAGCGGACTCAACGCCAACGTCGACTACGCCATTCCCAGCCGGATGCAAGAAGGCTACGGCATCAATCAGCGGATTGTGGAAGAATTTGCGGCTGAAGGCGTGGCTTTGATTCTGACCGTCGATAACGGGATTGCTGCTCACCAACCGATCGCTCGGGCCAGAGAACTGGGGCTAGCGGTGATTATTACCGACCACCACGATTTACCGCCAGAATTGCCCTGCGCCAACGCAATTCTCAACCCGAAGCTGTTGCAGCCCAGTTCGGTCTACGCCAGCCTAGCCGGGGTTGGGGTGGCCTATATTTTGGCCGTGTCTTTGGCCCAGCGGCTGGGTAAAACTCAAACCCTGATTACGCCGCTGCTGGAGCTGTACACTCTGGGCACGATCGCTGACTTAGCTGCCCTGACAGGCGTGAATCGGCGCTGGCTCAAACGGGGGCTGAAACTGCTGCTGCGATCGCAGTTTGCTGGCATCCAGGCCCTAATTCAAGTCTCTGGCGGGGCTGACTCGTCCCATGCCCTCAAACCCGACGCGATCGGGTTTCGGCTTGGCCCCCGCATCAATGCCGTCGGGAGGATTGGCGACCCCCAGGTCGTGATTGAACTCCTGACCACCGACGATGCTGGGATTGCCCTGACACGAGCCATGCAGTGTGAGCAAACCAATCGCGAGCGCCAGCAGTTGTGTACGCAAATCGAGCGGGAAGCGATCGCCTGGGTTGAGCAAAGCCAGATTGACCTCCTGCAAGCCTGCGTGCTGGTGGTTGTGCAGCCAAATTGGCACCATGGCGTGATTGGGATTGTTGCCTCTCGGTTGGTTGAGCGCTACGGTGTACCCGTGTTCATTGGCACTTACGAAGACGGGGCGCAAGTTCGGGGTTCAGCCCGTGGCATTCCTGAATTTGATGTCTTCGCTGCCCTCCAGTTCTGTGCAGATTTACTGCAAAAATTCGGTGGGCATCGGGCGGCTGGTGGATTTTCCCTCGCCGCAGACCAGTTAGACAAGTTGCGATCGCGGTTGAGCCAATTTGCTTGCCAGCAGCTTGAACCCGCCCAGCTTAAACCCTTGGTGACGATCGATGCTGAAGCCAACTTTCAGCAGATCGATTGGGATCTGTATCAACAAATTGACCGACTCCAGCCCTGGGGGATTGGCAACCCGGAACCTGTCTTCTACAGCCCACACGTGCGAGTGATTGACCAACAGCCAATTGGCAAAGATGGACTGCATCTAAAGCTAACCCTGGCTCAGCCTGGGCAGTCTGACCCCAGCCAGTCAATCAAGTTCAAAGCGATGGCCTGGCGCTGGGGCGAATACTATCCGCTGCCAGAAGTCTTAGATGTTGCCTATCGCCTGCGCGGAAATACTTGGAACGGCCAAACCAATCTAGAGCTAGAGTTGGTTGGTGTCCGCTTGCCCGCTAAGCAATTAGACCCACCTGCTGCCCAGCCAGTCAGCCCCGGCTCAGCGATCAGAGTCACGACCCCAACCGCGATCGCCTGGAGTTGTCCTGACCCGCCCGCCAATCAAAACTTGCCCAATTTGATATGGCTCCCCCTATCAGACCCATCCGCCCTGTTGCCGCAGCTTCAGGGGCATGTCTTAGTCTATGGCGATCAGCGTCCCTATCTTGCCGCTAGCTCAACCGCCGCCAGCCTAGAGTACGATCGCCCCAGCCGCCCTTGTGATCTGCTGTTGCTGTGGACGTTGCCCCCCTCCTGGACTCATTTGCGCTGGCTGTTGGTTAAAGGTCAGCCCCAACAAATTTATGTCCGCAATGGGCTGCCCAAGCTGCCGAGCGCCCTAGAGCTACGCCAGCGCCTTCAACTTTACCTAAGCAAAAATCCACCCCAGCCCTTAAACTTGCTTGAGCTAGGGCAAAAGTCTTGGGTGGCTCCCTGTACTTTGATATCAGCCCTGCGAGACTTGGGCTACACCTGCGAAAACTTCCCGCCCACCCAAGCCTTAAATAGAGAACTCCAGCGGCTAGAGCGCTGGTATCTTTACCCACCGCAACAGTTGGCTCAACTCAGGTGAATAATGCGTTTGGGCATTGCTGCCGCAAAATCAGAGCGTTGAGATATGGACTCTGACAAAATGTCTCTCAACGCCCTGGTAAATTGAATTAAAATTTCATTGCCGAAAAACTGAGCGTGTGAGCTTTATCCACACACTCAATTCAGCTAATTTTGTCGCCTAGTTAGAGGTCGCCGCCCCGCGCAAACAGCAGGAAAATCACGGCGGGCCCAGCAATGGCAATGCCGCCCAACATGGTTAGTTGAGCGATCGCTTCAAAATTAATGCTACTAAAAAAGCTGCTGATAAATTCCATATCTTCTCCTAGAGGCACCGTCCAGACTGTATAAAATATCGATCTGCCAACTCGCCCCCTATTGTACAGCGGTTTGAACCCAGACTTAGCAACTGTTTTTAAAGAGATTGCTAGGGGCTACTGGTTAGCAAAGGCAGACTTCGGCGTGACTGCTCAGGCGAACGAGGGCAGAAGGAGTGCTGCTTTTATTGAGCAATTGTTATTAGGCAATTTGGGCTAGTGCTAGTTCGACTGCGGCAGAAGCAGAGCTGACGGACTGAATGGCGGTAATAAACTGATTTTGGTAAGCCAGTTGCCACGTTTGCAGACCAATCACAGGCTTACCCAGCTTGAGCGCAAAGGCAATTTCTGACAGCGTGCCAAATTCACCGCCAATGGCAATTAGGGCTTGAGCTGTATGCACAATAATTGTGTTGCGAGCCTCGCCCAGACCAGTAGCGATCACCACATCGACCCAAGGGTTAGCTGCCTGCGGATCGCGGCCGGGTAAAATGCCAATCGTTTGTCCGCCAACTGACTTGGCTCCGCGACAGGCGGCGGCCATCACGCCGTCTAATCCACCGCAAACAACAGTGATGTTTTGCTGAGCTAGGGTTGCTCCGACTTGTTCTGCTAAGTCAGTAATTTGATTACTGCATGTGCCAGCCCCAACCACAGCAATCATAGGCATCCGGGTGATCATGGATTGACCGAAGCTGATTTTGGACTGGGAGTCTGATCTGGTTTGGCGGCGCCGATGACTCGATAAACCTGAATCTTTTTGGACTTGCCCTTCAGTTCTAACGGCCCCCACGGCTCAACCTCAAACTGATCGCCCAAATAATCCAAGGTTTCTTTGGCAATCAAGACGCGGCAGGGGCTGGGCTGGCGATGCTTGTCTAGGCTTTCGAGTCGGGAAGCCGTATTAACGCTATCGCCAATCACCCCATACTCTAAGCGACTTTTGCCGCCCAAGCTGCCCGCTACGACCGGCCCAGTGAAGATGCCCGCCCGCATTTCTACCTGTTGCAGCCCTCGCTGTTGCCAAATCTGATTCAGGTGCTGGAGGCGATCGCCCATTGCTAAGGCACAAGCGACAGCCCGTTGGGCATCCTCGGCAATTTCCGCCGGTGAAGTGCGGAGCAGGGGCACTCCAAACACGGCCATGATGCCATCACCCGTGAATTTGTTAACTACTCCATGATGAGATTGCACCACTTGGGTAATTTCTTCCAGATATTCATTCAGCCATTCCAGCAAGGGTTTGGGGTCATCATACCGCTCTGAGATCGTGCTGAAGTTTCGCAAATCAGTAAATAGCAGCGTCGCCGTCCGATTTTGCCCTGCCAACTTGCCATCTTGGAGCAATTGATCCCGCTGCTGCCAGAGGGTTTCGGCAATTTCTGGGGAGGTGCTCTGCCCTAGCAGGCGCATCACCATTTGCTGCTGCCGATGAGACTGCTGGGCGTTATAGGTGACAATGCTGCCGCCGGTTGCCACCAAAGCTAGGGCGGGCGGTACGAGTGGAATCCAGCCAGAGTTCAGAAAGGTCAGATAGCAAATGCCAATGAGCGCCGCCAAGCTGATCCCCTCGCTGGCGGCTAGCAGTAAGGGATGTCGGAACGAACTGGCTAACAAACCGCCGCTCAGCGCCCACAGGAAGATCCAGACAATTTCTAAGGGTTCAGACCAGAACCAAAATAGCGATCGCTTTGCTGTGGCTGCATCCAAGATCTGGCTGGCCATTTGAGCATGAATCATCACCCCGGCCATTCGTTGGTCGTCCCGCAAGCCTGAACTATAGGGCGTGTAGAAAAAGTCTTTACAGCTTTCCGCGACATTGCCAATCAAGATCATTCGATCGCGGATCAGGGCCGGCTCAACTTTACCGGACAGAACCTGACCCAAGCTGACTTGTGCAATGCTTCTAAGGCTGCGATTATCGCCCCGATAGTTGAGCAGGATCTGGTAGCCCCTGACATCTGCCTTGATGTAGCCCCCATCATTGGGCTGCATCGGGACAAAGACCGCCGGGCCGATCTGCATATTGTTTGGATTGGTCGGACTGGCGGTTGGCTCAATTTTGTCATCTTGTAAATAGCGCAGGGCTAGCTGCAAAGCAAAGGATGTCAAGGGATGATTGCCCTGCTCTGCTTGTTGAAACAGCAGGGCCCGCCGAATAATGCCGCCCCGATCAACCACCACATCATTGAAACCGACTTGAGACGCTGGCAGGGCAGGCGGAGGCGGAATGGTTTGATCGCTGGCACTCTTGCCCTCTTTCAACTTGGTGATTCCGAAAATGCGATCGCTGGTTTTAAGTTGGGCGACAAAAGCCTGGTGGCCTGGCTCAACCGGCTGATCTCGATAGATATCTAACCCGATTGCCCGTGGTTTATTAGCAAGCAGTTGTTGAATTAAATCAGCATAAACCTGATCAGAAAATTGGCAAGTGCTGCCCCGATTTTGCACGTCAGGCTCGGTGATCCCAATTACCAAAATCCGCTGATCGGCAGTTAGAGGAGTTCGCATTTGCACAAACAAATCATAAGCAGCCAGTTCAAGCGGCTGTAAACCGTCAAAGTCTCCTCCCAGCAGCTGTAGCCCCCCTAAATAGCGCAGACCCACGATTAACCCCGTCACAACGACACTCGTGATCGCCACAATTCCTAGATCGGTCAGACGAATACCTAGTTTAGAGAATCGCTTGGGCATAGAATGTTTACTATCAAGATGCTTCGTGAGACACCACAGCCCACCATACCCTATGGCCAACTATCTCGTCGTTACCTTCAGCGATCGCATCCAGGCCGAGGCTGCCTACACCGATTTGGAAGCGAAAAACTTTCCGCTGACTCATGTCAAAATTGTCGGCTTAGGCTATCGGAGCTTGGCTGAAGCTAATCTATTTGATCCGAGCCAAGCCGCCCGACAGCAGATGTTGATGATGATGTTTTGGCTCATCCCCTTTGGTTTTTTTGCTGGTTTTACGTTTAATCAGGTGACAGGCATTACGATTTTGGACTGGCTCAGTCCTTTGGGCAATAGTGTGGTCGGGGGCTTAATGGGAGCATTGGCGGGAGCGATGGGCAGTATTACAGTTGGCGGTGGTATGCAGCTATTGCTGGCTGGCAAAGAAAGAACAACCTACAAGCAGCGTCTGCGGGCTGGCAAATATCTGTTAGTGATTGTCGGTTCAGAAACCTTGGTGCGGGAGGCCAATCAAATTCTGCGATCGCTGCCATCGGAAGTCTGGCAAATGTACGAAGCTCCAGAACCTTTACCTAAGCTCGCTGTCAATTAGTAGACTAACAGCCCAGATGCAATTACAGTTGTCCCTGGTTTCTGAGTAGAAAGTCATTAATCCTTTCTTGCCGCTGATTAGCAGCCTGTAATTCCCCTAGCACCTGAGTGATTTGATCAATGGCGATTCTCACATCTTGGCGATCTTGAGACGCTTCAGTCGCCAGTTGTTCAATCCGCTCAATGGCGATTCGCACATCCTGGCGGTCTTGAGCCGCTTCAGTCGCTAGTTGTTGAATCCGCTGCCCTTGGCTATCAAACATTTGGGACAAGGTGCCAATCATCCGAGTCAGATCAGCCGTTCCCTGTTCAATAGCGTTCTCCAGCCGACTCGTCCGCTGCTCAGCTTCCTGTTGAGTTGCAACCAGTTGCGCCAAGTCACGGGAAACCGCTTGGATTGACTGGCTGTTTTGTTCTGTTTGTTGCTCCGTTCTGGACATCCGATCATTAGCAGTGTGTCGATCGGCTTCAGTTGCTGCTATCAAGCGATCTAACTGATCTTCAGACCGCTGCTGTCTCTCCATCGTCTGCCGATTGAACTCAATCTGGGCCGTCAGTGCTGCTTGAATTTCTTCGGGAGTCATAGTTTCACCTCACAGAAATTCTACTGTGCACCACTAAACACAAGCGATTGAGTACTTTGTAAATTAAGTTTTTAGGAGTTTTGAGAGATGAGTTCAATCGTTATAAGTAAGCCTCTTGCATGAATGAAGTCATACTTGCAGAAGCTAAATGAGCTGGTTCTTAAAAACTCCCCAGGCAAGATTCGAACTTGCGACCAATCGGTTAACAGCCGACCGCTCTACCACTGAGCTACTGAGGATTGCAGAATTACATCCTATCGAGAAGGGGCGCTGTTTGGCAAGTTATTTTACCAGCTAGCCGTTGACTAGCCTCGGCGCAGTTGTTCTAGCCGCTGCTTGGCGGCTGGGTCAAGCCGATGCGCCAGCGATCGCCGCTCAGATTGTCGATCGGCTTTTTGGCGCTTTTGCCGAATCAACTGATTGACTGCCTGCACATCCAAAAAGAGCTGCTGGGCAGACATCCACTCCGCTCCATAGCCAACGACGGTTAACTGGTGAACTCGATCGGAGGTGGCAACAATGATCCGCTGAGGTAAAGACGAGTAATCGTGGCGGGCTAGAGCGCAGTAGCGCTCAATGTAGCTGTCAGCAGTTTGGCCAAAGTCAGTAAAGTAAATGGTTAGCTGCTCCGTCATGTGTTCGCAGTTGCCAGGGCTATCTCGCTGCTGAGCGTCAAAGACAACTTGGGTCGTGTAGCCCTGAAAGGCGCTGTAGTCAATCAAGTCGCGCACTAGCCTCAAGCGGGAAGCTTCTAGCCCAGAGCGATCGCTGGCCCCCTTTGGCTTCAGGGTTTTCCAAGCCCCAATCATGTTGTAGCCATCTACCAATAGCAATACGGAGGCAGAAGCAGCAGTCATAGCTAGGTTTGCATAACTTAATATTTATCTTGTCTTATTTTGACATCTTATTAAGCTTTGCTGATGTTCAAGCCGAACTGACTAAGAAATCAAGTCACCTCACCACGGGAGTCTGTTAAAACTGAAGGTGTGCTTCTACATTCCCCGTTTGCCTGGAAGAGTAAATTATGGCGATCGCTTCTGTTAGCCCGACTACCGGAGCTACCCTTAAAACTTTTACACCGCTGACCGATGCTGAACTGGAAGCCCGTTTAGCCCTAGCCCAGAAAACCTTTGAGCAATATCAACGCATTCCCCTCGCCCAGCGTTGCCAGTGGCTGGCCAAAGCGGCTGAAATTTTAGTCGCCAACCGAGAAGAATATGGTAAGTTGATCACCCTAGAAATGGGCAAGCCGATCGCTGAGGCGATCGCTGAGGTCGAAAAATCGGCCTTGGTCTGCCGCTACTATGCTGAAAATGCGGAAGCCCTGCTGGCCGATGTGCTGATTGAATCCGATACTAGCCGCAGCTTTATTCGCTACCAGCCCTTGGGAGCGATTCTGGCCGTAATGCCCTGGAATTTTCCGTTCTGGCAGGTATTCCGATTTGCGGCACCGGCTCTGGCTTTGGGGAATGTTGGCTTGCTTAAACATGCTTCTAACGTGCCGCAGTCTGCCTTAGCAATTCAAGATATTTTTACAGAAGCAGGCTTGCCGTCTGGGACGTTTCAAACCCTGCTGATTGGAGCCGAGCGAGTGGCAGAGCTGATTGCCGACGATCGGATCAAAGCAGCCACGCTAACGGGCAGTGAACCGGCTGGGGCAAGTTTGGCCGCGGCCGCTGGCAAGCAAATTAAAAAAACCGTGATGGAACTGGGCGGCAGCGACCCGTTTGTGGTGATGCCGAGTGCAGATTTAGAGGCTGCCGTCACCACTGCGGCTAAAGCCAGAATGATCAACAATGGGCAGTCCTGCGTGGCGGCGAAGCGGTTTATTGTTGCCGAGGCGATCGCCGATCAGTTTGAGCAAAGGCTGGTCGAGCAATTTCAGGCGCTGCGGGTAGGCGACCCCCTCCAGCCGGACACGCAGCTTGGCCCGCTGGCCACCGCCAAGATTCTGCAAGACCTGGATCGGCAAGTTCAAACAGCGCTTGAAAAAGGGGCACGGGTGTTAACGGGCGGCCAGTCTTTGGTGGGCAGCACCACCTTGCCACCCGAACTGCGGCAGGGCAACTTTTACCCCGCTACGATTTTGACCGATATTCACCCGCTCAGCCCCGCCTACACGGAAGAGTTTTTTGGCCCGGTCGCTCTGCTGCTGCGGGTACCTGATTTAGATGCGGCGATCCAAATCGCCAATGCAACTCCGTTCGGACTGGCGGCCAGTGGTTGGACAACTGTGGCGGCAGAAAGCGATCGCCTGATTAATGAATTAGCGGCTGGCGCCGTATTTATTAACGGCATGGTCAAGTCTGACCCCCGTTTGCCCTTTGGTGGCATCAAGCGCTCTGGTTACGGACGAGAACTGGGTTCTCATGGACTTTATGAATTTGCCAATATTAAAACTGTGTGGGTGAAATAACGCATGAACACTGCTGAGCTTCTGGTCAAATGCCTTGAGAATGAAGGAGTTGAGTATATTTTTGGGTTGCCAGGGGAAGAAAATCTGGCCGTGCTAGAGGCCCTCAAGCACTCTTCGATTAAATTCATTACGACTCGCCACGAGCAGGGGGCTGCCTTCATGGCAGATGTTTATGGGCGGCTGACCGGACGAGCCGGAGTTTGCCTCTCGACTTTGGGGCCAGGCGCCACAAATTTAATGACTGGCGTGGCAGATGCTGACCTGGATGGGGCACCCTTGGTGGCGATTACCGGGCAGGTGGGGACTGATCGGATGCACATTGAGTCCCACCAGTACCTCGATTTGGTGGCCATGTTCAGTCCGGTCACCAAATGGAACGCCCAAATTGTTCGCCCCAGCAATACACCAGAAATTGTCCGGCGTGGCTTTAAGCTAGCCCAGTCGGAAAAGCCAGGCGCAGTCCACATTGACCTGCCGGAAAATATTGCGGCGATGGAAGCGATCGGTGAGCCGCTGGTCAAAACGCAGCTTGAGAAGAGCTATGCTTCGTTTCGGAGCATTGAACGGGCGGCGATCGCCATTTCTGAAGCGGTCAACCCCTTGATTTTGGTTGGGAATGGGGCAATTCGGGCCAATGCCAGTGCCGCTGTGACCGAGTTTGCGACCCAACTGAATATTCCGGTTGCCAATACCTTCATGGGCAAGGGAGTGATTCCCTACACCCATCCTTTGGCCCTGTGGGCAGTCGGCTTGCAGCAGCGGGACTACATTAGCTGCGGCTTTGACAATACCGACTTGGTGATTGCGATCGGCTATGACCTGATTGAATATTCGCCCAAGAAGTGGAATCGCGAGGGCAAAATTCCAATTATCCATATTGACGCGAATCCAGCGGAAATTGACAGTAGCTATTCGCCCTTAGCTGAGGTAATTGGCGATATTTCGGATTCCCTGCTCGAAATTTTGGAGCGGACCGATCGCCAAGGCAAGCCTGACCCCTACAGCATTAGCGTCAAGGCTGACATTGTGGCTGACTATGAATTCTTTGCCCAAGACGAGAGCTTCCCGATCAAGCCTCAGAAGCTAATCTATGATTTGCGCGAGGTGATGGGCCCAGAAGACATTGTGATCTCCGATGTCGGGGCCCATAAAATGTGGCTGGCTCGCCATTATCACTGCGATCGCCCAAATACCTGTTTAATTTCAAATGGATTTGCCGCGATGGGGATTGCTGTGCCAGGCGCTGTGGCAGCAAAAATGGTGCATCCTGACCGGAATGTGGTGGCAGTGACGGGGGATGGCGGATTCATGATGAACTTCCAGGAGCTAGAAACTGCCCTCCGGGTGGGGGCTAACTTTACGACAATTATTTTTAACGATGGCGGCTATGGGCTAATTGAGTGGAAGCAGCATAACCACTACGGCGAGTCGGCCTTTGTCCATTTTGGCAATCCCGATTTTGTCAAATTGGCTGAAAGCATGGGCTTGAAGGGCTACCGGGTTGAATCAGCCCTCGACTTTATGCCAACGCTTAAACTGGCGCTAGAGCAAGATGTGCCGACAATTATTGACTGCCCAATCGACTACAGCGAAAACCTGCGCTTTAACCAGCGCTTAGGAGAAATGAGCTGTCATATTTAAGCCATATTTGCCAGATTCAAATTGATAGGAGAAGATCGCCCGTGCAGCCAACGATTGAGGTTTTACCTGCCCTGCCAGAGTTAATTGAACGCGGTTTAGAAATCAGCCTCAAGGTGATTGAGCAGGCGATCACCGAGCGGGGCCAGGCCACCCTTGCCCTCGCGGGCGGCAGTACGCCCAAACCGCTCTATGAAGCTCTAGCTCGACAGCAATTATCCTGGGACAAGCTGCAAATTTTCTGGGGCGATGAGCGCTACGTGCCGGCTGACCATCCCGACAGCAACGAAGGCATGGCGAGGGGGGCGTGGCTGGATCAAGTGCCGATTCCAGCGGCCAACATTCATCCTGTTCCGACCCACTATGCCGATCCGGCTGAAGCAGCCCAAGCCTACGATCAGGCATTACGGTCTGTTTTGGGTTCTGCGCCAGGAAAATTCCCGGCATTGGACTTGATTTTATTGGGCATGGGTCCGGATGGTCACACGGCTTCCCTGTTTCCCCATACCGATGCCTTGCAGGTCTGCGATCGCCTCGTCACCGTTGGCAACAAAGACGGGCAGCCCCGGATTAGCTTTACAGTGCCGCTGATCAACCAAGCCCGTCACGTTTTGTTTATGGTAACGGGGGCCAACAAGCAGACTGCCCTTGAACACATTTTTGCTGAAGCGGCCAACCCGCTCGACTATCCGGCTCGATTCATCCAGCCCGAAGGAGAGTTAATCTGGCTTTTAGACACAGCAGCAGCAGCAACGCTCAAACTCTGACCGTGTAAGCTTTAAGCAATGCATGATTTTTCAAATGCTCTGATACCGTGGCATATCCACACCGATCGCATCGGAGGGTGATTTGTCAGCGTGATGTTACCCGCACAACTTGCTGTAACCAGTTTTGTCCAACCCTGAACAGCTTCAATTAGTCCAGAAATTTTGAAGTCCATGATGATGCCTCCATAAATCCGTCAAGTCATAACCTTCTAATTAGGCTTTAATGGTTAGATTTTAGGCGATCGCCTCTAACTAGTCAATAGAATTACACTGGTTAGTAATTGAATCGCAGTCCGGCACTCCTAGATATGAATTTCAATGGGCATTGAATTAGGTCACTTACAAACCCTGGAACCGCTCGGTGAACGACTGTGCCTAGATTTCTGCAACACGGTTGAGCGAGAAGGTGAAGTGATTGTTCAAGAATGGTTGACGAGCTATACCAACCTGGTTGCTTGGAGCCAGTCCACTCAAATTTTGACCGCAGAGCAGGGTGATCTCTTATTACAAGCAGCTACACAACAGCCAGCCGCGGCCGCTGAGGTTTTTAGAACTGCGATCGCCCTCCGAGCAGCTTTGTATGAAATTTTCTCGGCTGTTGCCGCTCGGCAGCCCGTCCCTTCCTTGGCAACCCTGAATCATCAGTTGGTTCTGGCCCTGCCTCACCTCCAACTGCAAACAGCACCAGCCGGATTTGCATGGAGCTGGGCCGAGCCAGGACTGGCGCTCGATCAAATGCTTTGGCCAGTTACCTGCTCGGCGGCTGAACTCTTAACCAGCCCAGACCAAAGTCGAATTCGAGAATGCGCTGCCCCAGATTGCGGTTGGCTGTTTCTGGACTTGAGCCGCAATCGCAGCCGCCGCTGGTGCGATATGGAAACCTGCGGCAACCGGACAAAAGCCCGTCGTCATTATGCCCGCAGCAAACAAGCGCAAGACTGATCTCTAGCGATAGAAAAGCTGCTATGGAAGTTAGTTTGTCACTTGCCAGCCTTGAGGACTTGGACTGCGCTTAGACTCAGCAGGGGAGACAATCGCGGCTTGCCCAGTGAAGCGCTGTTCATGATATGACTGCCCTCGCAGTGTCAGCACTAAAACCACTTGCCGCTCAGGATCAATCAACCAATACTCAGGAATGCCCCGTTCAGCATATTCTCGCCGTTTTTCAACATAGTCCCGATCGTAATTACTCTGATCTCCTGGTTCACCGGGAGAAACAACTTCAACCACCAAGGCAATGTAAATAAATAAGTCATCGGTTTGTATCATAAAAGAGTAATCCTCATCTTGGTAGATACTTCTATGATTTCTGCTGAGCAAGTAGAACATATTAAAGCCAAGTACGAAGCCTTAAAAGC
>JAHHGS010000031.1 GCA_019359715.1 Aphanocapsa sp. GSE-SYN-MK-11-07L | reverse complement strand
AGTTCATCCGAGAGCGCCTGGATTTAACCCCCCATTTCCTGTCGATTTTCTCCCCTGCCAGGGGTTGCTTTTAAGAGGGTGCCGAAGTTCTGACTCAAGGTGCCGAAGTTCTGTCTTTCAGCACTAAGCTGATGGAGCCTGAGTTGCCGGTTCCGTGACGATTGATAGTCTTAGTCCAAGGGATTTGAGAATCTTGTCAATCGTAGCAAAATGCGGGTTTCCGGTTTCAGCAAGCGTCTTGTACAGACTCTCTCGTCCCAAGTCGGTTTCCTGGGAGATCGCACTCATCCCCTGATTTGCCTGCACAACGTATCGCAGCGCCAGCAGGAAGTTGGATAATCCATCTTGGAGCGCTTCTTCCAAGTACATTTGTACAAACTCAGGGTCTTGCAGGTCAGCTTTAAACGTCTCGGAGATATCTTTCAATTTCATCGCTATACTCTTCCCACAGCGCGATCGCGGTTTTGATGTCACGGCTTTGCCTGCTTTTATCTCCCCCACAGAGGAGAACGATCAGGATATTGTTGACTTCACTAAAGTAAATTCGATACCCCGGCCCAAAATGGATACGGAACTCGAAAACACCACCTCCTAGCGCTTTAACATCTCCAAAATTTCCAGCTTGAATTCGCAGCAACCGCGCTGCAATCACCGCCCGACTTTTTTTATCCTTTAAGCGACAGTACCAATCATCAAATGGAACTGTACCATCAGATGTTTCAAGCTTCTTTAGTCGTCGTTCTTGAGGTATCACCCCTCAATTGTATCCCACAGAATACAAAATAGTTGCTATCTCCATAGATCAGCCTGATATCGGTTTGTCCTAGTCCCCAAGGGTGGAAATGGAGTTCGTGATGATAGGCTTTGCAAAACTAACATTCATTAGCGCCCAGATTGGAGATATTGGAGGATGCCGCGGGCGATCGCCTGGGCCATTTCTTTCCGCCAAGTTGGGTCGGCCAGGTTGCGGGCATCATTAGCGCCGGTGACAAAGCCAGTTTCTACCAAAGCCGAAGGCATTGAAGTATTGCGAATCACGTAGAATCTGGCGATTTTGACCCCGCGATCCACCATGTTGAATCTGGCTAAAATGCTGTTTTGAATGAGGGTAGCCAACTGACGAGAGCGAGGGCGACCAGGGGCAGCAAAAGTTTCAACCCCATTAATATCGGGGCGAGCCAGACTCACCGCATTGGCGTGGATGCTGACAAAAACAGCGGCGTTGGCCCGCTCCGCAATCGCCACCCGTGGGGCCAAGTCGAGGTCGCGATCGTCGGGGCGAGTTAAGCGGACAATCACCCCTTGCTGTTGCAGCACGCGAGCAATTTCAAGGCTCATATCCAGCACCAGATCTTTCTCTCGGATGCCACCGATGCCGATCGCGCCGGGGTCAGGGCCGCCGTGCCCTGGGTCAATCACCACGACTCGCCGCCCAGACGTATTCCGAATCGGCGGTGGCTCTACTGGCGTTTGGATCGGCGGCGAAGCAGGAAACTGGGGACTGGTTGGAATTTGAGTGACAGTTGGGTTGCGCGGATTGACCGGCGGCGGAATTGGACTGCCAGCCCGATAAAGCTGTACCAGCAGTGACTGCGAATCTAACGGCCTTGGCCCAATCAGCCTGACGCCTGGGGCTGGAGTTAACAGAACAGAAACCGTTTGGGGGTCAATCTGCTGCAACTGAATGTCCTCTAAGGGACTTCCCGCCCCTAGACGGGGTGGCTGCAACTGATCGCTAAGCTGAGTCGATCGCAGCGTAATTCGGTAAGACCTGCCTTCCCAGCGAATCGTATAGCTAGAGAGCCGATCAGCCCGAATTAATAGCTGATTACTGCCAACATCAATATCTTGAATCGTCGAGAAATTATTACCCGCAACAGGAGGCGGTGTGGACTGAGCAAAAGACGCTCCCGTTAGCAAGCTATAGGTATTTTGCGGCGCGTTATTGCGGGGAATCGCCGACGCACCGCCTCTAGGAATAATCACTACTCCACCCAGGCTGCTGACTGTTGCATCCCAATCAGGACTGTTGGCACTGACCATCAAGCTGAGGCGGACAAAATTATTTCTTTGGTCAATTTCAACTTGGGTAATCCCAAATCGATTCAGAGTGAATCTTTTTTGCTTAAAGGCAGCAGATAAGGTGACTCCGGTTAGGTCAATATCAACCCGCCGATTGCCGCCTCTGCGCCTAACTTCTACCCTGGGCGATCGGCCTGGAATGTTGAGAAAAAGTCCGTCTGGTGTGACTTGGAGGTCAGTCAGTTGTCCAGGCAGATTATTTCGAGGCGGTGTTTGGGAAATTTGGCTGCCAGGATTGAGGTTTCGAGGCAGCGTTGGTGAAGATTGGGTTCCAGAAGTCGTTTTAGCGGGCGGGGTCGGTAAGAATTGGTTACCAGGGGGATTGGAATTGCCGGGCGGTGAAATTGGGTTTCTAGGGGCGACCTGAGCGATCGCTGCATCAGAGGAATCAGGAGTGCCACTCGGTTCGCTAGTCGCGATCGGCTGCGGTAACTGCACCGACCAATTTCTAGGCGTTGCCCCCCGAAATTTAACCTGTTCTGGATCCATCGTATAGCCAGGCGCCAGCTCAATCACAATCCGGGTCGTTTGAGGATCAAATTGGGCAACCCGAACCGCTTTGATTGTGCCGTCTACAGTCTGAGTGATCGTGGGTCGCCCCAAAACAACTCCTGGCAGATCAATCACTAACCGGGTTGGATTGGCCACCAGTTGGGCTTGAGGTTGAACGCCAGTATCGGTTCTAAACACCAACTGGTTACGGCTGGCATCAAAGCGCCAGAATTGGAGCTTAGCGGCTTCAGCCGGCAAGGCGGTTAGCAAACAGCCGATCGCCGCTGGCAGTAGCCAGGAGACTTGCTTGAGTATGGTGGTTGCCTTCAGTTCTCCAGTCTTAAGCGGCATCAAATCTCTCCATCGCAATTTTCAGAACAGGGGGTTTCACTTTTTAGGGTTGTTCTGGGACATCAAAGGCAAACTTCGGTAGCTTACTTTAGTCCGGTCAATGCCGTAAAGCGCAAACATGAATTGTTAAGGCTGATTAGGGATTTAGAGTCGAGCAAATTAAGTCGCTGCTTGGTCAAAGAACACTTGAAGCCGAGTCAAGCTGGGTTTCAGCGCTTCTAAAATCAGCAGCGCCCAGATCAATCACCTGGGATGCTCCAAAGTTAATTGCGGCGGGGACGCAGCAGAGATGCAGTTTTGTGCGATCGCTGTCTCTAAACGAGAGTCTGCTGCTCTAAAAACTGGCGAATCGGTTTGTAGCTGCGGCGATGCCAAGGAGTAACGCCTAAGGTTTTGACTGCTTGCAGGTGCTGGCGAGTTCCATAGCCAGCATTTTGCTGCCAGTTGTAGCCAGGGTAGCGCCTACCCAAACGCTGCATAAACCGATCGCGGCGCACCTTGGCCACAATCGAGGCACAGGCGATCGCGTAGCTGGTCGCATCCCCATCAATCATTGCCGTGTAAGCCCCCAAATCTAGGCGAATTAAATCTCGTCCATCAATCAGGGCATGGTCGTAGGCACCAATTCTCTGAACTGCTCGCTGCATGGCTAAATGCGAAGCCTGCAAAACATTTAGCCGGTCAATTTCCGCCACCGAAGCCGCCCCAATTCCGACCGCTAGGGCTTGAGCGTGAATTGCCGGGTAAAGCGGCGATCGCTGCTGGGCGGACAAGGTTTTTGAGTCTCGCACGCCTGGGATGGGTTGACAATGGGGCGGCAACAGCACGGCTGCTGCCACGACCGGCCCACACAGACTGCCCAGCCCAGCTTCGTCAATCCCTACCACCCGCAGTTGACCGCTGTGCCAGAGTTGAGACTCAACCATTAGGGTAGGCAACTGGATCATTTGGCTAAAGTCTGCTGAGCAACAGATTGAATTGTCGATAGCGGCACCTGTGTAAAGTAGCGGCGGCGAAACTGCTCTTCTTGGAGGGCAATCAGAAAGGCTCTGATCTGGGCGATCGCCTCTGGCTGATCAGTTGGCGTGTAATTAACTCTAAATCCAGTGGTGAGAGAATTGAGGCTAAAGCCGAGTGCTTGCAAAGCTTGTAACCCCAAATGCAGGGGACAAGCCCCGATCGCCAACTTGGCTTGCAGTTGATGGTGGCTCACAGGCTGTCCAGTACGGGCTAGATATTTGGCTAGACCCACCAGTTGTTGCCAGGTTTGGGCGGGTGGGAATCCTGGGGCAGCCGCATAGGCGATCGCCAGCGGTCGCTGTTCTTGAACGGCGCGACGAAACCAGGGGCGTAGCTCATCCCAACTGGCGGGACAGGTGGTGACTTGCAGAGGAGCTGGGTCTGAGAAATCTGGATTCTTGCTACAACGCCAGTCTAAAATCTGGGCGATCGCCGGATTAGCTAAAGGCTGAACTTGAGTGGGGCGAACATCCAGGAGGCGGACTTCGTAGCGTTTATCGTATGTGTTGAAATCCAACTCAACCACGACATCGCAGCGTTCTGGAGGCAGGTCTTCTTTGTAGTGTCCCCACCAAATGCCAGGGAACCCCTGAGCGATCGCATCATCCCACAGCTCAAACTTGGTTCTGATATAGCGGACTTTCTGCTTTTGAGCATCTTCAATATTTTTATTCCAGGTATTGCTAAACCAGCAGTTTTGCACCAGCAGCTTCGGGACTGGGTTGCCCATCCCACAGGGTTCCAGCAGCTTCAACTCTTGAAATAAATCCTGCCCTAAATCAGCCACAGTCACGCATAAATCTACCGTCAAAGCCTTAGTTAGGGGTTGCTCGCCCAACTGCTGGCGCAGGGTTTGGTTAATTGCTTCTGTAAACAGAGGCAAATTAGCAACGGTCAGGCTCAAACCCGCAGCCAGAGGGTGCCCACCGTAGCTTTGCAATAAATCAGCCTGGCTGGCAAACAGGTTATACAAATCAATTCCCTGGACAGAGCGGGCTGAGCCTCTGGCTAAAGCATCGGGGGGCGGCGGGTCTTCAGGGCGATCGCAGGTCAGCAAAATCGTCGGGCGGCCGTATTCTTGGGCAATCTGACCCGCCACCAAGCCCAGTACGCCTACGCTCCACTGGTTATCGATCAGGACGATCGCCTGGCTGGTCGAAAGGTCTATCTCGGCCAGTCGCCGCTTTACCTGCTGCACCATTTCTTTTTGCAGGCTCTGCCGCCGAGTGTTAGCAAGTTCAGTTTCAAGCGCTAATTGTTGGCAGCGCTGGGTATCTTGACTAGTCAGTAGCTCAACGCAAAAACGGGCATCGCCATGAATCCGGCTGACAGCGTTGATCCGCGGCCCCAACCCAAAGGAAATATCGGTCGGGCGATCGCCGGTCTTTTTGCACAATTCCAGCAGGCGAGCCACTCCTGGGCGACTCTGGGTTGCCAGTTGAGTTTGCAGGCGAGCAATCCCCCGCTGAGCCAGGTAGCGGCAATCTCCCCGCAGCTCGACCAAGTCAGCAATCAGACCGATCGCCACCAAGTCTAACAAGTGCTCTAACGGCCGCTGGGGAACGGTGGGTAGCGTCAGATACAGCGCCTCCACCAGCTTGTAGGCAACTGCGACGCCAGACAGATGGGCTAGTGGGTGAGTGGGCGGCAAATAGCGCGGATTAATTAGGGCAACGGCGGCGGGGCGATCGCAGGGCAGCGTGTGATGATCGGTGACAATCACCTCCATCCCAAGTTGATTGGCGTAAGCAACTTCTGCCCCATTCGTGCTGCCATTGTCGCAGGTGACAACGAGTTCACAGGCTTGTGCTTTTAGGGCGTCTAACCCCGATCGCGACAGCCCGTGAGATTCATAGAGCCGATTTGGAATCCAATAAACCAGTTGCTCTGGCGGCAAAAATTGCCCCAGCCCTTCCCATAAAACAGCGGTGGCCGTAATCCCATCTGCATCAAAATCTCCCCAAATTGCGACTTTCTGCTGGCGATCGCGAGCTTGCTGCACCCGCTCCACCGCCTGCTGCATCTGGGGCAACTCAAACGGACTCGTCGGCTGATAGCGATCGCAGTCTAAAAATCCAGCCAGTTGTTCTAGTTCACAAATCCCCCGTTGCCACAGCAGTTGGGCAGTATGCTGCCCTGCTTGAGGAGCAAATTGCTGAACTAACTTTAGCAGCCCCGCCGGAATGGGCTGCTTGACTGGGATTTGCCAGTTGAAATTAGGTTCTGGCACTGAAGCTCAGAAATAAACGCTATGGATGAGTTTAGGATGCTTTCGGGCTTGATCTCAAATCAAGTTGTTAGAAAACTTCGCACTTTGCTAAGATGCAACCTAGCTTACTTAGTCTAAAAATTACGCTAATTAAGCCTATAACTTCCACCCCCGGATGCGCCATGTTAACCAAGATCAGAAAATTTAGATTTCGAGAATGCACATTATTTCACTTTCTCGCCTTCGAGAATTCTATGAAGTTCACTTCAATGCCAGATCCGGCCTTTTAGGCTGGTACAAAATTGCCTCGAATACCCGCTGGCAAAACTTTGATCAAGTGCGTCAAACCTATCCCTCCGCTGATCAGGTTGGTAACTTTGCTATTTTTGATATAGGTGGCAATAACTTTCGGTTAATTGTGTTGATCGACTACAACGCAAGCAAGATCTTTATTAGGCATGTCTTAACTCATGCTGATTATGACAAAAACAAGTGGAAAAATGATTCATGGTTTAACTAGGCCAGAACCTTACCTAGCCCTTCTGCAAAACTTTCCGCCTCGACCGATTACTAGCGAAGCAGAGTTGGCAACAACGCAGGCGGTTGTAGATGCTTTGCTCGATCGCCCTGCCTTGACCGCCGACGAGCAAGATTACTTAAACGTTCTAGGTGCTCTGATCTACGAATATGAGCAAACTTTAGAACCTCTCCCTGATATCTATGGCGTGGAATTGTTGAAGGTATTAATGTCCGAGCAGGGCTTACGCCAAAAAGATTTAGTGCCCATCTTCAAAACCGAATCAATTGTGTCTGATGTTTTGCATGGCCGACGCAAGGTAACGCTCAACCATATTCAAAGGCTAGCCAAGTTTTTTGCTGTCTCTCCAATCGCTTTCTTGCCATCTGAAGCTCCATTCTGACTAAATCGCGCTCAACCTTATCCCTCCGTCGTGAAAGAGATAGATAAAGTTAGATTTTGTGCCCAATGGGGCTGAACATCTTTGAGTCTCTGGCTTAAGATCAAATTTGCTCTTGCTCTATAAACACGCTATGACCTCTACCTTTGAGGGACGTTCTGCTGAGATTGCTCAGACAGTGGGTTCAATCGCCGATCGCCTGCCGCTTCGCACCGTCAATCCCTTGGGGGTGTATCAACTCCGCGGGCTAACGAGCATTGATGCCAAGCATCTCAGCCTGTTTACCGACCTGCAACTGGGCGATCGCAGCCATAACCCAAACGCTTTGATGCTGGGGCTAGACCCGATTCGGGGGCATTTACTGCTGATTAATCCAGCCACAGACGGGACGGAGATTCTCAATCCCTATCACGCCAATCAGTTTTTAGATGGACGCGGGCTGTGCCTCCAGGCAGAACAACTCTGGTTCTGTCGAGATGAAGAAATTTATTTCTGTCAGCTTCCCAACTTGCAGCCCAAGCTGTTTGCTCGTCTGCCCTATCCGGTAAGCGGCGTGGTTGTGAATGAAACCACAGTCTACGCTGCCTGCCAAAAGTCGGGTTATATTCATTTGTTTGAGCGCAGCGGTAAGCAAATTCGTAAACTGACTGCGCCTGGGATTGGGGAGCAAAATTTGGCGCTTTGGCAAGATCAGCTCTGGGTCTGCGATCGCTTAGAGCAGTCGGTGTACTGCTTAGACTTAGCCAGCGGAGAACTGCAATTTACCTTGATCACGCCCTTAGAAGCTCCAACCTCCCTTACCCTTTGCCCGCGTGATGACGAGCCAACCCAGCCCTGGGTTTATGTTGCCTATAGTCACGAAGAAACCTACCTGCGCGATAACCCGAATAATCTTGAGAATCCACTCGAAATTGCTGTCCGCGATCGCACCTCAATTCGGCCGCTCCAGTTTGCCTACTATCCGCAGCAGCACTACGCCCTCTCAAATGGCTACCGGCTAGAAATGTCTTACATGGAAGAATTTTCGCCCCTGGAAGAAATGCAGATTGAAAATCTGGAGTGGCGGATGGCTTTGCCTGCTCAAACTGATCGGCAAAAGTTGGTGCAGGTGCAGCCGCTTGGGCTGCCGTTTATTGAAGAAGCCGAAGCAGGTGAGCGAGTTGCCGTGTTTCGATTTGAGCGCTTGCACCCTGGCGAAGCCCGCTTATTTGGTTGGAAAGCCGAGTTAGAACTGCGTGGGATTAAGTATCTGCTTGCTCCGGATGAAGTTGAAAACTGCCCGCCCCTCGGCCCTGAGTTCGCAGCGAAGTATCTGGTAGATGACGACCAACTGGCAATGGATCAACCGATTGTGCAAGCGGCGGCGCGGGAGGCGATCGGCACCGAAACCAATATTCTGCGCAAGATGCTGAAAATTCGCAACTATGTTTACGATCGCCTCTCCTACAGTTTGGTGCCCCGAATTGAAACGCCAGATGTTGTTTTAGAGCGAGGTGTTGGCTCCTGTGGCGAATACGTCGGGGTTTTGCTCGCCCTCGCCCGCCTGAATGGAATTGCCTGCCGCACGGTCGGTCGCTACAAGTGCCCGGCCTACCCAGACCACTGGGGGATTCCGCTCCAGCCAGACTATAACCACGTTTGGCTAGAGTTTTACATTCCTGGTGTGGGTTGGCTACCGATGGAGTCTAACCCTGATGATGTGGTAGAACGTGGCCCTTACCCCACCCGCTTTTTCATGGGCTTGCCTTGGCACCACGTTGAAATGGGCAAAGGAATTCGGTTTGAAACAACCAATTACCGAGATCAAGGCGTGCGGCTGGGCGATTTAGCCCTCAACCACATCCGATTTACGATTCTCGGAGAGCTACCGGCACTTCCCTAGATTCCCGGCGGTGCTGATTTTGTTGAACTAGAGTCTTAATTGTGTCCTCTCTCTGCCGCTATTCCTTGCCCAGCGTCTGCACCAGTTGACGGAAGCGATCGCCGCGATGCTCAAAGTTTTTGAACTGATCAAAGCTGGCGCAGGCAGGCGAAAACAAGACGGTTTTGACAGATAAGGTGGCAATTAATTCTGCACTGCGGGCGATCGCGTGTTCTAAGGTTTCGACAATTTCGGAATGGTGATAGCCAATTGCAGCTAGCCGCTGGGCAAAGCTGGTCGCTGCATCACCAATCAGCAACACGGTGGCGGCTTTGGTTTGAATGGTTTCTAGCCAAGCTTGGTCGTCGCCTTGCTTCGATTGCCCACCAGCAATCAGAATGGCTGGACTGGCAACGGCCATCAATCCGGTTTGAGCCGCATCATAGTTGGTGGCTTTGCTGTCGTTGATCCAGTCAACCCCTTGCCAGGCGCGGATATATTCCAGCCGATGGGGCACACCGGGAAAGCTAGCTACCCCAGCCGCGATCGCCTGGGGTTCAATCCCCGCTAAGTGAGCGATCGCCACTGCGAGCAGCAGGTTTTGCTGGTTATGGTGACCGGGCATTTTTAAGCTACTCAGAGGCAAAATGGGTTGATCTTGCACGACCACCCAACCGTTTTCTAAGTAGACACCGCGCTCTGAACCATTGGGCAGACTTGCTTTGCCTTGGCTACTCGTCCACCAGGCTTGGGGATAGCGATCGCTGAGGTGCGATCGCAGATAAGGATCGTCCCCGTTGAGAATTTGCTGTTGCGCTTGGTCGAGTAACAATGCCTTGGCTTCTCGATAGGCTTCTAGAGTGCCGTGTCGTTCTAAGTGATCGGGTGTAAAGGTCGTCCAAACGGCAATTTTAGCTGCCAAGGTTGGGGCTGATTCGAGTTGATAGCTGCTAATTTCAGCGATCGCCCAATCGATGGTTTGACCCGATAGAGCCAAATCGCAGGTGCTATAGCCAATGTTGCCGCAGGCCGGGGCTTGCAGTCCAGCCGTTTTAAAAATTGCTGCCGTCAGCGCTGTCGTGGTGGTTTTGCCATTTGTGCCGGTAATTCCCACCCAGGGGAAGTCCTTTAAGTAGCGCCAGGCCAGTTCAATTTCGCCAATCACAGCAATGCCCTGCTGACGCGCTGCCACTAAGCCGGGCAGGTGCCAGGGCACGCCTGGACTGATCACCACTAGGTCAGGCCGCGCAATCCCATGTTCTGCTAGGGCTTCCAGGCTAAAGGTGCAGTTAAGTAAAACGGTCATCCCTTCCTGCCCCAGTTGCTGTTGTTGCTCAGTTAACAGGTCAGACGAGCCGCGATCGCTGAGGGTAGCCTGCCATCCTTCCCGGCAGAGCAATCGGGCAGCAGCCATCCCCGACTGGCCAAGACCAATAACGTGAGCACTGGGCATGATTTAAGGAGTAAAAAAGAAGAAGAGTAGCCAATTTGGCGATCCTCACTGTACAACATTACGAGGGTTGTAATGTAGATGGGGGTAGGGATGTTTAGCAAATCGATCTATTGTGAAAATATCCTGACCAAAATTCAGCCACTTTAACCACCGGAAAGAGGAGTTTATGCTGAGTCTGCTTGCGATCGCCACTATTTTGAATCAGCCCCTAAGTTTGGATTTGTCTGGCAGCGGGTCAAGTCATTCTCCCGTGGGAGCAGAGGTACAAGGGGGCGATCGCCCTTCTGAAAACTTGATCGCCAAAAAGAAAGAAAAAACCGACCCCAACGCCAATAAAGTTAGCGTGACGGCTGCTCAGGTAACGAGTGAAAATATTGTCGGCACGATGTACTACACACTCAAGGGCAGCCTAACCAACAACACTCAGGGCATCGTCAGTAATATTGTGGTTTACTACGAGCTGCGAGATCCGGCCAGTGGCAAGCTGATTACGGCTGGAACTGCCTTAGCCACCCCCGCTGTTCTCCAACCGGGCGGCACGGCTAAGTTTACAGCTACTCCAATCAGCGGCGGCCAGGTCAAAATTACTTTAATTGAATGGAGACAACCTGACAAATCAGCTGGTTCCCATAGCCAAATGCAAATGTTCCAGTAGGCTAGCTAAACTTTGACGATCGCCCCAAAGTCAGCCAACACGCGGGCATGGTTACGCAGCAAGGCCAGCAAATTGAGCCGATTTTGCCGCAATTCTAAGTCATCGACCATGACTAAAACGCTATCTGCACCATCAAAAAACTCGCTAACCGTGGGGGCGATCGCCCCTAATGCCTTCACCAACTGATCATAATCTCGCTGTTTCAAAGCCGCCTGGGTTTGAGGCAGGAGTTTTAATAGTGCCTGGTAAAACGCTTGCTCGGACTTCTGCTGCAATAAATCGGGCTTGATTGCTTCAGCGGGGTCGAGGACTGAGGTGGCTAAATCGCCCTGCCGGGCCAAGCGGGTGGCTCGGTTCACCGTTTCATAAATTTGCTCCAGAATGCCATCTTGCCGCAGTTGCTGAAGATAGCGGGCCCGATCGCCTACATCTAATAAATCTGCTAACGCCCGCTCGGCGTACTCTGGGTCGTTTTCACCCAAGACTGCATTCACAAGGTCATAGTCAATGGCTTGCTCCTCTTGCAGGAGGCTGCGCAGGCGTTGCAGAAAAAAGTCTTGGAGTTGGCCCGGCAGGGCAGCCGGCGTTTGGGGAAAATCGGTGGTGAAGGCAGCCATCATTTGCTCTAAAAGCTGCCCCAAATTTAAGGGCAATTTGGCTGACCAAGTGATATTTACAACCGCATTAGCGGCCCGCCGCAGCGCGAAGGGGTCAGATGATCCCGTCGGCAACATGCCAAGGCTAAAAATACTAATCAGCGTATCGAGCCGATCTGCTAAGCCAACAATTTGCCCGGATAGGGTTTGGGGCAGGCGATCGCCCGCTCCCTTCGGCCAGTAATGCTCTGCGATCGCTGTTGCCACCTCGGCGGGTTCACCGCTGGCCAAGGCATAATCTCGCCCCATAATTCCCTGGAGTTCTGGGAATTCCCCCACCATTTGGGTCACTAAGTCGGCTTTGCAGAGTTGGGCTGCTCGGAGCACTAGCTGTTTTTGGGGCTGGGCTAAACCCAATTGGTCGGCGATCAAACCTGCGTTGACCATAATCCGCTTTACCTTGGCGGCTACCGATCCCAACGCTTCCTGAAAAGTCACCTTTTCTAATCGATCGCTGTAATCTGCCAGCGGCAGCGACCGATCCGCTTGGTGAAAAAATTGGCCATCGGTCAAGCGGGCCCGGATTACTCGCTCATTCCCTTGGGCAATCAGGTCTGACTTGGCTGGATCACCATTGGCGATCGCAATAAAGGCGGGCAGAAGCTTTTGCTCCGTCTCCAGAACTGGAAAATAGCGCTGGTGACTAATCATCACTGTCATTGCTACTTCGGGCGGTAGCTGCAAAAACTCTGGCTCAAATTTGCCAACCACAGCGGTTGGCCACTCCACCAATTGAGTCACTTCCTTCAATAGCGCGGCTGGAATGTTAGCGGTTCCACCCAGTTGAGTGGCAGCAGCCGTCACCTGCTGCTGAATGTCTTGGTGGCGAACTTGCGGGTCAACCTCGACAAAGGCGGTACGTAAACTAGCAGCGTAGTCTTCAGCCGTTTTGAGATTAACCGGCTGGGGATGCAGGACTCGATGCCCTTGAGAAACGCGATCGCTGCAAATCGTTGTGCTTCCATTCACCAGCGAAATCGACAAGACTTCTGCCTCTAGCAACGCCACCAGCCAGCGAATCGGGCGCGAAAACCGCAGGTCGCCTTCAGCCCAGCGCATAAATCGCTTACCTTCTAGACCTAGAATCCACTCCGGCACCAGTTCAGTCAAAATTTCTGCCGTTGGTTTCCCAACAATCGTTTGCTGGACAAACACAAACTCGCCTTTGTCAGTGCTGCGAATCTCTAAATCGCTGACTGCCACATTGCGCGAGCGGGCAAATCCTTCGGCCGCTTTGGTCGGCTGACCATTTTTGAACGCAGCTTGGACAGCCGGGCCTTTGACCTCTGCTTGGCGATCGGGCTGGCGATCGGGCAAGCCTTTAACTAGTAGGGCTAGCCGACGCGGGGTGCCAAATCGCTCAAGTTTGCTATAGGTGAGGGCGCGATCGCTGAGACTGGCAGGAACGCGCGCTTCCCACTGCTGCAATGCCGAGTCTACAAAGGCTGCCGGTAATTCTTCGGTGCCAACTTCCAACAGAAAGGATGCCATAGGGGAGCAAGAATAGAGGAAAATAATTCAAAACAGGCGCTTTTACCAGTTTCCCTAGTGTACAAAATCGCCTGTCCCCTCCTCTGATCGGTTGCCCTAAATTTGCCATGATATTGAATCTGCCTTGCTCAACAGCGATCAAGGCCAAAGCTAAAGGCACCGGGTTGCTGGATTGGATTGTTGATTGCGTTCTCCCTAAAGATTATTCTCCCAAAAGATAAATTCCTAGTTGCGATCGGCTGAGGATGATGGCTGCCAAAGTCCTTTTGGTAAAAGGTACTGCGCTCCTTCCGGGGTCAGCCATCCCAAGGAAATCAGTAAACGAACGTCATCCATCGTGATCACTCCGGCAGTACACTCTGGGTGCGATTGAAACCGAGGCAGTTGAAGTTGAGTCATGGATTTATCTGCTCAATAGGTTAATTTCAGAATAATGCTTTTTTTGATTTTTGTACAGTTATCAAAGTTACAATTTCTCGCGATCGCTAAACCAGATGAATGACGCTGGTCACAACTCCCCAGACTTGAAGTTCCATCCCTTCTTCCACTATCAGCACCGGGTAGTCTGGGTTTTCGGGCATCAAATAAATCCGATTTTGCTTGTAGTGAATTCGCTTGACGGTTAGCTCACCGTTGAGGACGGCAATCACGATCTTTTGGTCAGTTGGCGCTAGGGAGCGATCGACCACCAGCACATCGCCAGAATGAATGCCAGCTTCAATCATTGAGTCGCCAGTTGCTCTAACCAGAAAGGTTGTGGCTGGATTTTTGATCAAGTGCCGATTTAGGTCAATTTTGCCTTCAATGTAATCTTCGGCCGGGGAGGGCACTCCGGCTGCGACAGAAACCATGTACAGGGGTAAGGCACAGCGAGTTGATCGCAGTGGGCGGAGGGCAGCTTCAACCGTTGGCTCTTGCGATCGGGCTTGCATTTCTTCAATCCGCGCAATCCAGCTTTCGGGTAGGCGAATCAACTTAGTCGGCTCACCATATTTGCCACTGCCTTTGGGCCTGCCCGAACCTTGGCGCTTTCCACCACTCGGCATGAGAATTTTTGAATTACGTACACAAATCAATATAAGGGGAATTTGTTCAGAAATCTAGAGAAGCCGATCGAGTCTCTTTTGCCAGCATCGAATTGATTTTTGCGGTGTCAACAGATTGTAGTGTTTGTCTATGCCGCTACGAGCACTAGCCTCGTTTTTGCGCTTGCCAATCAACGTAGAACAGCAAAATTGCCAGCAAACCATAGCCAACTGCCCAGGCAGTGCCAGCCCCAAACCCCAAGTTGACGACTGTATCGGCGATCGTCCAGCGATAGCTGTGCATCAAACCAACCCAGGAAAGCGCAGCCGCCCCGATTGACCAGTAAGCCGCTTGGCGAAAATCTCGCTCAATAATGTAAACCGTGATCGCCGCTAAAATCATCGCCGAAAAGATAAAACCCTGCTCTAGGGCGAAAGCGCCATCAATATAGGTGTCGCTCAATTTAAACTGCTGAATCAGCTCAGGGGTAAACGGATTTTCTGGTGTGCCCATCCCGGCTGCCCGCAAAGCATTTTTAGCCATCAGCGCCCCCCAACCCGCAATCCCCGGCAGCAGACCCACTACAACCGCTGGCGCATGGTGAGCCGGAGTGGCCGTAAAGCTCTGGGCGACAATCACAACTCCAATCCAGAGGACGATCGCCATTCCTGCTTCGATCGGCACAAAGTAGGCCAGAATGGCCACGGTTCCCGTCAGACAGAGCAAACCCATCAGCAAGCCATTCAAGATTGAATAGCCAACTCTGGCTCCCATCTCTTTCCAGCCCGGATGGCCAATGTAGATTGTGGTCGGAAAACAAGAACCAAACATCGCCCCAATTAAGGTGCCAATTCCGTTGGCAGCTAAACAAGGCGTGGCCGGATAAGCATCGCCCGCCGCTTCAGCGCTTTCTAAGTTTTGGAGGCTACCGACCAGATTGAACAATCCCATCGGCAAAATAATGCTGAAATAATCGACCAGTACAGAACGGCTTTGCCAGAGTTCTCCCAGCCAAAAGCCGGGCAGGTAGACTCCAATTGGCTGGAGGGCAGCGCTAAATTTGGCGCTGTCCCAACTGACCAGCCCTGTTCCCCAGGCGAGCGCAATCCCCAGCAGCACGGCCAACAGCCCGCCCGGAATAGCGAACTTTACTCGCCCAAAATAGGTGACTAGAATCACGCCCAGCGGCACTAAGCCCACGACCGGACTGGCAAAAGTCCGAAATAAAAAGCCGATCGCAATGAAGGTGATTGCAATTCCACCCAGGGTCGAAAGCAGGGCTGCCCTAGGCGCTAAGCGACGCAGAGCATTTCCCACCCAAGCGCCAGCAAATTCGATTAGGCCTGACCCCAAGCAAGCCACCAGCCCGGCCTGCCAAGCCAGCTCCGCTGCTTGCTCAGTTGATGCGCCCTGAGCCAAGGCTGCCAACCGGACTGGCATCATGACTAAAAAAATAAATGCAAACAGGCTAACGGTATTAATCCCGTAGGGTAAGGCGGTAATCTCTGCCTGTTGCTCTCGTTTGCCCTGCTGATAGGCCAGCCAGCCATAGTAGAAATTTCCAACAATCAAACTGAAGGCAACTCCCGGCAAAATTCGCCCATAGACCAAACTGGCTGAAAACCCCAAGACTCCTTGGCACAACCCCACAATTAATAAAATCTGGATAAAATTATCGAGTGCTAGCCCAAAGAGTCCATCAATGTCTCCCTGCACAAACCAACGGGGAGTCTGAGAAGTCGGAGTTTCCATCATCTTGTGTTTATGGCGATGCTTGTTGGGGGTTAGCCGCCTTAAGAATAGACTTGTTGCTTTATAAAAATATCTGAAACTCTTACGCAAACTATGTTTCCGTTTACTTCATCGATTAAGCAACGTCCAGGTAGAAGTTCCACAATCCAGTCGCCGTCAGCATTAGGTGG
>JAHHGS010000030.1 GCA_019359715.1 Aphanocapsa sp. GSE-SYN-MK-11-07L | reverse complement strand
TTGTCACTTCTATCTTGACTTGACCTCCCTCAACACTGATTAATCGTGCTGCCATAGTTTTCCCGCCTAAATTGTTTCCCTAGGATTAGCACCTTTTACTTCCTAAATCAAGTTGAGGTCGCACCCGCCCTCACGATGCTGCTCTGGGCATGGAGTATGACCTGGAAAGGGCTGCGTCCGATCGTGAAGTTGAATCTCAAGGTTTATCACAAAGGGATTACACTCACCAAAAAAGCAATGCGACCGATCGAGAGAAGATTGGAACGACATCCACTGTTGCCCAAATGGGATATCCTCATCCGTCCGATCTGACTGGGATTCTCTTTGATGGAGATCGCCTTAATAATGGAAATCTAACGGCTGCAACAGCAAGTGGCGATGGTGGAAATATTAACATTGATGCAACTTCTCTACTCTTACTGAAGAATCAGAGTAATTTGACTGCCTCTGCCAAAGGTGAAGGGCAAGGAGGGAACCTTACGATCAATTCTCCAGTCTTGGCTTTGATTAATGGCAGCAACATCAGTGCCAACGCAGAGCAAAACGCTGGTGGGCGCATCAATATCACTACCACTGGCTTGTATATGTCTAGAAATAGCCAAATTAGTGCAACCTCTCAACTTGGCCCTCAATTCAACGGCGTTATCGATATAAGTACTCCCGACATTAATCTAGTCACGCAACCTGAATTGGGATTTAACCTTACTGTTGCCCAGCAACCCTTAACCTGCATTGGTCAAAAGGGAACCAACCTGAGCGTAGTTACTGCATCTGATCTTGATAAGACAGATGATCAGTTGGAAGCGATCGCAAGAGCCAATGGAATCCCGATGTTTCTGGACGGACAGGGGCGAAGACGACCCCTGATCGAAGTGCAGGGGTGGATACCCAATGGCGATGGCACAGCCCGCACATTTTCTGTGGTCGAAAATTCTAGTCCCTCAACCTCAACTTTTGGTACACCCTGCCTGCCTGCGAATGAATAAATTGGATCTTATTATTAGAACGTTTGTTCTGTCATCATTCTGGACTGTTTTTTTCGCTCCGTTAGGCTTTTGCCAGGTAATACCGCCGATTCGCCCCCCTCAATATCCTTCTATTCCGCAGCCGCTTGAGCCATTGCCCCCTCCCATCGAGCAACCCTCACTGGAGCAGCCCCTGCCAGAGATAGAAGTGCCAAGTTTGGTCGTCAATCAATTCTCGTTTATTGACAATACTGTTTTTTCGAGCAGCGAACTAGCATCCCTCTTGAAAGGGTATTTAAATCGAAAACTTTCATCTGCTGAGTTAGTAGACATTCGTAACAAGATTGCTGCTTACTATGCCGATAGAGGTTACATCAACTCTGGAGCGGCGATTTTAACGTCAGACAACCTGGCTTTAAATTTAGAGGGAGCAAATCTGGCTATTCGAGTGATCGAAGGCAAACTGGTCAATATTGATGTCACTGGCTCAAAACGACTCAGTAAGTACCTGAAGGGCCGCTTAGGTCAATCGGGAGCCTTCAATTTCAAGCGACTGTCCAAAGACCTGTTGTTTTTACAAGACGATCCTGTTATCGATGAAATTTCTGGGACTTTGGAGCCAACCGATTTAATCAACACGGCTGCTCTGAATATCAAAGTTAAGCCTGCTCAACCGTATCGAATTGGCATGTTTATTGACAATTATCGCAATCCTGGGGTGGGAACAATTGAGCGAGGTGTCGAATTTACTGCCTTGAACCCTCTAACTCTGGGCGATAAATTAAATCTTACCTACATCAACACCAATGGCAGCAATTTGGTTGCCCTTAACTACGTTATCCCCATTACTAAACAGAACACCTCTCTGCGGTTTGGCTATCTCTATGGTCAAAATGCGATTCTGGAGCAGCCCTTTGACATCCTTGATATTAATAGCAACGCTCAGGTCTACTCTGTCGGAATCCGTCATCCTTTGCTGAGGCAAGCAACCCCTAAAACACGCTCTGAATTTTCCCTAAATCTTAATTTCGACCGGATTGAGAGTTATGACCAATTGCTCGGCTTTGAGTTTCCAATCTCAAGGGGTGCCAATGATTTGGGTCAAATCACCTTAAATGTGCTGCGCTTTTCACAAACGTATGAGTATCGGGATTTTTCTCAAGCCGCCGTAATTCGATCGCAATTTAGCCTTGGTTTGGGGGGGATTACTGGCCCAGAGTTTAATAATGGTCAATTTGTGGCTTGGCGCGGTGATGCCCTTTGGAGCCATAATTTACCGCTAAATCTACAAATGATTGCCAAAGCTGGGCTGCAAGTTGCAGACCGTCCTCTGGTTGGATTTGAACAATTTAGCATTGGCGGGATCTCCACGGTCAGAGGATACCGTCAGGATGTGGCACTGGGCGACAACGGTATTTTTGGATCAACTGAGCTACGAATTCCGCTCTTTCGAGGTAAAAGCTCTGCCCTGAGTCTTTCGCCATTTTTTGATATTGGCTATGTTTGGGAGGATCAACCGGAGTTTTCCAGTCCCTCTGAGCTGCTGGCTTCAACGGGTTTATCGCTGCAATATAATTTTTCAAATCGATTGAGCGCAAATTTAACCTGGGGCATTCCCTTGATCACGATTCAGGGAGAACAAAACTCCTTGCAAGAGCAAGGCATCCTTTTTAGTCTGAGGTGGCAATTGCTTTGAAAAACCCAAGTTTGTTGCAGAAAATGGCCCCCTTTGTCATCCCAATCGCTCTGGTCAGTATGGCGGATGCGACCGCGATCGCGGGGAATGTACTCAGCGATTGTGGCAGACTCACTCGAAGTTTGAACCTCAGTGAAGAAGTCTGCCAAGGTGAAAATGTGTCTGGATTTAGGGCACAGCTCGACAAAGTTAAACCTGATCAAACAGAAGCCCTGCATCAGTTGGGGGTCTTTTTGCGACAGCTTGGCAATCTGGATGCTGCTGAAGCCAGCCTCAGCCGTGCGCTAGTGCATCAGCCAGAAAGTCAACCCATTTTGTTGAGTTTGGCTAATGTGCAGCAATCTGCCTATCGCCGATCCATCTCAGACTATCAATCCACTGATGACACGGTGATTCGCTTGGCCGCCACACGAAACGCGATCGCCCATGCGACGGCGGCGATGTCAACTTACCAAGCCCTTGCCCAAAATTTCACCTCAGAAAGTGAGGTATTTGCAGGGTTGAATTGGATCAAACTTTGGACATCGTTAGAGTCCAGTATTCCAGAACTCAAAGCCTTGCAACAGCAAAACACGGCTATAGCCAACACTTTTATTCAAACTGCTCAAGAACGAATATCCAGTCTCGGTGACGCTCAACAGGTCAATGCGCGATTAAGTTTAGCTGAATCTCTGTTACAGGCATCAGCGCTTAACCCTACTTTTGCTGCCTTATCTAAAGCGAATGCCACTGAAGCACAAACTTTGGCTGAAGCCAAATCTGATCTCAGATCGCTCTCTCGCGCCTATGGGATTAGGGGTCAACTTTTCAGCCAGCAAGGTCAGGGGGTAATGGCGATCGCTGAATTTGGCAAAGCTAGCAGCGCAGCCCTGTCAATCCGGGCGAATGACCTAGCTTACAAGTGGCAATGGGAGATGGCCAAAAAATATGATCGATTGGGCCAGCGAACTAAAGCGCTCGAACTCTACAGCGCATCACTGAGTAGCTTGCAGCAGTTTCGCAAAGGGATGTTACAGATCAATCCTGAAATTCAGTACGATTTCCGCGACAAAGTTGAACCCATTTATCGAGAGTATATGAGTCTGTTGCTGGATAGCCCCACACCAGACCTGCAAAAAGTGATAGAGGTGAATGACCGACTGCAAATTGCCGAATTGGAAAACTATTTGCAGTGCAGCAAGCTTCCTTTGACCAGCTTAGTTGATCTACCTAAAGCCAACTCGCCTGATGCAGCCATTTATATCATCCGGCTGCCCAAGCACTATGCCGTGATTATCCGTGGCAAAGAGGGTCAGATTACTCATCAGCTTCTGGACAAGCTAGGGATCGATGAGCGTCTGAGTGTTCTGAAGCAAAACCTTCAGGGCGATCGATTTAGTAATTTGAGTGAACGCAGCTATCAGCAATTATTTGGCAGTCTCTACCAAGCCTTATTTGCACCCGTGGCTACCCTTTTGCCGACACAGGGAACCCTCGTGATCAACGTCGATAGTCAGCTTCAAGGCATTCCCTGGGGAATCCTCTATGACGGGCAGCGCTACTTAATCGAGCGCTTCAGCATCGCCTATTCATTAGGGGCTGAGCAAACGACACCTAAACCCATAGCGTCAAATCAACTCAGAGCATTGGTCGGTGGGCTGTCTGAGCAAACGAACGACACCCAGTATCCAGCACTCCCCGCCGTGCAAAGAGAGGTTCAAGCCATTGAGTCCATCCTCCAAACTAAGATCCTTTTAAATCAAAAATTCACCGCCGCTGAATTAATTCAAGATGGTCAAGGCTTCCCAATTATTCACCTAGCCAGCCACGGTCAGTTCTCATCGAACCCCCGCCAGACCTATATTTTGGCGTGGAATGAACGAATTACGCTCAGTGAGTTGGGCAATCTAGTGAGATCGCGTGACGCAGCGCCGCTAGAGCTGTTGGTGTTGAGTGCCTGTGAAACAGCGCAGGGCGATCACCGCGCCAGCTTGGGCATTGCTGGCACCGCGATTCAATCAGGTGCCCGCTCGACAGTCGCAACCCTTTGGCTGGTCAATGACGAGTCTCAATCTCAATTGATGCAGACGTTCTATCAATCCCTCAAGCAAGGCAAAAGTAAAGCTGAAGCACTGCGGGACGGACAGCTTGCTCTGCTGCATAGCTCGACCTATCGGAGTCCTTACTTTTGGGGCAGCGCTGTTTTGCTTGGGTCATGGGATTAATTTCTCTGAGGTACCGAAATTAGCGATCAGTTGCAACCCCGCTTCTGAGCGCTCAAGTTCCGCTTGATTTCTTAACTTTGTTGCGATCTCCTTTGCCTTCAGATAGGCATCGGTTGCCTCATCAAGCCATCCTGCCTCCAACATCAGATCTCCGAGTTGCCGCAGCGACACGGGATTATTGGGCTGTACTTGTGCTTGCTTTTGGGACAGGGCGATCGCATTGTCCAAAAGCCCTGCTTCAGAAAAGATAGCCAGACGTAGGGAGGTCTTTTCTTCTGGCGAAATCGGAAGCTGATCAATCAAAGCTAAATCCGCATTGACCTGTTTGGCTTGGACACCACCCAATAAATTAAAGGTCGTGTTGGAACTCCCTAGCAACTGATCATGACGAAAAGCCTCAATTACAAACTGAAGGGTATTTCTTCCTTCGAGTTTTGGGAGATTCAGTTGTGGTTCAGTCGATGAAAGCTGGCTGGTTCTTTCTCCCAGAATCGTGATGGCATAGCGATCAGCGTCTGTGACAGGTGCCCATTCGATTTGTGATGGCGCTGATAGTAGAGTTACGCCATAGGGTCGCAGCAGTAGAGGTTTATTTTGAGATAGCCTGGTTCGCATTGGGTCGCATGGGGCACCAGGAATCATGACGCAGCGACGAACCAGGGGGAGGGGCTGGTCACATTGGTAAAGATCCCGCAAACTTTCTACCAACACCACACGACGAACTGCCTTGCAAGCAACTCGGATACGTGCTGGGGAGGCGATCGCCTGATTGCGGCAAATTTTATCCCCTGCCTTGAACTGATCATTTGAACTTTGCATTACTCGCGCCACTTCCTGACAGCCGGAAGCAGGGGTGGATGCATGAGTAGCGGCAGGATAAAGCAGTCCATTCGTTAAAAAAAGAACGGCAAAGGCTAACTGAAATCGAAAATTAGACATGACTCAAATCGACGAAAGGGCACGATTGATTAAATTACTGCGCCACTGGATCACCTCTGAACTGGCGCTATCTCCTGACTGAATGGTCAAACATTGTCGCCATTCAGTCTTTGCAGGCTGTTTCTGAGCTTCTTGAACTTGGGCTAAGAGACAATGGCTACTGGCTAGATTGGGTTCAAGCGAGATCGACTGATTTAAAGCAACTTCTGATTCAGAATACTTTTGCTGATTGAACAAAATCCAGCCCATATTTTTGTGGAGGATCGCCAAAGCGAAGTCATCGCTTGTTGTCTTCAACGCTTTTTCAATCAACGCTTTCGCTTCCGAGTCTTTACCTTGCAGAATCAGCAGACGAGCAAGATTGTTTAAGGGTTCCGGGGCTTTGCCTTGGCTTACTTCTATGGCTTTTTGATAGGCCGAGATCGCCTGCTGGTAATCTCCAAGTTCCTCGTGGTAAGAGCCGAGATTATAGTAAGCTGCATAAATATTAGGATTAAGCTGAATCGCCTTGTTGTAGCTTTCTAGGGCACACTGGTACTGTTGAGTGATTTTGCACAATAGCCCTAAGCTCGTATAAGCTTCGGCCGTTGGGTTAAGTGCAATAGAACGCTTAAGGCTGGTTTGCGCTTCGGTCAGTTGGTTACTGGTCAATTGCCTTACTCCAATGTTCAACATATTGTCGGCAATTTGTAATCGTCCAAAGTGAAAGCCCGCCAACAGAATTAGCGCTCCCGAAAAGAGTGCCCCTAATCGAATCTTCTTAGACCTAAAGAGTTCATATCTCTTCAGTTGTCGAGGTAGTGCATCGTTTAGAAAGTTCAATATTTCTTGGCTGGTTTTGGGGCGGCGAGCCATCCCCTGGCTGGCCAAGTCTTCTATAAATCGTAAAAGCGGAGGGTCACAATGCTTGGCTTCTTGCTGCCACAGCAACTCCCCTGTTTCTGGGTCACTGGGCAATTCTCGAAATTCTTTGCCAGTTAAGGCATTGATCAACGTTTTGCCGAGTGAAAAAAAGTCGGATTGGGGAATCGCCTTACCATTGAGTTGCTCAGGAGCGGTATAACCGATTGTATGAACTCGTGTCACGAGATCTAAAGAGCGGCCACCAATTTTTGCGTAGTAGGTTGAGGTTGTTTGTCTTGCGCCTCCAAAATCAATCAGGGCCAAGGATTGATTGGGACGAACGATGATATTGCTAGGTTTAATATCCCGATGAATAAAATTATGTGTGTGAACATAATGGAGAATTTCAGCGAGTTGCCTCAGCCATGAGATCGCAAGGGTTTGGGTTATCCGACCGTGACGCTGAATGAATTCATCAAGCGTAATTCCCTCAATCTTTTCAATTGCCAGGCAGTGCAAATCCTCTTGCTCTCTCTCAAGATAAACTGAAAAAAAGTCATCCAAGTCACATCTTGGTATTGCAGGGTGGTTGAACGTTCTTAATGCATTTGCTTCTGTTTGCAATAAAGAAATAAATATACCTGTTGGATCATAAGCCTTGAGTACTTTGAGGATTTTAATTGAGTTAGGCGGACTGATCCAAGATCCGGTCAGATCAAGTACCTCATAGATATCAGTTTCGTGGTGCCTCTGCAAATCGTAGAGTGGCTTAATGACTCGAAACCTCTCATTGATTAGCAGGGGAGAATCGCAATTAGTGCAAAATTCGGCGGAATCTTCATTCTCCCGCTTGCGGCACCAAGGGTTAATGCAGTATCTCACACTGAAACTACGTGGAAAATGAAAGATTCATGTTAGAACGAACTTGCTTTTGGATTGCTCTTGGAATGCTGACAAATGCAATGGTTGATGATCGTTTGATGTCTATCAGATGTAGTCGCTCTAGCAGGTCTAACCCTTTAAGTAGCATTGACGTAGTATAGTTAGAATCTTGCCGAAGGATAAGCAAGGCATCTTGTTGTGAAATTGATTCTGAGTCTAGTTTATGAGCTAGAAAAGAAAGGATGAATTTTTCGGTATCTCCAATTTGAGTCAAAATTTGACTAATATGATCGGCTAAAAGATAACTGGCTAAAGAGGTTTTGTTGCCCATAAAGGCCTCGAAGTTACCACCCATTAATTGGATTCGCTCACTGGCTTTATGCAGTAATAAAGGAATCCCATCGTAGGATTTTGAAAATCCTTCTGCTACTGAATCCTCAATTCCGTAGGTAGCACAAAGGGATTTTGCATCTTTAAGCGTTAACCCCGTCAGTTTAAACTCTCTGACAGATCTACCCCCACCAATGAGATAATTCACAAGTGCTAATGACTCGCAGATTGTGAACAAAATGTGGCTTCTATGCTCAGACTCAATGAGCTTCCGAATAAGCTGCTCAGCTTGCGGGCGGTGAGCCAGCATCCAGCGATCAATGCCATCGAGAATGATGAAATGTTTTTTGCTTCGTAGACCGTCAATCAAGTCCTGCTCTGGTTGCTGAAGTAGTTTCAACAAATCTTCCACATCTTTAGCAGGATCGTCGTAATTACAATATTTCCAGACGAATACATCAAACCCTCCCATCGATGTGAGGAGGTTAAAAACTTTGGCGGCTAAACTACTTTTACCAATGCCAACTGCACCACCAACAAAAATACAGCGAAATTGCTTAACAGCTTCAATTAATTCCTGAATTTCAGTTCCTCGACCGACAAAATTATTAACGAGGGGTGGCGTACCAATAAATCGATGTTCCGGGGCGCTATAGCTTGGGTTATCACGCTCTAGGCGATCTGAAACGGTTTCCATGAGGGCCCGAAATTTTGGTTTAGTCACCTCAAGGTTCAAAGCCGAAGATAGTCGCTTCCAGAGTGGCGGTGCTACTGTTCTACAAAGACTCCCCTCGTTATAGGGGCAGTCTTCAGCCATCTCAGCATAGGTTAATCCGTGCCAAGCACCGTTGAGAACAACAATCTCAGCTTCTCGAAGGGGTGCATCACCAGCGCAACTGAGGGCTGACTCGATAATCGCCAAGATGTCATCAAAGTACAAATTTTTTAACGGCATGGCTGAAAAGGGCTGATAGTGACTTTTCTAATAATCCAAATATACAGGATGATATGAAAAAATATCAGATTTACTTGAAAATAATTAAGCGCTTTGCTATACCTTCTTAACAAGAGAGTAAATGCTCGAAAAAATAATCATTGTAGTTGTTGTCTTATGGAGTGAAACCGTGAGGGGGCTTAATTTCCTATGACTAATTGTCTAAATTACTTTTCAGTCCCTCAAAGGAATGACGCAAAAATTCATAAAGAGAATGTAACTTTACTGCGGATTGCTATAAAACTTAGACAAGAAAAAATAGTGTTGGGGGGAGCAACTCATGATAAAAATACAAGTCCCGTTTGGAGACAAGCGATCCGAGAGATTAATTTTGCCAAATTTAGCTATCTCGTAGAGGAGGCGATCCAGCCATACCGTAGAATCGCCACTCAGCAAGAAATTGAAGATTTCCAGCAGGAAGGGTACGGGCTGCTGTGGGATTTGGTCTGTAGAGCTGAATATTTTTTGAGCTTTGAAGAATCTGCTGCTAAAACCATAAGATCTCATCTGAGAACCTTGCGACGCTCTAATAATCTACATTACAAGATTATTTCTAAGCTTGCTCGGCTAGATCTCCAATTGTTGCATTGCATCTATGAGCAACAGGAGGGTGAGGAACTGCAAAGCATGATGGAAAAAGCATTTAGTAACCTGAGTTTGAAGCAAGTGCGTGTTTTGAAAGCGATATTTGGTCTGGAACAATCCCCTACGGCGCATAATCAGCTAGCAATTCAAGAAAGAATGAGTAGGCAGTCCCTGTGGAAATTGAAGAAGCAAGCTTGTAAAAAATTGTCTGAAGATGAAGAGTTGCGACTGCTGATGTAGTGAATTACTCGTAAAAGCTTGACATGGTTTAGTAAACAGAGTTTGATCGATCAGAACAAAGGAGGTGATGCCCAAAACATGGTTCTTTAAACGCTAAAAGCCCTAACTGGGGAGTTGGGCTTTTGAACGAATATTTGAGATGGTCTCGGAGACGCTAACTGGAAGGTGCAATTTCTGTGTTAGGTCGCCAGGGTTTCTTGTGTCAAAATTCTAGCGAACATACACGCTAATTGGCAAGTATTTAGTAGAAATCTTTCAAAAGGCTATCTCCACACAAAAAATAATGTGGAGTAGAAGTCGTGTATTCAGAGCGATCTCGCCCAGAATCTCGAAGGGGTAAGCCTTCGAGAAAACTGCGGCAAACTCAAAAAACAATTAGCCACCAACTCGTTGGCCCGTTGCCCCTTTCTGAGGCAGGGCAGCACCTCGCCACACTCTTTCCGAACGGATGGGACTGGATCTATGCCGATGCTCCGAGCAGAGGCGCAAAAGCAGAGTGGGAAACAATAAAGCAATACCCGCTGACTCCAGTTGAGATGTGGTCACTATTCCAAGATCCAAGCTGCATTATTGGCATCCGTCCTTGTCGCAGTAGCCGCTGGGCGATCCTCGATATTGATGCCAACTCCCCCTACCACCCCAACCAAAACCCCTTAGCTCTCAAGACTATTCAAATCGCCCTAGAAGCGATTGGGATAGTTCGTCTCCTGCTCAATCAAAGCAGCCATAGCGGTGGATTGCATATTTATATTCCCCTGCCCGAAGCACTGAGCAGCTTTAGCCTCGCCGTCACCCTCAAATATGCTCTAGAAGCAGCAGGCATCAAACTCCGGTCTGGTCATTGTGAAATCTTCCCCAATCCCAAACGGTATCTTCCTCAAGGACATGGTTTTAGCCTCTATAACGGTGTGCGGTTGCCCATGCAGCCCGGCACCGGCTTCCTACCCTTGGATGATGATCTCAATCCCCTGACTTGGAGATTAGAAGATTGGCTCGATGCCTTTGAGCAAAGCTCCCAAGGTCAAGATCTTAGTCAACTCAAAGCAGCGATCACGGATGCCGAACATAACCATAAAATCCGAGGACATCGCAACTGCCACTCCCTCGAAAGCTGGTCACATCGGATTGAACAAGAAAAGCAAGGGTGGAGTGGGCCTGGACAAACCAACGAGAAGCTGAAAGCCTTTGCGTGTGAAGCGAGAGTCTTCAGAGGCATGGATTCAGAACGAGCGATCGCCGAGTATATCCACACCACTGCCGAGAATACTCCCGGCTTTTATGAATACAGTAGCCATACCCATGATCTATCCCAACGTAGCCAAGATGTTGCTCGATGGGCGATGCGCTATTACTGGCCAATAGGAGCAGATGCTAATCGCACCACTAGCTACCATACTCAAGAAAAAATGGTAGCGGACTTTAGCTTCCATCAAGCCAAACAAGCCGCAGCCCAGCAACGGATCAAACAAGCAGTCAAAGATTTGCAAGCTAACAATCAATTACCAGAGCTAGCAACTGCTCGTGCCAAGGCGATCGCTGCGATCGCCCACATTAGTCAGCAGACCTTATATAAATCGATCAATAGACCGCTCTGGCACCCTGAACATATTCAAGCAAATAAGCAAGCCCCAGAACAGGCTGAAACACAACCAGAGCCAGAGATTACACAACTATCGAGAAATTCAGCAGCTATCAATCAAATCAAACAGCCACAAACCTTGTCAAATAAGGGAATTACACAACTCTTTAAATATGTAGGGTTTGTAATGGTTTCATTTTGGATACAAGCCGCAGCAGCCCTGACCCTTAAAGGTCAGAGGGCTGCTGATACGGCGTTTTCGTCAGTTGAAATTTCTGAGGTAGTTGGGGATGTACTTCAACCTTCGATTCAAGGTTGGGATGATTTAAGGGCATCTTTACCAGCGTCAATGCGTAAAAAGATTGAACAAGCTGAGCTGGCCCGACAACGCCAAGATGAATTGGAACTGAAGCGCCGAAATAAAGCTGAATTGCGACAACAGCAGTTGAAGCTGGAGTTTAGTAGTCAGGCTGAGGAATTTGTTGTTAATGATAATCATACTGAGTTGATGATTACCGAACCTGTGCTCGTCGAGCCTGATTGCCAACTGCTGTCAGAGTTTATTTATGAGGCAAGATCGCCTTTTGCATGGGAGAGTTCTGAGTTTATTGAGTGGTATAAGCTGGCTGTGCAGTTTAAATTGGTAACAAACTATCGGTGGAGCGATCAAGAATATGAAGTTCTCTCCAGAGGTCAGTGGTTTAGCTTTGGTGAAATGGTTTCAGTTTTTTCTTGGGATAGGTTGAGAAAGTATTTGACTAACACTAATAATGATTTTCTAAAGTTTGAGAAATAGGAGGAATTATCAACATGAGTTCAGATTTCTATTTGATATAATTTACAAAAAATTTTTTGTTGTTGATGGTTTTGAGTCTAGTTTTATTTTGAAGAATAACAACATTAGAAAGGTGGTAAATATTTAAGTTAGGAAAACTAACCTTTTTCTTTCGCTTCAGTTATTAATAGTCTTATATGGTCTTCAGGAGATCTAAATCCACGTTTAGCTTCTGTCTTTATCCACTCTAAGAGATCTTGATCTAGCTCGATCAATAGTATGTTTTCGTCAACTAGATTCTTGATTGCTTGCTCAATTAGCGAAGAAACAGAACAATCTCTAGACTCAGACAAGGCTTCAATTGCCCGTCTATACTCCTCTGAAATATAGCCAGAGATCCGATGCTTATCAGTCGCCACTATGTCAGTCATACATATTATCCCTACTAGAGTACCTGTTCACCTCATTATATGCTTAAGTGGTTCTTCTATTGTGTATAGTAGTACTACTTGTGTTATACTCGCCTGTATTCAAAACAGGAGCCGACATTATGAGACAATTCCAACCGCCCTAGCGGAAACATAAATCCCAAAAGGTGCCAGTGAATCATTAGCTTTTGTACTCCCCAGCAAAAGCTTGATTTTTTTAGTACTGTTGACCTCAAAAGTTCCCATTCCATTTGGGTTTTTGAGCTTTTTCACACTTGATTTTCGAAATCTCACTCAAGCCCAAATATTACAAATTGTAAAATCAGGTTTACCTTTTCCGGCTAACTTGTCAGACACATTTAGAGGGGTATGTAATTATCTCTTCTGAAAAGTGGCTTTAAAAAGTCACTTCCTCAAAAACCTAAAAACCCACCCTGTACGCTGTCAGTCCTCTCGCAAAGTTCTTCGCAGCGGCAGAGTGGGTAACTCCTACGTTGTTTAGCCACAGGAGCTTAATCCTATGCTACCCAAAACCGCAAATTATTCATCAACGCGCCCCCGATCGCCGCGTCCGCAGCCTGAGCGTCTGCCCGTGCCAGGGCGATCGCCTGCTTTACTACTTCAGCCGGGGCATATTGCAAACGTGCCGCTGGGTGAAGATGCATTGCTGGTTAAAAAGGGGCGATCTTCTGCACCATCCATCCAGCCGTATCCAGGTACGAAATCCCCTTCTGGCGCAGTTGAACGCCTGTGCTTCTGGTTGTCCTTCGTCAGTGAGGTAAAAGAACTTCGCTATGGGGACAAAGAGAGCCAGTGGCGCTTGCCCAAGCCTTTTGATTCATTGCCGCCAGAGACACTGAAGGTTGTTCTTAGCAAAACCATTCCCCCAATCATTGCTGAGAAGCCTGCTCTGCGAATGCCTAAAGCCAATCACTACGTTGTTGATGGGTCAAAGCTAATGGGCGCGGGCAAGTCAATCCTGCTCGGAGCCTTGCTTGACTGCACTGATTCAGGCAGCGGCAAAGAAATTTTGGCACGATCGCCCGTTTTCGATTATCCATTACTGGCGATCGTTCGTTAGGTCTGCCTTCAACGGGCAGCTCCTGCCCTTTTTGACTGATTGCCGCCAACCCCACACCCATTGCCTTGATGGGGTTACAAAAAATCACCTTTTTCATATTGCACTCGGCTTAAGCCATTTCAAACATTTGGGGGAATGCCATGACTGCCATCACGAGCAGCCTATCCAGCCAGCCCGATTCAAGCTTGATTGACATTTACCAACGGGTATTTTGCCCCTCACCGGCGCAGCCTCAGCCCTTGGAAAAACGCAGAGCCGATCGCGCTTTCTCAGAGCTTTTGTCTCGCTACGATCGCTGGTTGTGGAAGCAGGTCAACGCCTTCTCAACCCTAAACGCTGACGATGCCTATTCCGCTGCCTTGGAAGGGTTTCAAAAGGCGATCGCCAGCTTTGACTTACGTTCGGGTCATGCCCTGGCCACTTGGGCTTTCACCTGTGTCCGCAGTGCCATTATTGCCGTCTTTCGCCAGGAAGGAAGTCAGTCCAAAAAAGTTACCCGGATCGCCGCCGTTACGCCCCTAGTGCATGAAGACGAGTGCCCTGACCCCTACGAGCAGGAGCAGATGCACCACGACTTAGCGCACTTAAACCAGGCGATCGCCAAAATCAGTGATTCCCGGCGGCAGATTATTGAGATGCGAAACGCGGGGATGAAATACGCCGAAATTGGTGATCGCTTGGGCAAATCAGCCGATGCGATACGGATGGCTCACAGAAGAGCGATCGCGGCCCTCAAAGGAATGGTGAACCCTGCCTCACTGCAAGACGAAGCTCAACCCATCCCGGATGCTGCTGAGCAGAACCCGCCCCAACCGCACTGGATGCAGCGGCTTTGGCAGCGAAAAAATTTGTGTGTTCGCTTTTTAAACTCACTGCGTATCTGGAGAGGACATCATCCTTTAGGTCAACCCCATGCTTATCCCCAAAAAAGTTCGGACACACCCCTTAGACCGTTTTTTCGATTCGCCGCTGGTGACGTTCCTCAGTTGGGGGGCGGTTGCCGGGATTGCCCTCTACCGAGTGCTGTTAGGCGAATGGTTGATCTTATGGGTATGTGGTATCAGTGGCTTGTTATTTGCGCTGCTGCAACACTACTGGAAGCGGATTCCCCAGCCCTATCGCCTGAAGCTGTTGTTCGGCTCTGGGATGGTGGTGGGCTGGTTACTGATGACCAGTCACGCGCCAGCCCATGCGCTTTTCTTCGACACCTTGGAGAACGGGCTAAAGACGTTGTTCAACCGGTTTGGCGTTGCTGACCTTGATCAAATCCCCGATTGGATTGGTGGCATTTTTCGGATTTTTGGCCTTCTGTCGGTGGTGTTTCTCGCGATCAGATTTGGTCGTCATCAAAATGATGATGACGAGGGCGGACGGGTCGTCATCAATAAAGCGGTCGTGATCGTCGCCGGAGTGCTGGTTGGGGATGCACTCCTCAATATCTTTCTAAACTAATTTGAGCGGGATTCTGCTCTCCGTTTGCTATGCCCATTCAAAATCAACCGATTGTCCCCAATCGAGCGCTGGGGAGACAGAAAAAGCTGTTATGGTTTTTCCCGTCCTATTTGACTCCTGGCTTACTCGCGGGAGTGGTCACGATGGCGGTCATCACGGAAATTACCAAAGACAAAATAAAAGCAGGGTTAGCAGGTGGCTCTGTGATTGCGGCTTACTGGCTCTATGCCGGGAAAGGAGAAGAATCCGCCTGGGCAAATTTTGGGCGCTTTCTGCCGATTCCAGTCCTGCACCTGCCCCACAAACCGAATCGAGACACCCTACCCCCTCCGGTCAAGCCAAATGCACCCAAACCCTGAACCCCCGTTTGATCAATCGTTGGTGGAAATAACCGCTGCCGCCAGAGCGATCGCCCGGACGACCACAGTTTGCCTGGACGATCATCTCCTCCTCGTCTATTCGCTGTCGAATCTAACCCATAACGGTCAGGAGTCCTTATCCGATACCCTAGCGGACTCATGTTCTGTCATTGAAAAATCCTTACTCCCTCCGGTGAAATCCCATGCTCCACCCCAATGACAAACTCTATAAACCCAACCATCCGCTTGACCTCAAGATTACAGGTCAAGCTGGCCACGATAGCGCAACGGCATATTTGCCCCTGCAAGCCACCTGTGAGTTTGATTTTTTTGGCGCAAAGTCCGCCGCCTTAGTCTTGCAGCGCGGTTCAGGGTCAAGAACGTTCGTTTGGGGCTTTGAGGTCTACGGCGTTCATATCTATGATTTAGCCGAAAATCTGATTGGGTTGTATGACGGCTTGATGGAAGGGCTACTGAACATTCCCTATTACCTGGTCTGGGATATCCATATCGGCGGAGAAAGCACCAGCAATGACCGAACGCAACAACTGCTGGGCTTGATTGAGAGTAACACCAACCCCGATATTGATCAGTTGTTAATGGCAGAGGTGAGCCGCGCTCAACACTTAGCACGTTCAGGACTGCGCGAACCCAAGTTTGCCCGTCTCTACGTGACCTATAAGCCCAATGCTGACAAACAGGGAACCAAACAGGCTAATAAAATTGAAGCGATCGGCAAAGAAATCTATGAAATCTGGGCGGGCCTGCGTGACCTGATCTCCAATAAAAAAACCCAAAACAAAATTATCGCCGTTGAAGAACAGTTCAGAACCGCTTATTTAC
>JAHHGS010000029.1 GCA_019359715.1 Aphanocapsa sp. GSE-SYN-MK-11-07L | reverse complement strand
CGGTGGAGGTGACCCAGTTGCAAAACTGTTCCCACAGGTTGGCGCTTTCGCGTCTTTGAAGTGTGGTTGTCATGGGATAATGGCGATAAATTAAGGTTTATTACGAAGAGAGGCGGAAATCACCCCTTTCATTTCCCTACATTAAGGCTTTTATTACAGTCTGTAAAGCGGCTTTAGAATTTCTTTATCTTTGGTGGATTTTTTAACTCAGCCCGTGATCCCTTTAATCACTAAACCAAGAATGAACCCCAACCCAGCAAAGCGGATAAACTGCCAGAAGCTCTCTTGCTGAGTAATTTCCTCTAACCGTTCGCGGGCGGCATCGCCTAGAGAGCTAAGAATTGTAAAGGCTAGATTTAGCTCTAATTCTTCTAATTTGGCTTTGATGCGATCGGCTTGGCCCTCCTGGAGAGAATCGTCCTCTGGCTGAGCAGTTGCTGTCTGGGCGACTCTTCGCCGTGTTGCCTGCACCTGTTCATACTGCTGCCTCAACTGATCGATTAAGGCATCCGTCTCAGCAAAGGCTTGTTCAACCTCGGCTGCGGGTTCAACTGAATGATCAGGAATGGGGTCAAGGGGTTGCATAGCGGCGTTGACCTGATACAAAGGAGAAGAGAGCAATACCAGGATACCTATGAGCGCAGCCAATTCTCTACCCACCGTTCCTCAGCCTCATCCTGCCGCAGCAGAGTCGCTAAAGCTGGCCCAAACCTTAGCAGAGCAGTTGAGCATTCAATCTAATGACTGGCATCGGTTAAAATCAAACCGGAAGGTAAGGGCACTAGAGCAAGCCGCAGCCGCGATTGTGTTTTTGCTCAAGGATCGTCCAGAAGAGGCCCTTGTCCGGTTGCAGCAAGCGGTTGGTTGGTTGGATCGATCAATCAGTGCGCCGCCCTGCCCGACCCATGGCGATCGTGCGAATGCTGCTGAGCAAATTAGTTTAAACTCGCAGGCAGAGAATTGCGCTGACTGAGCCCTATGAAGGTTTTGGTACTGACCTGGGAATTTCCTCCCCGTGTGGTTGGGGGTATTTCTCGCCATGTTGGTGAACTTTACCCAGAGTTGGTCAAACTTGGTCATCAAGTTCACTTAATTACGGTCGAATTTGGTGAAGCCCCCCGCTACGAAGAAGTGGATGGGATCGCTGTCCATCGGGTGCCGGTGGCGGCTGGCGACAACTTTTTTCATTGGATTGCCAACATGAACCAGAGCATGGGCGAACATGCTGGCAAATTGCTGGCTAACGATGGTCAGTTTGATTTGGTGCATACCCATGATTGGCTGGTCGGAGATGCGGCGATCGCCCTCCAGCAGCGATTTCAGATGCCTGTGATCGCGACAATTCACGCCACAGAATTTGGGCGCTACAACGGGATTTATACCTCCGATCAGGCTTATATCAACGGCAAAGAGCGGGCGATCGCCCACCACGCCTGGCGGATTATTGTCTGCACGGACTACATGCGCCGCGAGGTGGAACGCACCCTAAATGTGGACTGGAACAAAATTGATGTTGTTTACAATGGGATTCGACCGGAAAAAAAACGTCAGCCAGAGCGGCATGATCATCGCCAGTTTCGCCGCAATTTCGCCAACGACGATGAAAAAATCGTTTACTACGTCGGGCGACTCACCCACGAAAAAGGCGTATCGGTGCTGATCCATGCTGCGCCCAAAGTCATTCGCGCCATGAATGACAAAGTTAAATTTGTGATTATTGGCAGCGGCAACAGCGATGACTTAAAGCGGCAGGTCTGGGATTTAGGAATTTGGCACAAGTTTTATTTTACGGGCTTCATGTCTGACCAAGACTTAGATCGGTTTCAAACCATCGCCGACTGCGCCGTGTTTCCGAGCCTGTACGAACCGTTTGGGATTGTCGCCCTCGAAAGCTTCGCCGCCCGGGTGCCCGTCGTCGTCTCAGATACTGGCGGCTTACCGGAAGTGGTGCGCCATAATCGAACCGGGGTGGTGACTTGGACTAACCAGCCCGACTCGCTGGCCTGGGGAATTCTGGAGGTGCTGACCAAACCAGAGTATGCTCGTCGCCTGGTCAATAGCGCTTATCAGGAACTGTTCCGCCGCTTCGATTGGGCCCAGTTGGCCCGCCAAACAGAAGCTGTGTACGGGCGAGTTTTACATGAAAAAGTTTTTTGATTGCCCCAATTGCATTTTGCCCAGAACCTGTGACTGTTTTAGCCAAAATCAAATTTCTTCAGCAGCCAACCTCGCCCGCTTGGGTCGAGCAGGCGATCGCCAATCTCGACACCATTTTGCTCGATCACTCGCACTGTGAGCGTAAAGCAGCCGGAGTCGCCCTGAATTTAATGTTTCGCTACCCGTCTAATAGCAAGCTGGTGCGGATGTTAACGGCGATCGCCCAAGAAGAGTTGGAGCACTTCGAGCTAGTTAACCAGTGGCTAGAGCGGCGGGGGATTGCCTTGGGCCCGTTGGCGGCACCGCCCTACGGTGTGGGCTTAAACGCCCAGATTCGCAAGCAAGAGCCAGAGCGGTTGCTAGATACTTTACTTGTCTGTGGCTTAATTGAAGCCCGCAGTCATGAGCGGTTGGGACTGCTGGCTCAGCATTGTCCTGAGCCAGAACTAGCCCAGTTTTACGGGGGCTTAATGGCCTCAGAGGCACGGCACTACGGCATCTACTGGATTTTAGCGACAACCTATTTTCCAGAGGAGCAAGTCAAACAGCGGCTGCCAAAATTGGCGATCGTCGAAAGTAAACTATTAGAAACCCTCCACCCTGAGCCGAGAATTCACAGTTAGTTTGTTTGCTCTTGCCCAATCAATGCAGCTTTCTCCCCTACCTGGCTACAAAACGCAATCGATCGACACCAGCATCGAAACCGAACTTGTGCTGTTTAGCTTGTTGCGAAACCTATCCATTGATCAAAAAGCCGAACGGCTAGCTAAATGGACAAAGGGATGCTGGGAACTCAACCTGGCTGGGATTCAGCGACGGCACCCCAATGCTAGTCCAGGGCAAATTCGAGCTTACTGGGCTGAGAGTATTTTGGGAAAAGCCTTAGTAGAGCAGCTACCTGCGTCAATCGTTAACCAAAATCAAACCCTAATGCTGACTGACCCAATTTCTTTGGCGCTGGATGTGGCTCGAATTCTTGACGCTTTGGACATTCCTTACCTAATTGGTGGTTCAGTTGCCAGTGGTCTGTGGGGAGAATCTCGCCCCACCGAGGATATTGATGTTGTTGCTAACCTATTACCGGAGAAAGTGGCTGCTCTGATGGCAGCGTTCACACCACGCTTTTACGTTTCTGAGGATGCGGTGCGAGATGCAATTCGCGACCAGCAATCCTTTAACCTGATTGACAACGACTCTCTCGGCAAAGTTGATATTTTTATCCTTAAAGACACTCCCTTTGAGCAGACTGAGTTTCAACGGCGGCAATCCTACACAATCCGCGAACCTAACGGCAGATTAATTTTCTCGACCCCTGAAGATATTATTTTGCAAAAGCTGTTGTGGTATCGAATGACGCAACGGCAATCGCAGAAGCAATGGCGAGATATTTTAGGTGTGCTGAAGCTGCAAGGACAACGGCTTGATTTTGGTTATCTTCAAGCGTGGGGATCAAGGTTGAAGCTGCTGACTGAGTTAAACCAAGCCCTAACAGAATCAGGCTTAACTCCTTTTGCACCATGAACGTCAGCTATCGGGATTTACTGATTCGTGACTGGCAACCAAGCGATCGCCAAGCCGCTGCCGCTGTGATTCAGACAGTATTGACCGAGTATGGGCTGACCTGGCAACCCGAAGGCGCAGACCAAGATGTGCTGGAAGTAGAGCAATTTTACCAAGCGACGGGCGGCCGGTTTTGGGTGGTAGAACAGCAGGGACAAATTGTCGGCACGGCCGCCTATTACCCGATCGTGCGGGGCGAAAAAGCAGTCGAAATTCGCAAGATGTATCTGCTGCCTCCAGCGCGAGGGCAAGGACTGGGCAAGTTTTTGCTAGCGCAATTAGAGCAGGCGATCGCCGCTCAAGGCTTCCAGCGAATTTGGATTGAAACCGCCACAATTTTAGACACCGCCGTCAAACTCTACGAAAAACACGGCTATCAACCCGCCACCGGGGTAGAAACCCAGCGCTGCGATCGGGTTTACGTTAAGCTGCTTGCCAACAGCTAACCCACTAAACCCATCCAACTCAGATAGGCTTGCAAAATAGTTTCACCGTAGAGCGTCGTGATGGCGGCGGCCAGGGCCAAAAAGGGGCCAAACCGGAGCGGCTGACGCCGACCTAAAATCCCAAGGGCGATCGCGCCACCGCCAATCACCGCTCCCAAGGCACAGCTCAAAAAAGACGACAGCAGCATCAACTTCCAGCCCAGCCAGGCCCCAATCATCGCCGTCATTTTGCCATCACCACCGCCCATTGCATCTTGCTTGAGGGCGATCGCACCTGCTAAGCCAATCAGCTCAAAGATCCAAATCCCCAGCACTGCCCCAATCAGACCATCGGTTAAGTATTTCAGCCCCGTCACCAGATTAAAATCGCTGAGAGTGCCAATGGCGATCTGGAAACCCAGCCCCACCAGCAAGCCAGAGGCCGTCAAGGGGTGGGGGAGCAGCATGGTGTCAAAGTCAATCAGGGCTAGGGCGAGCAGCCAGCTAAAAAACGCCCAATAGCCAACGGTCAGCCACGTATATCCGTAGCGCCAAAAGACAAGCAAAAACAGAATGCCTGTCGCCACCTCGACCAAAGGATAGCGGATTGAAATCGAATTGTGGCAATGATTACACCGCCCCCGCACCATCAGCCAGCCGAGGACTGGCACATTCTCGTAGGGCTTGAGGCGAGTTAAACAATACGGACAGCGGGAAGGGGGAAATAAAAGCGACATCCCTTCCGGCAAACGATAGACGACCACATTCAGGAAGCTACCGATCGCAGCACCAACAGCAAAAACTAACAGTTCAAAAATTATTCTTCTTCCGGGGTTTCGAGTTGAGTCAGCGGAATAAAGCACTCCTGGGGCAATAGCACAGGCTTGCCCGTAAAGATTAAATGTCCCCGCTGGGTTTGCCGGTTAATGGCAACTCCCAGAGGCAACTGAGGCTCGACATGGGTTTTACGATAGCTTTCGTAAATGGCCCGGGCAGCTTGTAACAAAGAGGCTGTAATCATATCAGGATCTTCTGGGCCCATTTTCTAGTGATGTTTTGGTGCTAAATATTGGTCGCATATTACCTATTCGGAAGAGCTACGCCTAATATACTAGACCTCTTACAAAAGAGTGCCCAAATGTAAACTAATACCCAGCAGTCGTCTGATATTTATCGCCAATTTATCTTGAAGTCCCTCGATCAACCTGCGGCAATCAAAGGCTTTGCAGGCAAACTGCTAATGGTGAATGACCTAATTTTTTTGCATAAATCTGTGAAACAAGATAAATATGGCTAAAAACAGCAAGACTGGATTCAATTCCACCCCATCCATTCATCTACACCCATTCACATCCTTAAAACTCCCAACTGACGGAGCCAACAACGGTAAACGGTTCTCCTCTATCAACATATAGCCGATAGGAAGATGAACTGATGTAGTTCACGTTAAAAAGATTGCGGATGTTGATCGCAGCATTAAATTGATTACGACGGTAGTAGACTGCCGCATCCGTCCGTAAATAGCTCCCCAGTGAAAATGTGTTTTCTAAATCACCTTGGCGATCGCCTACATAAAATAGCCCGAAGCCAAATCCCAATCCTTTCACGTCCCCCTTTTGAATTTCATAGGTCGTCCACAGACTGGCTTGATTTTGCGGCACATTTGCAAGGCGATTACCAACCGTGCTGGGATCGGAATTATCGGTGGTGACTGTTGCACCAGTATAGGCATAGGAAGCAATGATCTTCCAACCCGGTAAAATTTCACCCGCTACATCTAGCTCGATCCCGCGACTCCGTTGTTCCCCAACTTGCACTTGGAAGCCCTGCACCGCCAAGCTAGGATCGGGATCAGGAGTCAGCACATTTGTCTTTGTAATATTGTAAGCTGCCAAAGTTGCCGAAAGTTTACCATTTAAAAGATCAGTTTTAACCCCGACTTCGTATTGCGTTCCCTTGGTTGGCTCAAACGGTTTATCATCTGGATTGCGTCCGATCGCTGGGTTGAATGACTGGGTATAGCTGGCATACAGTGAAACATTTTGACTGGGCTGATAAACTAAGCCAATGCGAGGGCTGAAGGCTCCATCATTTTGCACAGAAGTCGTTCTTACACCATCCAGACTAATTGATCCTGTATCATCAGATATCCAGTCATAGCGTCCTCCAATCAGTAATTTCCATTGTTTGCTAAAGGTGATTTGATCCTGAATGTAGAGTCCATAGGATTTTCGGTCAGTCACAGTTGTAGGAGATGCAAAAACCTCTGGTTTCGCTGTCAAAGCATTGTAGTTAGGGTTGCGGATATCTAAAAAGGGGACAACGGTTGGATCAAAATTATTAGCACTGACAGCGTTGGTCGTGTAGTAGTTGAAATCGAAGCCTACCAACACGTTGTGGGCAACAAACCCAGTTCTAAACTTGCTGAGAAAGTCAATTCCGGCATAATAGTTGTAATAGCTCTCATCAGCATCAAAAGTACCGAATCGGAGAAAACGATCCTCTACGATTGAGTCTACATAGACTTGTCTTCTCTTGTAGAACGTGTTGGTGAAAGCAAAATTGTTGCGAATCTGCAAATTTTCATTGAAGCTGTGGGTTAATGAATAGCCAGCTCTTCTGTCACTCGCATCGATTTCATTAAAACCGGGATAACCAGGGTACAGGCTGCGTTCAGGCAAACTCCCGTCATCGAGAACTGGAACTCCAGAGATAAAGGGATTAGCATAGTACCTGCTGTACTCGAAGTACAGATCCAAATCGGTTCGATCGCCGAGTTTGACTGAAATTGAAGGTGCGAGTGACGTGATCTCGGAATTGCCGAATTCTTGGATATTCTCTCTATGTTCATAGGCAGCAATCAGGCGGTAAAGTACATTTCTATCGGCTGTCAGCGAACCTGATAGATCAATACTGGGCTGATACCGTCCAAAACTCCCTGCCTCAAAGCCAATCTTGTAGGAAGGCTCGCGCAAAGGCCGCTTGGTGACATAGTTAACAATTCCACCCGGTTCTATCGCACCTGTGATCACTGAAGATGGTCCTTTAAGCACCTCGATCCGATCAAGGACGATTGCGGGAATGGTACTAATAGGCGAATTACCAGCGTTCTCAGGGAATCCATTTCGGAGAGTTCTGGAAACCGTAAAGCCACGAATGCTTAGGAAGTCATTCGTTCCGTTGAAATACTTGCCAGCTTCAACTACGCCACTTACAGTCTCTATTCCTTCTGCTATCGATCTGATCCTGCGATCTTCAAGTACCTGCTGCGGCACGATTTGAATTGAGACAGGCAGATCACGAATCGGGGTATCGGTTTTAGTCGCCAAAGAGGTGTCGGGGACAAAATAGCTGCCCTCTGCTTGTCCCGTTACAACAATTTCCTCTTCTGGCTCCTCTGGTTCTGGGTTAAGGCTGTAGGCAAAGGCTCCCGCTTTTAGCGTCACTTCTGTCTTGGGTAAGGCATTGTTCCCGGTCACGCTGATCCGAATGCTGCTTGCTTGCTGCTGCACCACCTGCACCGTCGCAATATCTGGGGTTGGGTTCTCTGCCACAAAGGCTTGTCCTTCCGGCAGTGCTAGCACTGCGCTCGGAATATCGGCAATTAGACTATTTCCTTCTGTGCGAAACTTCGTGGCATCAACTTGCAAAGGTTTGGCATCCTGGGTTTCCAGCACAATTTCCAGTTCTGTGTCAGTCCGGTTGAGTTTAACCCCTGTCACCTGCGTGGTTGCTGCTTCCACCTGCGCCATCCAGTCTTTGACCGTTGTAGCAGGGCGGCCAAGCTGATCGATGTTGTGAATCTCTGATAGGAGTATGGATTCATCATTTATAGATGCGCGAGGCGAACCTGTTTCCGTAACTTTCTCGCATTGATCAGCACAGCCTGCTTGCGCCCATCCTGGTAGTGTCACGATCGCAGGTGACGCGATCGCCATCCAGGCCGCCAAGCGGATCGCAGCCGCCGAAAATTGTCCCAAGCTCATTTTCATTTCTCACACTCAATAGCTCACCCAACCTATTGAGAACTGGTCTTAATAGATTGAAATGAGCATAGAGCAACCCCTGTAGTCCTATCAACTCTGAAACGGACTTATCCCCGCGAAACGGCCTTTTTACCGCTCAAACAGGCTTGAGGGGTGATGCCAAACTGCCGTTTAAACGCTGCCCCAAAGTGAGAAGGATTGGCGTAACCCACCCGATTGGCAACCTCAGCCACTGTGACTTGGCACTCTCGCAGCAGTCGCTCTGCTTGCTCCATCCGTTGCTGAGTCAAATAGCCGAAGACGGTCGTGCCGAAGAGTTCCTGAAAGCCCCGCCGCAATGTGCGATCGCTTAGTCCCACCTGGTTTGCCAACTCTAGCGAAGAGGGCGGTTGCTCCAAATTACCCAACAACTGGGCTTTGGCATCATAGATGCTGGCAATCGTGGAAGACTTGAGGCGAGTTGGAGGCGGTAAACTGCCGGGATCTCGCAATACCGATAGCAATTGCAACGTGATCAAATCATGAACTTTATTCTGAAGAAATAGACGCTTCTTAAATCCCTGATAGGGACAGGTGATAATTTCCTGCACCGTTCGCTGAATCGCAGGATTACTTTTGGGATAGATAAGGGTTTGCCAATCGTCACCTTTGACTAAAAAGTCCAATTCAACCGGAAGTTGTCCAGACGGATCTGGGAAAAAAGTTGCGAGGCGCTCAGGCGGCAGGGTAACGAAGAGTCCCATACTCATTTCATTGGCGCATAGTTTGCAGTCAAGCTGCTGCTGAATGCCATTACCAGAAATCACGGTATTGTTGGTGCTCAGGGTTCCGCCATCACCGTCGATGTACTGTCCCGCCAGCATAAAACCAAACTCAACTGGATGCACAACTTCTGGTAGTTTGAGCAAGATTTCATCCCGATAGGTATGGTGTAAAATACATAGCCATACCTCTGGATACACTTCGATGTACTCATAGGTGCCTCTACCAAAAGCTTTCGGCATCTGGCAAATCTCTGTAAACGGTTCATGCGTCGGGTTATATACCGTTTGCTCCCAGGATTCTTCCCACTGTTCCTCCCACTCAGCTTCCGTCACGGTGATGGTCATAACTAAATTTCATCTGCCATATTTTATTGATAAAGATTATCAAAAAATAGTAATAACATCAAGGTGTAGAGCGATCGCCTGGCTGAACCCTAGCGGTGGGTGCGCCATCAACCCCAGTCAGACTGGACAAATCTAATCCTCTGGCGATCGCCCTATTTCTCCTAACTCAGCCTCTGTCTGCTCCGCTTGCATCGAGCGCATCCAGGCAGCAATCATGCCAGCAATTGGAATTGCCAAAAACACGCCCAATAGTCCAGCCACCCGCTCACCGATAAAGATGGCTAGAAACAGCAAGACTGGATTCAATTCCAGCGCATTGCCCATCACTTTCGGATGGATAAAATTATCTTGAATTTGTTGGAGGATGACGCAGGCAATCACCACCTTGAGGGCGATCGGCCAGCCTTGGGAGGCAAATACTAACAGCGTTACCACCAGCACCCCCAAGGTTGCGCCAATCCCTGGAATCGCATCCAGAATGCCAATGATTACGGCCAAAATTAGGGCAAAGTTGACCCCCAAGATCGAAAATGCGACGAAACTCAGCACAGATAGAAACAGCATCAACAGCAGTTGTCCGCGCAAGAATCCTAAAAAGCTCTGGCGGAAAGTCTGGGCAAACCGATCGCGGGAGACGGCTGGAATCAGTTTGAGCGCAGTCTGCCACAGCTTTTCGCCATCAATCAGCATATAGAGGCTAATCACCGCCCCAAAAATGCCCGTAAAAACGCCAGAAAAGATGCCCTGGACAATTCCCAAGCCAGAAGCCAGCCCAGTTTGCAGCGTGGCAATGATTTTGTCAATTTCAAGCCTGTCTAAAAAGTCTCGAAACGGCAGCAGGTCTTGGTTGTTTAAGTCCTCAGTCAGACGGGTTAATAGCCCCTGCCCTTGATTGACCACTTCTATACCCAGCAGCGTGATTAGACCCAGCAGGAGGGCGATCGCCCCCAGAAATACAATAGCGATCGCTAAACCCCTGGGAATATAGCGCGACAGCCAAGCAACCGGGTAATTCAGCAAGGCGGCAAACAGACCTGCGGCGGTAAAGAGGGCGATCGTGCCGTAGAAATAATTCACCAGCAGTACCGTCACCCAACCGCAGCCAAACAGCAGCAGATAGCGGAACAGCGTAGAGTTGTTGAGCGCTTGCGCTATCTGCTGCCCAATCTGAGGGGTTGATTTTGTTGACGATGGCGGGGGGGACGAAGAAGGGCGCATCTGGGGGTAACAGGTGAATGGATGCAAGACTACCTTACCCGATTGCGAGTGACAAACTCACACTGAGCTACTCAGCCAAATTTTCAAGGAACTGTACAGCCCGTGTGCTGTTGAGTCGGCGGGCTTCTTCCAATGGGGTAGCGTAGTCATCAATGCCGGTGCGAATGGACAAATCAGCACCATATTGCATCACGAGCTTAAGTGCCTCAATGTCTTCACCAACAGCCGCCATGTGAGCTGGTGTCCAGTCGTTAATGCCATGAGCATTTACAGGAGCACCGTACTGCAAGAGCAGTTCAATCACTTCGTATTTGTCGGATTCTTGGCGCTCCAAAGCAAGGTGTAGAACCGTGTAGCCATCCCTGACGGGAAATGCAAGCTCAACACCACGGGAAAGCATCCACTTAATAGAGGTTTGGGAACCACAGGCGATCGCGTTAATGATCCAAGGGTTGCCGAGGAAGTTGTCTTCTCCGTCAGGAAATCCATCCAGTAATTGCTCCAGTTCAGCAAGCTTTACTGGATCTCCTAATGCCAGGACACCGATAGCGTAGTCGTAATCAGCGTAGTGGTCAGATCGAAACATGACTAAAGATAAAAGTGTTTAAAACTCTGATACCCTGCACAGACAGGGCATCAGAGTTAAACTAAACCGAGGGCAAAACCAATCAAACTTTTGCTTCTTCCTTAACCAGCTTGTCCCAGCCCAGATCTTTGAGCGAGTTATTGCGGCGGAGTGGGCGGGTCACCAGCTCCAAAATGTCGCGGGCATTGCCAAAGCCGTGAATTTGGGCAAAGGTAAACTCGACTGACCACTTGGTATTGATGCCTCGCGCTTCCAGCGGGTTAGCGTGGGCCATGCCGGTAATCACCAAGTCAACCCCTAAGTCGTGAATCCGCTGGAGCTGGTTGTAGTTGTCGGGTTTTTCGACAATCTTGGGTAAGGAAACCCCCATTTCGTGGCAAGTCTTTTCTAGCAGCGCCAGTTCAGCCGCTTGGTAGCGCTTGTCCATGTAAGGGATGCCAATTTCGGGGCAGGTCATGCCGCAGCGAATTAAGAACCGAGCCAGAGACACTTCTAGCAAGTTATCGCCCATAAAAAAGACCGACTTACCGCGCACCAGTTGCAGGTAATCTTCGAGGCCAGCCCAAATTTGGGCTTCTCGCTCGTCCAAACCTTGGGGTTCAATGTTGAAGACAGAGCAAATTTTTTCGACCCACGCCCGCGTGCCATCCGGGCCGATCGGGAAAGGAGAACCAATTAACTTACATTTGCGTCGCCGCATCAGCGTCGTGGCCGTCCGACTCAGGAAGGGGTTAATCCCAGAGACGTAATAACCTTCTTCAATCACCGGCAGTTCCGTGAATCGCTTGGCCGGTAGCCAGCCGGAAACTTTGATTTTTTGTTTTTTCAGTTCGAGGGTGAGCTGGGTGACAACTGGGTCGGGCAGGGAGCCAAACAGCACCAAGGGGGGATGATCGTGATACTCCGACTCTTCGATCGCCACGTCTTCTTTTTTCTTGCCAAAGTTGAGCAAAGAGGCGATCGCATTCCGCTCTTTTTTCTCGGCTTCCATGGTCGGCGCTTTGTCGGGGCAGCGGTGGGCCATCGCTGCCAGGACGGTATCTTCCCCCTGGGTAAAGGCGTAGTCAAGCCCGTTGGCGCGAGCCACCACAATTGGAATGTCAATTTCGGCTTCCAGGCGGGGGGCTAGCCCTTCCAAGTCCATTTTGATGATTTCGGTCGTGCAGGTGCCAATCCAGACAATCACGCTCGGATTGCGATCGCGCTTAATCTGGTCGCACAGCCGCTTCAGTTCTTCGTAGTCATTCAGTTGAGCGGAAATATCGCCTTCTTCCAGTTCTGCCATCGCGTAGCGGGGTTCCGCGAAAATCATCACGCCCATCGCGTTTTGGAGAAAATAGCCGCAGGTCTTGGTGCCAATCACCAAAAAGAAGCTGTCTTCAATTTTTTGGTAGAGCCAGGCGACGCAGCTAATTGGGCAGAAGGTGTGGTAGTTGCCGGTTTCGCATTCAAAATCCAGCGCTTGGGGTTGGGTGTCAGCAAGAGTCATAGGTCGTTGTTAAAGGGGTTACAGGCCATGCATTTAGATTCAAAACCAGGCATAGAACTAGCGAGGGGAACGATAGCCGCCCTGGCACTCTTCGTCCGCCCGAATGCTGATTCGTTTGGTGGGGGGGTTAAACTCGGTGGCTGGACTGGGCAGTAGTTTGACCTCCTTGACAGCCGTCTGCTCGACGGTTTCAGCCTTAGCCAGCGCCTCTAGTTCCTTGGCGGGGTTAAAGTTTAGCCCCAGGGCGGCCACAATCCGATCCGGGTCATTACTCAGTTCCACCATAATTGGGAACATAAACGGCAACTGTGGCTCTAATACACTCAGGGTTGCCAGGATAAAGCTAGAGGAGGGGCGGCGCAGACCCTTGTGGTTAATCCAGACTGCCAATCGATCCAGCCAAGGGCGGTTTTCCTGGTAATAATCGAGCCATTTCGTTTTTACGGACTGACGCAGTTCTTGAGTATTCACGTAACACCCTGTTCAAGAGATGAGTTCTAGATTCTGAATTGTAAGTCAGACTTAGGAATTCATGCCTTAAACAAGGTTACGGAGACTACATTTTTAAACCATCATCAGATCGAGAGATTCCTCCTCGGTTCTAACGGCCGGGACAGTTGGGTTGAGATAGAAATCAGACAAGAGGGCAAACAAGTCGCGATCGGGAGAATCTTCTGGCACTACGCCCTCCGGTAGAGCCAAAACTTGGTCAGCAATATTCAAGTAATAATCACAGACATAACTGAGGGCGGGATCAGTCTCTGCCATCTCAAATAGGGTTTTGCCTTTGACGCGGGAGACTCGGATGTCTTCAATCAGGGGCAAAATCTCTAGCACCGGCATTGGGACATGCTCAATGTATTTATCAATTAAGTCGCGCTTGCTGGTGCGATTGCCAATTAAGCCTGCTAACCGTAGGGGGTGAGTGCGGGCTTTTTCCCGCACAGAAGCCGCAATCCGATTCGCCGCAAACAAAGCGTCAAAGCCATTGTCAGTCACAATCATGCAGTAGTCAGCGTAGTTGAGCGGGGCGGCAAACCCACCGCAAACCACGTCCCCTAAGACATCAAACAAAATCACATCGTATTCATCGAAGGCGTTCAGTTCCTTCAGCAGTTTGACGGTTTCGCCCACCACATAGCCGCCACAGCCAGCCCCAGCGGGGGGGCCACCGGCTTCGACGCAATCCACGCCGCCGTAGCCTTTGTAAATCACATCTTCTGGCCAGACATCTTCGTAGTGGTAGTCTTTGGCTTGCAGCGTATCAATAATGGTGGGGATCAAGAAGCCGGTGAGGGTAAACGTGCTGTCGTGTTTAGGATCACAGCCAATTTGCAGCACTTTTTTGCCCCGGCGAGCCAAAGCAACCGAGATATTGCAACTCGTGGTTGATTTACCGATGCCACCTTTTCCGTAAACTGCCAATTTCACGATTGAAGTCCTCTCTTAAAGTTCTGATTTCAAGGTCAGAGTTGGTTGAGCTTCGAGATTGTATTTGCGCTCACAGTTTGCATTATTGTCTACTTGCGATCGCCTGCATAGGGCATCTCAGGCAAACCAGGGGCGATATCAGACTATTTTCGGTTTAAATAATATTAAAGTAATCTAATTCACGGTCAAAACCTTGATTCAGCCCTTAAATGATTTTATAAAAATTTTTATATTACACTTTTATATAAATTAGAAACAATAAACAAAATATCAAAAGCGGCTCTAATTCAGGCTTGGCGAGCTAAATTAGAGTTTGAGCTTTGGCGATCGCCGGCTGGTATAAGCCATTTCTCCCTATTGATCGCCCCAATTAATCGAACCGGGGATCAGGCAAGGCAATTAGAGCGAAAGCCTGGATTAGGGAGGGGCGATCGCTAAATTTGCTTCTAGAAAACCAACGGTCTGAATTTTGTTAAAAATCGTGAATTTTGCCATTCTTGCAACACTTGATCACGGATTGTCATAAAGCTCAATATCATTCCGGCTCATCAGGTCAAGTGGGCGATCGCCCTTACTGGTAGTGATAGCGGCAAGCTAAAAAATCAATCCGGTCTTGCCTGACTCGGTAGATCAACCGATGTTCTAGGTCAATTCGGCGCGACCACGTATCTGCATCCACATCCTTGATCGGTTCAGGCTTACCAATTCCCTGAAAAGGGTTAGCCATTACATCAGACACCAGATCAAGTATTTTGTTGGCTTTGGCGAGATTTGTTTTGAACCACCAGGCAATATCTTCCCGAAAGGCTTGGTCAAAGATTGGCACTCGTTGAATTGGCTGCTGTGGGGGCTGCTCAGACTTCCGTTTCTGCTTGCTCAAAAGTCAACTCCTGCTTCAACTGAGCGATCGCCTGGTTGGTTGTAGTTGACTCAACAGGCAGGCTATCTCGAAGTTTAGAGCGTTCCAGCACACCCAAAAGCCGCTGGGCATTGGCAGGAGATTTCAAAAGGTAAGCAGATTCATAGAGACTAGCTAAATCAGATTCAGCAATGAGGGCCACATTTTCGCCATTGCGTCGATTGACGATCACAATTTCGTGATCATTGGCAACCTGCTCTAAAAGAGAGAAAAAGTTTTTTCGCGCCTCTGTTGGGGAAGCAGAGTTATGGGCAATCATAGACGTACCTAAAGGCTGTACATTTATGATTGCATAAATGCGCTAATCTGGCCAGCTAGCTTAAAGAGTGTCGTTCAAACTACAAAGCGCTCAACGCCGTCAGACTTGTCATACTGGAAAGGCAGATCTTGGCAGGTGTTATGCTGGGCAGTTTTCAGAAAAGTCAACTCAGAATTGAGCTAGCCACCTCAGAGCTTGTTTTGCGGGACAGCCTAACTCGCCCGCAGCAGTTGCAGCAGTGGCTGTGGCCACAGCGCCTATCGGCTGGATTGCCCGAACAGTTTTCCGTTGGCTTGGTCTACACCAGCAGTTTTGGCCCAGTCACCGTTCAGCATCGGGTTGACGTGATTGAAAATCACTGCCTACGCCTGATTTTGAGCCAAGGCATTGACGGGTTTCATGAGTGGTACTGGGGTGAAGGCTGGGTACAGTCTCGCCTAGAAGGAGTTTCACTGTTGCCGCTTAACTTATTGCAGACGCTCAGCTTGTTGCGGCTGAGACAGTTTTTGACTAGTCAGACTTCTTAATAGCATTCACTTAGAGTTATCAGCCACATGGATCAGACTTTCTTTCAAATTAACAATTCGTGCTGGCACACCAACCGCAGTGGCTCCAATAGGAATATCATCAAGAACAACAGCATTGGCACCAATCTTTGCATGATCTCCAATGGTTATTGGGCGGATGACTTTTGCACCAGAGCAAATCACTACATTTCCACCAATTTTAACCCCCGAAACCACCGTGACTTGCTGCAAAAACATACAGTTAGGGCCGATGGTAGCTTTAGGATTGATGACAATCCCATTAGTATGTAGGAGTACAAAGCCGCCACCAAGCTGACAGTTTAGAGGGATTTCTGAACCTGTGACAACGCTCCAAAAACGATGTTGAAAAACACTTGACTTGCAAAAAAAGAACCCCAGGATACCGAGTGCATCCCACTTTTGCAATGAGTATAAGTACTTAGGACTAATGTTCTGAAGCAACGCTAAACTTTGAGTAATTGACCTCTCCCCCAGGAAACGTATGGACAGTGCCAAGAAGACCAAAATCCA
>JAHHGS010000028.1 GCA_019359715.1 Aphanocapsa sp. GSE-SYN-MK-11-07L | reverse complement strand
AAGGGGTGGAAAAAGGGGATGTCTTGGGACAGATCTCTTTCATCCATCAAATCTTCGGAGTTGCTGTTTGATCCCGACTTCCTTCATGCAAGTTGATTCCAATTCATTCTTTTTGCAACACAACCCTCTAGCATACTTGAAAACGATTGCAACCTATAACAATGTGCTAATCAGGAGGAAACAGATGAAACAACTGCTTTGGGTATGGGTTCTGGTTGGGAGTGGAGCGATCGCTACTGGCTGTCAATCCGGCTCCAACTCATCAAGTCAGCCAACCGATTCATCACCTCCAGCGGCATCGTCCCCCGAGATCGCTACTCCGGTTCTTTCTGGCAATGCCTACAAAGTTCCTTACTTGGGATACAACGGCAGCTTTCATCTGAATGCTGAGAGCGAGAGTTCGACTAAAGATACCCGCAACCCGAAACGGATCGATATCCAAAAAATGGAGGAAGCCACCTTCTACAAAGACGCGGCAGGCCAAACCGCGATCGCCCGTGATTGCCATTATGCCTACCTGGGAGCTGTCCCGGATACCAAATACTATCCAGAATATAAAACGTCCGTGTGGGATCTGTTTGAACTCGAAAAAGACGAAGAGGGCAACCAAGACCCAGCCTGCAAGCAATTCAAGTATCTAAGCTTCACAGCTCCCCACGGCGATCCGATCCACATGCATTTCCGCTATGGCGGCGAAAAAGCTAGCGTTCAGGCATGAGTGAACATGAGCACCGACGCCGAGGAGCCAGCTAAGTTCAACCCCTGGTGGTCAACCTACTGCGGCGGCAAAACGGCCTGCGGCAAAGATGAGTAGGTTGAATAGTTTTGCATGGTCTAGGCTTTACCCAGACCATGCAAAATCATTACAGTTTTAGGGCAAGCGGAGTTCTTATTTTGGACTGAGCATCGGAGAGCCGCTCACGTTGAACTTGCTAGGGTCAAGCTCGTAATTGCCATCAATAAAAACATCTAACTCTGTGCCGGCGGTGTAGGTGACGTTTTTTCCTTTCATTAACAAGAAAAAGGGACTGATCACCGCTGCCAAGGCCACCACAGACGCGGAGGTGCCGCCGCCTTTGTCTTTGCCAGCTCGAATCCCAACCCGCTCATCACTAACGAGAGTGACTTCTTTAACGGCAATGTCTAATTTCCCCTTCTGACCCAGCATCCCAGACGGCTTGGCTTTTGCGACATAGCCTTTCGCCAAGGCACCCTTGGCAATCACAACCTTGCCGTCAACCACCACATCATCGGCCACCTCGAACAAAATTGTTTGGTTGGTTTGAGCCGTCTTCGAGGAAATTTCTTCTTTTAACTTGACTTTGATCGGATGACCGTCTTCTAGACCAAACGTGAGGGGAGCAGTGGGCTTAGAGGTAGAGGCAGGCGGCAGGGGTTGCTGGGTGGCTTGACTAATTTCCCAACCTGGCGAGGCGATGGTCTTCGACCGGCCTTCGGCCATCGCCCTTGGCATTGCAAAAGCAGTCATCTGGGCCATGCCACTCTCAAGCACAATCAACAAAGCTGACACTGCTATCAATCGCTGATTCATATGTGAAACTCCGTTTACCTTTCTGAAAACAACACCTATAGCTTTCCTGATTCTGACTTCAGGAGTCATGAGCAAGATTTCTGACCGAAATCTCACCCACAATTCAACTTGGATTGCTATATAGCCAAGGTATCATTCAGAATTTTAGATTGAAGCTCAAAAAAGCTCTATATTGCTTTCTATGTAGGGAATTGAGGCGTTTTACATCTAAGAAAAATAAATTGGGTCTCCCAAGGACAAATTATTGTTGAAAGCTTTGCGAAACGGTATTTTTAGCAATAATCGCCATGCATCGAAGCGAAATCGCTACAGTCCCTCAAGTCAGGGCTAGGAAGAGCAGTAGGATGGGAAAGCAACTTATTTGCACGACCTATGTCATCTCCGCTCAAACTCAATTTAATTGAAGGATCGATCGCCTTTAGCTTTAGCCCAGAAGCAGGGAGAGAATTACAAGCGGCGATCGCTGCGCTGATCAACAGCCTCAAGCTGACCGCTAACAAATCCCCTGGCACCAAGGTGACTCCTCAACCCTCCATGGAGTATCGACACACGGGCGAGGTGTTCGTAGAAATGTTTTGCAACCCCAACATCTGGCCCACCCCGTTTGCCGCCAAAGTGCTGCTGACAGTTCGCGATGATCGGATTCGCCTCACCACAGAAGCTGAGCTGACCCGAATCGCCGATGATGTTAGTCAGTATTTAGAGCAATCTTAGAGCGAGCCGACCCTGATAAAATACTCGAATGACCACTTAACCCCAAAGGATCACAATGTCTGGAACTCTCGCTTTCTTTACGATCGTTGGCGGCGCTACCGGTGCAGCGCTCGTTCTTTACTATGGACTAAGGCTGGTCAAGCTGATCTAGGCGATCGCAGCGAATCTCTAGCAAAAACCCATCTGGATCATAAAAATAAATGCCCCGCCCAGTTGGACGGCTGACTGGGCCATGGTCTAAGGGAATTTGATGCTGTTTCAACACCGCCACAGCCTGTTCAAATAATTCTGGGGCAATGTCAAAAGCCAAGTGATTGGCACGGGTAAACTGGCGTTTGGGGTCAGAATCAGGCGGCGTTAGCTCCGGCTCCCAAAATAGGTCTAGCACTGTGCCATCGGGAGTCATAAAGTTAGCGACTTGCCCCGTCGCCACCAAATCTTTTAGGGTCGAAGGGATTTCTGCCCCTTGTAGCTCATGTAAGCCCAAAATTTGCCCATAAAAGTGGCGAGAAGCCTGCATGTCTTTGACGTTGAGAGCAATATGATGCACTCGCCGCAAACTGCCAGCGGCTAAACCCACGATCGCAGAACTTGAAAACATAGTAACTTTCCTAGAAAACTTAGCAGGCCAAGCCTAAAACTAGACTGATCGCCAGCAAATATCTGAAGAGTTGAGTTGCTGATGATCTGTATTTTAAGCGGCAGCCCTGTCAATTGAATTGTATCTGACTAAGAGTGGGAACTAAGGCAGCGATCGTCCTTGCCCATAGCTGTTGTATTCAGGGGAGATTGTCGTTGCAGAGCGCCGACAAAGCTATTAGGCTGAGGGGTTGAGAGTCAGGATAGAATGCGATTAGCCTTTCGTTACCCTTCGCGCTTAATCTGATTTGACAGTCCCCGCTCTAAAGAGACGGGGATTCTTAAGAGATAAAGACCCTTAACGGCGCTGCCAAAGCGCTCCTACCCCATCCGAACCGAAGTTCATCTAGGCTACTTTTGAAATGCTTGACCAGGATATTAGCGGCACCATTGCAATCAGCATTGACCAACCAACCCTTGGCAGTTCGGTACAGTCCACGCTGGATTCTTTTGCCACTAAACTTATCGGTCTGCGGATTGTCGGCATTCCAGACCGGAATAGCATCATTATCCAAGGCGCTGGCTTTGCTGGTATACGATTCTTCCTGTTCGACGACCTCAATCCCGTAACGCTCACAGAGGCTTTCCAGCTTGCGTTTCAGCGTAAATATCGGAATCTGGGTGAAGTTTTGATTGTTGCGTTTACCCATGTTGACCGATTGTTTCAGGTCAGGGTTGTAGCCCACAACAATTTTGCTGATTTGGTTAGATTTGCACCAGTTCACGATGTATCGAGCCGACTTGTTCAAATAGTCATTAACTTGGTGATTGCGTTTGTCCAGCAAGCCAGACTGACGATTTGTCAAGCCTTTAATGCCTTGCAGGTCTTTAATCGACTGCAAAAAAGCATTGCGCTTGTTGTACCACTGGTTGATCGATTTGAGTCTGCGACCATCCAGAATGAACGACTTGCCTGTAGTGCTGACGCAGGTTGCCAAGTTATTCAAGCCCAAATCAACACCAAGGGCATGACCCGTCTGTTCAACTTTCTGCACTGGCTCAGCTTCATAAACATAAGACACGTCAAAGTATCGCGCTCCCAACTTAGGGAGAATGCGAATTTCCCTAATAACCTTATCTCGAAGTCGTTCCGGGATCTGGAAGCTCACCTCTCCATGCTCACGCCGAAAGGCACGAGACGAGGGGACGGTAAACATCCAATCCTTCTTGGGCAACCTGTCCTTCAGGTCACGCCCTCGAACAGGGATAATCAGCAGAAAATGCCCATCCTTGGGCAAGTAATGAGGAATGCTGACTTTCGCCGCAACTTCTCCACGCTGTTTCATTTGCAGCAGTTTGAAGAACGAGCGGAACGAACGGTCAACCACCTTCAAAGTCTGCTGAGCAACATCGGTCGCCAGTGCTTTGTAGTTCTCATTCTCTTTCGAGTGGTAGTAATTCCCCTCGTATTGAAGAAAACGACGCTCTTGAAAAAAATACTGACGCACGTTAAACAGCCCCACGTTAAACATGTTTTTGCTCAAGTGGCAAAGCTGTTTGAGGGTATCAGATTCCGACTGGCTCAACTTGAGTCGATTGGTTTGATTCAAGAACACAATGAGTTGCCGCTAGATAGCCTATATTATAGCGGAAAGGCGATTAGAATCGCTGTTCGTTGTTCCGCTGCGCTCTGAAGAGACGCAGTTCCCCAACGTATCAGGTATTTCTTATGGCACTCAGCAAAGCTGACATTGATTACGACCAGGATTACAATCTTTGGATTGAGCAAACGGTGGAACTGCTTAAAGCCCATCGCTTTGATGAAATAGACTTAGAAAACTTGATTGCTGAATTGGAGAGCATGAGCAAACGAGATAAGCGAGAACTCCTCAGTCGCTTTAAAGTTTTGCTCATGCATTTGCTCAAGTGGCAATACCAACCTGACAAACGATCAAATTCTTGGCGATCCAGCATCCGCAATAATCGAGCAGAAATTACTCAGATTATTGAGGATAGTCCCAGTCTCAAGGTTTTTCCATCTGCTATTTTAGACAAGGCTTATCGATTCGCCCGTGCAGATGCGGCCGATGAAACTGGGCTAGACTTGGCGGACTTTCCCATAGAGTGCCTTTTTACTGCCGATCAAGCTCTAGACACAGAATTTTGGCCGGAATCCAAACTTTAAGTTCAGCCGTCCTACAACGAGTTGTCAGTCCTAAACAACAGTCGGTTTAGGTAGTGCAAAATGACGATCGCCCCTGCCACGCTCATCGTTAGCCCTAGCCATAGGCCATCTGCCCACGGGCGTGGTTGGTCGAGCATTAAACCGCCTAGGCTGGGGCCAATAAAAAAGCCGACCGCCCAACAGAGCGAGTTAATCGAGAGATAGACCCCTCGTAAAGCTTCTGGAGCCAAATCAGCTACCAGAGCAGATGCCGAGGGCGTATACACAACAGTGGCGATCGCCAGCACCGCTAAACTGACGATTGCCCAAATCAGGGCATGGTCAGGCACAATGCCCGTCACAGCGACCAAGCCAAACCCCAACCCCCACAACCCGCTCGACAAAATTAGCGCCTGCGGACGGCTCCAGCGATTTAGCCAGCGCGCCAAGGGCAACTGGAGGATAACCGCCAAGACCAAATGCCAGGTAAACAAAGCGCTGAGAGTGGCTGAATTAAACCCCTTGCCCTGACCGACAAAGTTCGTGAAATAGAGCGGGAGCGTGGTGTTGATTTGAGCAATGTAGGAAGTAATTAAAATATTGACTAGAACATAGACCAGCAGGCGGCGATCGCCCAGCGCTGCACCCCAACTTTGCTGCCAAGAGCGGCGATCAGTTCTGGCGGGAGCGCTTTCTTTAATAAACCGAGCAATCACCACCAGAAAGACGGCAAAAGAGACAGCGTCGATCACAAATAAGCTGCGATATTCGCCAAACAAACTAATCCAAGCCCCGCCCAGCACTACCCCTAAACCCAAACCAATGCTGTCGGAGAGCCGAGTCACCGCGTAGGCTTCACTGCGCTGCTCGGTTGGGCTTAAATCTGCAACCAGCGCCTCGTTGGGCGGCCAGTATAAGCCTGCTCCCAAGCCCATCACCAGGTTGCCGCAGACAAAACTAGGCAAGTTGTCGGCAAAGGCCAGGATCAGGGCGGCGATCGCTGAAATTGCCGCCGACAGCAGCAGCGTGCGCCGTCGCCCCCACGTCGGAGTATCGGCAAACGTGCCGCCCAAAATTCGCCCCACTATGCCAGAAATTGAGGCGCTGCCCAAACCCAAGCCAACGGCTGTCGCTGATAGCCCGACCTGGTTGACAAAAAAAATCGGAGCATAAAACAGCGTGAAGCCTGTCCCGATCGCCGAGAGCAACCGCCCTGCCGACAAAATCCAGATTTGGGGGTCTAGGGGAGGTAAGCGGGCAAATTTTCGGAGCTGAGTCAGCATTGCTGAGCAAAATCTGGAAGGGCAAATCATTAAGAGCGGTCTAGGCTGTGCCCAAACCGCTCTCATTACTAACTAAGATAACCAAAAGCTATAAACTAAACCCCGTTTCAAGAGGCTAGATGTTTTAGCTAATCGATCGCAGTGGCAACATCCAACTCTGCTTCAGCCTCAAAAGATTCAATGATGAACGGCAACTGGGCCCCCTTCATCCCCCGGCGAATTCGGTCTGGAGTTTGCTCAAACAACACAAACAGGGGCAGATGCCGTTCTGCCCCGTCGTTAAAAATATGCTGATAGGTGAGGGGCATATCCCAACTATAGCCACGGCTGAGCATGATTTGAGTTTTGCGCCAGCGGCTCAATAGGTCTGAAAAATCTTCACCGGAGCGGTGGATGAAAATAAAAATCTCCACATCGGTTTTGACTCGCCATTCGGGGTCGCACATCAAAAAAGCCAAATCGCAGTCTAGGCTCAGCATTTCAGAAGGCGCATGAATCGTGCTGCCTAAAGGCGATTCCCGCCGAACATTGACTAAGGGCAAAGGAATCGTAATCAGGCTTTCGGCCGGACGACGCATACTCGGAACTGTTTCTAGATAGGGTCGATATTTCCGCAACAGCTCGATCGCATGCAGGTGATCGCTATAGTGAGCTAGGGTTTCCTCGTAGTGGGCTGGTTTGATCATGGATATTACAGGGTGAATGGTCAGGAACTATCCTGGCTATATTCTTAAGATACCAATCCTGAACAAAAATCTTACTTGGCCCTCAAGTCGTTCTGATTTGAACTGATTTGAGACTCCTGCGATCGCAACGCTAATGAAGACTGCTGAAAATTGGGCCTGATCAGCGATCGGCGCAGTAGTCAATATTGAGCAAGACATAGGGATAGAGCGTCTTAAACCAGCTATCCCAGACCTGTTTGGCCGGTTGGCTATCAATAAACTGGTTGACGATGGTTAGCCACTGCTGATCGTCGGCTGGCAAAATCATCCCGTAGGGATCGCAGGTGAGGGGACGGTCTGGGATCAGCGTGTAGTCATTCAAGGACAATTTTTGCCGTTCCAACTGCGAAATCAGCAAAATACCGTCGTTGGCCACAGCGTCAAGTTTGTTGCTCGCCAAAGCCTGAAAGGCGTCTGTTCTAGCTGTTTGTCCTTGAAAGGGAACTAGGCTTGCCTGCGGATAAGCTCGTTGCATAAAGGCGGCGGTGGTTGAGTTCGTAAACACGCCTATTCGCAGATTTTGCAGATTCGTTTGGGGATTGACTTGAGTCTGCTTTTTAACCAATAAATGGGTGCCAGTGATGAAAAATGGGCTAGAAAACTCCGTGCCGGGAGTTGGGTTGCGAGTAATTGTATTTGGCCCACACTCGACTTGAACAGCGTTAGTCTTGACCAGATCAAACCGATTGCCCAAGTTAGAGGGAACAACAATTTCTAATCTGACTGGGCGATTGAGTTGGGTTTGAAGTTGATTGGCTAACCCCGTCAGCAAATCCACACAATAGCCCGACCCTTTGCCACTGGCATCGATCGATGCAAATGGCAGCGAATCTTGGCGAATACTGGCCTTCAACACCCCCGTTTCTTGAATTTCTTGCAGCACAGGTTGGGAGCGAACAGGAGCAGCCGCCGTGGCTAAGGGTGGCACAACGGGTAGCGGTAGCGGGCCACCAAAGGCTGTTTGGAGTTGATCTGCGGTTAAAGAGCGGACAAAATCTAGCTGAACTGGCTCTCGACTGAGGGTTTTAGCATAGGCGGCACTCAAGTAAGGTCGGTATTCTGCCCGGTTGGCGATGTAGACCTGCATGAAGGCCAGGCTGAGAGCTTTAACATACTCCTGGGACAATTGCGGATTTGGGCCAGCTAATAACTGGTTGAGCGCACTGAGGGGAGATTGCGCCTGCACCCCGCCCGCCGAGAAGTTATGACCATTCGGCACCAGCGTCACTAGGTATTTTTCCGGTGAATTCAGCCACAGAAAGGGATGAATCTGTTCTGGAATCGGCGGAGTGACAAAATCAGTGCTGCCGCTGATCATCATGGTCGGAATCCGAATATTGCCCATCCCCTCTGGGCCAAGAATCGTGCTGGTTAAAGGGGAAATCGCGATCGCCGCTTTAATCCGCGGCTCAGACAAGTTGTAGTCGAAGGGGGGCAAGCTGACGGCCCGGCACTGCAAGAGCAGCGAGATATTTAGAGTTAATTTCTGGTCGTCACAGGCTTGCTCCAGCCGCTCAGGGTCAAGGTCAGCCCCGGCTAGAGCCAAGGTGGTGTAGCCGCCAAAGGAGTGCCCCATCATGCCCACCTGTTGCAGATTTAGCTGCCTGGCCACCGTCGGGTCTGACTGCGATAAGCGCCCCAATTCGTCCAGCAGGTATTTAACGTCTAAGGGGCGATCGACAAATTCAACCGGGCTAACATCTCGTTTTTGCAGGCTGCCATCCAGCAAAGATTGTAAGCGCTGAGCATTGCTGCCCATGTGTTCGGGCACGGCCACCGCAAATCCGTGGGAGGCCAGGTGCTCTGCCAAATAAACAAAATCACTCCGCCCTGAACCCAAACCGTGGGAAATCACGACGACTGGGGCAGGCTGAGCTTGTCCCACCGGCAGGTAAAGATCGACTTCAAACTGTAAGCCAATCTTTTGCCCCAGCAGCGATTGTCGGTTGCGGTTGTTGGATAAATCTAAAGTGCGGCGAGAAACTTGAAACCGGCCGGGCTGTCTGAGGTCAGGCTGCTGAGCGAAATCCGTTTTGGGTGCGCTGGCGATTTCTGCTTCCATCTGTTGAGCGATCGCCTTTAGGGCAGCATCCCGATATTTAGAGAGGGTAGTTAACTCTTGCTTTGCCGCTAGTAAGGGTTCTGTGTTAATCCGCACGGTTTCTGCCGGAAAATGCCGCAGCATTGTCAACAGGGTTAATCCTTTCGGGTCGTTTGCGGCCCCAATTAAACTGGTTCGCAGCAGTTGGGCCCCATCCTGACCCGGTTCAGTCTTAATAATTTGCCGCACCCGCAGCAAGATTGCTTTACCCAGGGGGGCATCTAAGAATCGGGACAGACCAGCAGCGCTAATCGTAAACTTTTGCTGGAGGATCTGCCGCATCTCAGCCAGGGCGGCAGCATCTAAAAATTGCGTGTAGGGCTGAAATTCTGGGGTGACTTGACCTGACTCAACGTAGATTTCTAAGGCACTCACCGGCAAAGAAAGCTCAATTACGCCATAGCTAATATTAATCTTCTCCGCTCCTAGAGCAGGTTTTGGCTCTAATAAATCGGGCAATGCGCCCAAGCCGATTAAGCAGCAGACTGTTGCAAAGCCGAGGGATTTGACGGCTTTGAGAGGCAAGAATCTGGCTGATTTGATTGGCATAAGCAATCCCTAGCCCCTAAGTTATTTCTAAGGAAGAATAACACAAATGGTTGGCAAGACTGGCGAAGGCTAACAGCAGTAGAGGTTGGGAGGTATGCCCTCTAGAATATCTGTCTTAGCGCAAAATCTCTTGACGATCGCTTGACCGCTTTATTTAAATATAAAGAACTGAGAATGTGGGAATGATAAGATTAGTTGCCCAAAAAATTTAGTTCCCTTCGAGATTTGGAAGTCAATGACCGTAAAGAAACCCTTGCTGCGATCGCTTGACCGCTTTTCAACCCCAACGCCAAGAGGCCGTTCCTTAATCAATTCGTTGCTTGATAAATTAAAACCGTACCTAGGCCTACGAACCTTATTGCTGAGTTTGACTGCGGCCACCTGTGGCTCATTGGTGCCATCCGTAGCAATGGCAACCCCGAATGGCACTTGGCTATCTCAACCGCAAATTCGGTTTCATACCTCGAACAACACGCTTGATCAGGTGATGGCCACCATCAAGTCTCAACACTACAAAACTGTCTTTCTTGACTTCCGGAATGTCTCAGATGCAGATCAACAGCGAGTTAGCCAGAGTGCCCGCCAGCATCAGTTAATTTCTATTGTTTGGGTGCAGTCCCCCCAATATCGCTCCTTGACCGTGCAGCAACTGGTACACGAAGCCCGCTACGGGGATGGAATTCAGGTCGATGACCACTTTTTCTCTAATTACTCGCTATCAGATTTTTACGCATTGCGCTCTCAGTACAATAAGCAAATTTTCTGTAGTATCCAGCCTTTTCAGGCTAGCCAAATTCCAACTAGCGGCTGTAATCAGCTTGATGTCCAGTGCTATGCATCCAGCGGCTTTCAGAACTGCTTGAAATTGGCCGATCGGCTGAAGGCGGTAGTAAGTTTGTCGAGCACCGATACCTATCGCTATATTGAGCGCTTAGGTGGGCGGACTTTCAATGTCTTTTTATGGCCCTACAGCAAACAGTTTTTCAAGTAAACGCGCAGGCTAAGCCCGATTTTGCGATTCACACGTTACTCATCAACCTTACGGCAGTCGGTGTCAACCATTAACTGCCTTTCCCTCACTTTTTAGTCCAAATTTAAGTTTTAAGTTAACTGATTCCCAAAGACTTTTTCATGAGGTCACGAATCAGATTGTCTTTGATCATTAGCAATCGATAGATCTCCATCAGTAAGTCTGAAAGCTGTTCTTGATTGAGATCGTCGGCTGAATCTTCAAGCAACCTGATCTGAAACTGCTGCTCTAAAGATAGCTGAAAGGCATCAGGGTTCATAACAATCACCTCTAATCAAAAAGTTAAGCTGCAATTCACAGAAACAGGCTGGTTGAACAACAGCGCATGAAAGAAATATTTGTGTCAAAAACTGCTTCCTTCATGCAACTAATGTATAATTTTTGCTTTTAAACTGAATCGCTCTTTAGCAATATTCTTGCTTAGCTCAAGCAGACGCTTTCTCCTAATTTTGTACTCCCTTAAATTGCTATTTCTATTTCCATTGAATGACTGACCGCAGGTGGGCCTGAGTATGATTTTGTGCCCAAAGCTGCTTCGGGCTTAAAATCCGCATTTTAATCAGATCAATTAATCTGGCTGGTATGTTAGCGGCATCATCCTTCACAATAGGTGAGTAAGCAGTTCTGGCGCACATTTGGCGATTTATCATGGCAACGATTAACGACAATTATCTCAAGCTAAAAGCTGGCTATCTATTTCCTGAAATCGCCCGCCGGGTGAATGCCTTTGCAGAAAGCAATCCAGAAGCCAAGATCATCCGCTTGGGGATTGGCGATGTAACTGAGCCGCTGCCAGAAGCTTGCCGATTAGCAATGATTGAAGCTGTCAACGACATGGGCGATCGAGCCAGCTTTAAGGGCTATGGGCCAGAGCAGGGCTACGCTTGGCTGCGCGAGGCGATCGCTCAGCACGACTTTCAAGCCAAGGGCTGCGATGTCGATGCCTCAGAAATTTTTATCTCGGATGGCTCCAAGTGCGACTGCGGCAACATTCTCGATATTTTCGGCAGCAATAATACGATTGCCGTGACTGACCCGGTTTATCCCGTCTATGTCGATACCAACGTGATGGCAGGGCATACCGGCGATGCCAACGACCAGGGCGAATATGGTGGGTTGGTTTACCTGCCGATTACCGCCGCCAATGACTTTACCGCTCAAATTCCCAGCCAAAAAGTTGATTTAATCTATCTCTGCTTCCCGAATAACCCAACTGGGGCGACTGCCAGTAGAGACCACCTGCAAGCCTGGGTAGACTATGCCCGGAGCCACGGCTCAATTATTTTCTTTGACGCTGCCTACGAAGCCTTTATTACCGATCCGGCGATCCCTCACTCAATTTACGAAATTCCTGGGGCGAGGGAATGCGCGATCGAGTTTCGCTCTTTTTCTAAAAACGCTGGATTTACCGGCACTCGCTGCGCCCTGACTATCGTGCCTAAATCGCTGATCGGCAAAGCTGCTGATGGCTCAGATGTAGACCTGTGGCGGCTCTGGAATCGCCGCCAATCGACTAAGTTTAACGGCGTCTCTTACATTGTCCAGCGCGGGGCAGCAGCCGTTTACTCGGAGGCAGGGCAAGCCCAGGTCAAAGAATTGGTTAGCTTTTACATGGAAAATGCCCAGATGATTCGCGCCCAACTGACGGCGGCTGGCTTACAGGTTTACGGCGGTGTGAATGCCCCCTACGTTTGGGTGCAAACTCCGCCAGGGCTGAGCAGTTGGGATTTCTTTGATAAACTCCTACACACTTGCAATGTCGTGGGTACGCCCGGATCTGGGTTTGGCGCCGCCGGAGAAGGCTACTTTCGGATTTCGGCCTTTAACAGCCGCGCCAATGTCGATGCAGCGATGCAGCGGATCACCGCCAAGTTTAAGGGTTAGTGGCTCTCAGCTACCTTGGGTCTGAAGCGACATCAGGGTTGAAGCGAGGGTGCTTTGGGTAATTGGCTCCCAGGTCAGCGCGGTGAGCACCGTTCGCACCCGCTCGGTCACTTCTGAAGCTTGGGCAAAAATGTTGGGTTTAGAAAATCCCGGCAGCAAATCGATCGCCCCCCGTCGGATCGCCCATTTGCGCTCAGACGCATAGATGTCGGTGCGCATCCCGCTGGTCAAAACAATTTTAATTTGGGGATATTGCTGCTTACACTGACGGCAGACATCGTAGGGGTTAGCATTTTGAGTGCCAATATCCAGCAGCACCAGATCGGGAAGCGCAATTCCTAATTCTTTAAGCTGCTCAAAAATTTCTATCACATCAATCCGGGTCGGGGCCCAAATGACCGAAATCCCCTGGGAGTTGAGAATTTCCCGCCAAATTTCACCCTGCATTTTTGAAGATTGAATCAGCAGTACCGTTTTGGGGTGTAGCCCTACGTCTGATTTACTGACGGCTTGAGCGGGACATTGGAAATCGATTTCCGTACTGCCCATCACGACGCGATCGCCATTAGCTAAGACTGTCGGCTTGCTGATCCGCTGGTCATTTACAAACGAGCCATTGGAACTGTCCAAGTCCGCAAGCGAAAACTTGCCTAGCGTATACTGTAAGGCTGCATGCTGACGAGAAACCAAATGATCCGGCAGCACAATCGTGTTCCCCTGATCCCGACCAATGCTCCACGTACTGCCAAAACTGAGCGAAAAACTGTTTTGAAAGTAGGGCGTTTGAATTAACAAGCGGGGGATAGGAGCCACTAAATGAGCCGGATTTTCCCACAGCGGGTAGCCGCCAACTGAGGTTGCCGGAGCGCCAATCTCTGTGCCGTCGAGTCTTGATAAACTCATTATTATTTCTCAGCTTCAAACACACATCTAAATTTAGCTTACCCGGTCGCCCTAAATTTGTAATGATTTTACATACCACAACTGCTGATCTTTTAGCCTGAGATATATTGAGTTTGAGCAAGCCAAATGCGATCTAATCAACCAGCTTTGACCAATCAATCAGCCCAGCCACGCGTTGGGGTCATTGGCGGTGGACAACTGGCCGGGATGATGGCAGGTGCAGCCAAAGCTTTGGGCTTAAAGCTAATCGTCCAAACGGCTAATGCAACTGATCCAGCGGTGGCGATCGCCAGTCAGTCCATTATTGCTGGTCTAGATGATCTGCAAGCCACTAAGAAATTGGCGGCCCAGATCGATGTGATGACGTTTGAAAATGAATTTATTGATCTGACTGCGCTCACCCCGCTGGCGGCTGCTGGACTCTGCTTTCGGCCATGTTTAAAGACTCTCCAACCCTTATTGGATAAGTATAAGCAGCGCACTTACCTGCAAGCAATTGGGTTACCAGTGCCTCAGTTTGCGGCCCTAGCTGCGGGGCAAAATCCGCTGGAATTCGGCTTTAGTTGGCCGGTCGTGATCAAGTCTCGGCGGCATGGCTACGATGGGCAGGGGACATTTGTGATTGGTGATGCCGCTGCTTTGGCAGCTTTTTGGCAGCGGGTTAAACTGCCAGCTTCAGAACCAGATCAAGCGTTTTTAGTCGAAGAATTTGTCCCCTATCAGCAAGAGCTAGCGGTCGTTGCTGCCAGGTCTGTAACGGGCGAAATTGTTACCTATCCGGTTGTAGAAACTCAACAGGAGCAGCAGGTGTGTCGGCGGGTGATTGCGCCTGCTGCAATCTCTGATGCCATTGCAACCCAAATTGCAGCGATCGCCCAGCGGCTGCTGACGGAACTAGACGCGATCGGCGTGTTTGGAATCGAGTTATTTCAAACGGCTGACGGCAAAATTCTGATCAACGAAATTGCCCCCCGCACCCATAACTCCGGTCACTTTAGCCTGGATGCTTGCCCAACCTCCCAGTTTGAGCAACACCTGCGGGCAATTTGTGGTCTGCCGCTGGGAGATTGCACCCTCAAGACCGCCGGCGCGGTAATGGTTAATTTGCTGGGGTTTGAACAAGCGGAAAGCAGCTATCCAGACCAGCAACAGCAATTGGCAAAGTTACCCCAAACATTTGTGCATTGGTACGGCAAAACCCAGTCTCATCCTGGCCGCAAGCTGGGGCATGTCACAACGCTCCTAGATACCGCCGATCGCCAAGCCGCCCTAGACGCGGCTCAAGCGATCGAGGCAATCTGGTATGGCGATCGCTCTAGAAGCTAGGACGAATTATTTTCCTATGCCAGCCCTGGTTGTAAGTCGCTAAATTAAGGGGTGGCCTAAAATGCCAACGTCTAATTTCACGACTTTAGACGGTTCTAGTCCAGTCGGTGGCGGAAAGGACATTCCTCCGTTCGTAACAACATAGATACTCATGCGATCTGCCTGGCGTTGCCCAAAAGCAAGCGCTGTACTCCCCGTCATCCCCTGTTCGGCTTGGGCAATAATCGTCGTTTGGCCGCTGGGTGTAATTTTGACCACGCTGTTGTAGATATGAGTTGTGCCGTATAAATTGCCATCCTGGTCAAAGGCGAAGTCATCTAAGTTAACGGATTTTAGAAAAATCTCTGGCTCACCGGGTTGAGCACCCTCCAATTGAATTGGAATCTTAATCAGCTGCATCTTTTCAGTATTCGATGCATAAAGCGCATTTCCATAAAGCTTTAGCCCATTCACTCCTGGCAATTCCTTGGTGGGGGAACTGCGGGCAAGGCTAGAATGCTCTAGCCAAATCCTGGCTGTTTTCTGAGCTGTATTGAGTTCCCAAATCGCTCCTCGGTAAGAGTCTGCAATTAGGTAGCGATCGTCTGTCAGGGGAGTTAGCCCATTCAAAAACATCGCGTCTGGCAATGTCACCAATACTGTCACTCTCCCTTGCGGAAAAATAACAAACACTGTCGGAATGTTCTGGTCATTCCAAGCGCTCAGTAACAGGTCGCCATTAGGGGTACAAACCAGCCCAGCAGCTTTGCCAGGGATAGTAGCATGAAGGGTTGGGATGCCATCAGTCCCGATCCGAAGCACTTTACCATCTAGGTGGCTAGTAATAAATAGAGTACCGTCCTGGCTAACAGCAATACTTTCCAAAAATGTATTGACAGGAAAATCAGCAATTTGACGGGCTGGGACAAGGGCAACAGGTGATTCTGCAAAGATTGGTGGTAATTCAGATGAGGTGGACATTAAAGCTCTCCTTGCATCAAATTTGTCGCAGACTGAATTTACCACGCTATTTTCCTGCTGTCTTTGCTAATGACTGGGGTCAACCAGAAACTTATCAAGAGCAATGCAGAGAGCGAGTCTCAAAACTTAAAAATTACTGGGCTGACTGGCTTTTACTTTTACCACATTCAAGGATTTGTAGAGTTTGCGCTCGATCGCTTGGGCAGGAAGACAGCGGGTTGAATTGGAGCAAGCAATCAATGCCCATGCTATTGTGCGAAGACTTCTCTTAAGAAAAATTGTCAATACTACTTAAATAATTATGACTATTTGGATCTCAGAGCGAGACTCGGCAGAGTGGGAAGCAGAAGTATGGCTGTGTTGCAAAAACTGAACTACGTGGTAGGGTAAGACGCTCTCGTCTAAATTCCTTTCTCTGTGATGTCAACCTCCGAACCGTTCAAATGGCGGCACTTCCTAGCTGAGATCATCTTGCAAT
>JAHHGS010000027.1 GCA_019359715.1 Aphanocapsa sp. GSE-SYN-MK-11-07L | reverse complement strand
TCACCCACTTGCGTCAGTAGGCTTTGTACAATGGCTTCCATGGCTATCCGTCTGGTGTTTATTTTTGACAATATGCACCCTATCCGATGGATAGCTTTCTTGTCAAAATCTGTCCGGACTATTGTTTCAGGACTAACGCTCAACATTTTCACCGTCATCCTGGGAGGCATGGGTTTGGTTGCCGTCCAAGCTGAAGTTGTACGGCAAGCATTCTTAAACACGACTAAACAGGAGTTTGCCAAAGCTTTACCTCAAATTGCGGAACAGCAGCAGGGGGAAGTTTTACAGGCGGTAAAAAAATGTTTTGAGACCTATGAAGCTGAGGTCACAGAACAAATCAATGGTGATATTGCAGCTCGACGCTCTGAATTAGTGAATTTGCTCAACCAAAAGGAATCCTACGATGTGAATCGTGAATCAGAAAGCACAAGGCTCAACCAGATTGAGATGCAAATGAAGTCAAGCTTAGAACAACTCTCAACCTTGCAACAGCTTGCGACGAAAACAGGCAAAGCATAAGTTAAAGGATCAGGCGATAAATGAGCAGTAAAGTTCAAACCCAAAGCTTCTTAATTGATCTAGAGCGGGTAGTTCAGGTTCGTCGCCAGATGGCCGCTTACTTCCAGCAAATTGTAACCCAGTTAACAACAGCAGAAACAGCAGGTAAAACTGCTTCTGGTTCGTTGGGGTTAGACCGTGAGATTGAAGATGCGAAGCGCACCGGAGAATATCTTCAGCAAGGAGTTTTTCGCTTGCTGGTATTGGGGGATATGAAGCGGGGTAAAAGCACTGTTTTGAACGCCTTACTTGGCGAGAACTTACTTCCCAGTGATGTGAACCCCTGTACAGCTTTACTGACCATCCTCAAATATGGCTCTGAAAAAACTGTGACCGTGCATTTCAACAATGGCACTGCACCGGAGCAGATCGATTTCTCAACCTTCAGACAGCGCTATACGATCGACCCTCAAGAGGCAAAACAGCTCGAACAACGCCAGCAACTTGCCTTCCCCAATGTCTCCCATGCGGTTGTGGAGTATCCGCTTCCGCTCCTAGAAAAGGGAGTTGAAATTGTCGATAGTCCTGGTTTAAACGATACCGAAGCACGGAATGAACTTTCGCTAGGTTATATCCATCAATGTCATGCGGTGTTGTTTGTGTTGCGAGCGTCCCAGCCCTGCACCTTGTCGGAACGGCGCTATCTGGACAACTACATTAAAGATCGCAACTTGACCGTCTTTTTCTTGATCAATGCTTGGGATCAAGTGCGTGAATCGTTAATTGACCCTGATGATTCCGATGAATTAGCGGAGGCGGAGGCTAAGCTCCATCAGGTTTTTCGCGCCAATCTTGCCGAGTACTGTATGACAGAGGGTCATGACCGCTACGATGAGCGTGTTTTCCCGATTTCGGCGTTAATTGCGCTCCGGCGGCGGATCAAAGATGCCAATGCCAATTTAGATGGAACAGGCTTTCCAGAGTTCATGGGTGCGCTCAATCCATTTTTGACCGAAGAACGCGCGATTTTGGAACTGCGACAGGCGAGATCGCTGGCTCGCCAAGTTGCGAATCGCTTACACGAATTGATTGAACGTCGTGGCTATCTTTTAGGACAAGGTGTTGCTGAGTTGCAGCAGCGAATTGCATCCGTGGAACCAGAATTTAAGTCGCTAAAAGATATTGGTGAACAATTTCGCCGCGAAATTCAACAAATGCGCGATCGCAAAGCGCAAGCGATCGCCGACTCTTTTCAGAACTATGTGCTCAATCTTGAACAGACCTTTGATGCCGATTTCTTAAAGTATCAGCCGGCAAGCCTTAGTTTGCTCGACTTTCTCAATCAAGGCCGCCGGACTGAATTTAACGCCGCCTTTGAGAAAGCATTTCAGCAGTATGTCAACGATAAGTTTTTCGCTTGGACGCTATCAGCAGACAAGAATTTAACCGCAGCCTTTGACCAACTGGCTAAAACTGCTGAACGCTATGGGACTTCCTATCTAGAAGTTACGGATCGAATGACCCAAAAACTGACTGGCCAGACCTTGAAGGCTCGTGCGTCTATGGACTTAGAAGAAGATGCTCCTCCTTGGGCAAAATGGGCGATGGGCTTGTTTTCCTTAGCCACAGGTAATTTTAGTGGAGCGGCGTTAGCAGCGGCAGGGTTCGACTTCAATGCCATTTTGCTGAATATCTTTGCAGCAGCGGGAATTGCGATCGTTGCGACTTCTATTTTTGGTGTGATGCTAGGCCCGATTGCATTAGCTCTTGTTGGCTTGGGCTTGGGAGCATTCCAAGCTGATCAAGCTCGCAAGGAGCTGGCTAAGGTGACGAAACGGGAATTGGTCAAGCATCTCCCTCAAATTGCCCAACAATTTAGCCCCGATATTACCAGTGCAGTCCATGAGTGTTTCGATAGCTACGAAAGCGAGGTCATGGATCGGATTCGAGATGATATCCATGTCCGGAAGGAGGAGTTAGATTTCCTTTTGACGCAGAAAGTAGCCCGTGACACTGATCGCGAAGCTGAACTCCAACGTCTGAGATCGCTAGAGAATTCCGTCACGGCAGACTGCCGGCAAGTGGAAGCGCTATATCAAATGTATATAGGTGGGACAGGACTATAATTTTTGAACTGGCTCCGGCTCTCGTTTGGGTGTTGAGTGGGTCGTCCCAAAGATGTCAGGATTTTGAGTAGCGCGCGCTACTCAAAATCCTGACTTAAATACCACTACCGTTGAGTGAACTATGACAGAGACTGAACAAGCAATTTTGCAACAATTGCAGGCTGCGATTGGGGGACTTGAATTAGATTCTAATCATCCGCTCCGACAGGATATTAACCAACTTATTTCTGTTCCTGAAACGCCAGCATTTCGGATCGCCGTATTTGGACCATTTAACTATGGCAAGTCCACGCTTCTCAATGCCATCTTAGGACAGCGAACACTCCCCATCGATCTGATTCCCACCACCGGAGCCGCGATCGTGGTTCGTTATGGGACTGAACTCCAAACCCGGATCAAGCTCACCAATGGTCGCACCCTGATCGAGCCAGGAACTGAAATCCTCAAGCAGTTCGCCATTTTGGACGATGAGCGACGAATGCGTGAAGATGTTGCCGCTGTGGAAGTCTGGTGCCCAAATTCCTGGCTGCAAACTGGTGTTGAACTTTTGGATCTCCCTGGTACCAACGATCGTGAGGCTCAGGATGCCCTCGTGCGCGACTCCTTGTTAACTGCGGACTTAGTGATTCAGGTTCTAGATGGACGCAAGCTGATGACCCTAGGTGAACGCGAACACCTCCGGGATTGGCTGCAAGATCGTGGAATTGAAACGGTCGTGTTTGTGGTTAACTTCTTGAACCTGCTTGAACCCGACCAACAACAGCAAGTCTCCCAGCGGATGCGGTTTGTGGCGGAAAGCTTCCGCTCTCAACTGCCGTTAGGGGTCAGTAACCTGTATCGAGTTGATGCGCTCCCTGCCCTACGAGCAAGGTTGAAGGGAAATATGGCCGATGCTCAAGCATCTGGACTACCTATCTTTGAGACTGCATTACAAACAATTGTCGAGGCTTACCAAACTCAGGGATGGCAGCCAAAAGCCAGATGTTTAAGCGCGATCGCCGTTAATGTCTGCGCCGCTCTCGAATCTAAAATCGAGCAGCTCACACAGGAGATAGAAGGCCAAGCCCAACGCCAGAACGAGCAACAGTTAGATCTGAAACGACGGGCGCAAACTTTACTCCAAAAGGGCTATCAAGATAGTGTCTCAGACCTCCGAAATTGGCTTGCTTTTCCTAACTTGCTACAAACCTACGAAACCAGCCTCACAGAATCCTTGCGAACATTCGATTTCATGTTCTGGGAAGCCAAGCAACTTCGCCCCGACTGGGATGCTCGTCGCATCGCGGTTATCCATTGGGTTCATAAAACCTGCGATTTCTTTGGCTTACCCCAACCCGTAGAACTGTGGCTGACTTTCCCGCCGGAACCGGTGATCGAGATCCCTGAAACACCGCCAACAGTGACTGGGGCTGATGCTCAATTAGATTCTGCTGCCCCTATTGCGATCGCTACGGGACTTGGCTTAGTCATCGGTGGCCCAGTGGGCGCTGCCGTCCTGGGCGGAGCCAGCTATCTTCTGAACCAATTTGCCTCACCCCAAGAGAATGTTCCGGCTCCGCCAGAACCGATTCAAGTTGAATCCATTGATCGCAATGCTGCTTTCACCTACTTAGAACAGTGGAGCCAACTCGCCTTAATGTCTTTAGATGACTATGAAGCGACAGTTAAGGCAGTCATCTACTGTCCACTGTCTGCGCATCATTCTCATCAAACTACCTCCCAACATCACCAGCTCCGTTTTTTACGATTAACACTGATGACACTTGTTGACATGCTTTCCATCAGCACCAGCACAGGCAGCCGCTTGCCGACTAGCAATGATGCAGGTTGAACCATTTACTTACTTCGCTGATACTGATAGGACTCTGACTTTGCTCCCCAAACTTGTTCTCCTTGGGCATTGAAGCCTCGATCCCAGGTCTTCATGCCCGATCGATTTAGCTCAATCTGGTTTGTAATTCGTACCGCGCCTTTGAAATTAGCAGGACAGCCTTCGACTGGCGTACTGCCAACGTAGCCCTGGGTAGACCGCTTCAAAATCACACTGCAAACGGGGCTACCCAGATCCTTAGATGTCAGAATGCGCGCCGAGTTAGGTTGATTGCAAAAACCATTCCAGGCGGCTGGCTCAGCAGGTTTGAAAGACAAAGATTGTATGCTCTGAATGGAACGATCAGATAAAATTTTCAGAAACCTTTGCCGGTAGGGCTTAGCCAGATCTTCAGCCAGCGCCTGCTCCTGATAGAGAAAAATCGCCTCACTCTTGGGATTAGCATCCGTCACCCGAACGCGACAGGTTGTCATGCGGACATTGGGGGCTTTGGGGTTGGCGATCGCCTGAGCAGAGGTGTCCATAATGCCCTCTAGCAGCGTGGCTACCTCTTCAGTTTGCTGGTCTAAAGAAAGAGTGAGACTGCGATTCTCCTTGGGAGAGGCGTAGCCATCGGGTCTAGCCTGAGCTAGCCCGACGCTTACAGACCAGAAAAGACCAACTAAAAGTGGAAACAGATCACGGTTCACCATTGCTTTCAGTCTAGGCGGAGCTACTGCTATAATGAACTTACAATACTTGGGGCTGTAACGGTTTCGACGTTTTAGTCAACGTACCCTCGTGATGCAGGCCGAGAGCGAGTCATCTCTCGTAAATCAAAGACTCAAAAATCGTACATGCGAACAACATTGTACCCTTTGCTCGTAAGGCAGTTGCTATTGCCTAAAAACCGCTAGTTTCGGTTTGAGCGTCTGTAGTCCGACTCCGTTAAGGGCTATAGACAAACCCCAACGGATGCTCCAAGCGATTACCTCTGGTTGATCGCCTGGCTAAGAAAATCACCAGAGAATCCTACCGTCTGGGATAAGTGACGGTTCCCGCTTGAGGACTAGAAGAGCTAAGCCTGTGAACGAATGAGGAGCTAATAGCTAAAGCGGACACGGGTTCGACTCCCGTCAGCTCCACTATTGGATAACCTAATGATGTCCAACCAAGTCTACAAAACCCTCTCTAGTAGAGGGTTTTTGCTTACTTAAATTCCTGGTCTACCTGGTATAAGCTAGTAGACGTAGACTAAGAACTAACAGATGGCTAGAATTAGAGGATTTGAGGGGAAATATGCCCCGATTGGAGATAGAACCTTTAGCTGGAAAAGCACTGTTTGTGAAGGTGGCTCCTGACGTGGATGCCTTAATGAAATCGCTCCCTAACCGTTCTGAGTCTCTTAAATGGGTAATTACTGAAGCAGCAGAGAAAAAACTTTTGAACGAAGAGTTTAAAGCATCATGATCGTAGCTATCCCTACCCCTGTTAGAATTGCAATGGATATCAGCAGATCCACTGCAATTCCCTTCAAGGGCGCTTGGTGATTGAGACGGCAAAGCCGATCGCTATCTCGAAATCTGTGGAGGCAAACCATGACGCAAGCAATTGATGAACCCAATCAATTTCAGCAACTAATTGAGAGTCAGCGCTTAGTATTAGAACGTCTGGACAAAATTGACCAAGACTTGAGAGAGACTAACACTAAGTTTGATGCCTATGTCAAAGCCAGCGATCGTTTATTGGGTGTGGCAACTACCATCATTATCACGGCTGGCACCGTTACGATTTTGGCTCCGCTAGCCCAATCTGTTGCACCTACTATCCGAGCTTTCTTGGGAGGCAGCGCATGACCCAAGCTAAAAAGGCAGCAAGAATAATTCTGGGGTGATTTACGGGGTACAGGTCAAGCATCCTTGCAGGAGAACCTATACACAGCAAGCCTTCAAAGACTTTGTTCTATGGTCGTCAGCTCCACTATAAGATAGTTCAATACACCAGCCTTACAAAACTGAGATGCACTCACTACTGCTTTTAGCAGAAAGCCTATACAACTGACAAGCAATATCAAAATGCAGAGCGTACCTATCTGGCTTTGTGATGGAATCGAAAAGCAACAATTGAAACAAAAGTAAGCGCAATGATAATTTAATTATCTGAGCGTCTGGAGGCGAATTGACTGCGCCGTTAAAAGCTGAGATTCGCCTGTTTAAGAATCTCCGTCTCTTTAGCGCGGGGAGTGTCAAAACACGCTGTTCTTTCGGACTGGTGGGCTGAATTAAGGTTGTCATGCCTATTTCTCTAACCGAACTGCGTACCACTGGAGGTAGTGGTCTGGGCCAAGATCTAGATCGCAGGAGGTATCGAGCAAGCGCTGGGCTTGATCGGCGATCGCCGGAATATTTTGTAAATCTCTGGGCAAATCGGCTTGGCGATCCGTCAAAATTGTCTGGAGTTTCTCTAGCAGCTCAGCCGGTGTCAGAAACTGTTCCGGTTGATTTGGCTCTAGGAGCAGGTACATCTGCTCGTCGTACATTAAAGCGTCAGTCATGGTGGCTAAAAAATGGGGCTAAGTTTGAGGGACATAGCGTTTCCGAAGAGAGTTGGCGCGCCGCTTGGCTGTGCTGTTTTTGGGGTCTTGACCTAAGACTTGTTCATAAACTTCTAAGGCTTGGCTGGTCAGATTTTTCTTTTCGTAAGCGTGAGCCAGATTGTTGAGGGCCGTCACATAATTGGGGTTGCCTTTGAGGGCTTCTTTATAGTTGCGAATCGCCAAGTCATACTGCTCTTGAATAAAATGCCCATAGCCGATCGCGTTATAAATCGGAGAGACATTCGATTCAGCTTCTACTTCGGCCGCCTTCAGCGCTTTTTGAAACTGCGCGATCGCCTGGGTGGCTAAGTTTTTGCTCAGGAGAATGCTACCGAGTTCAAAGTATTCTTGGGCAGTTCCCTTTTCCTGACTCAGCTTACTCTGCAAGCGCGAGAGGGCAGATTCAATCCGTCGGGTCTTGAAGAGTTGTCGAAACACAAACCAGGCAACGGTGCCGAGCAGGACAATCAGAATTGCCAAGTAAAGGGTGGGGAAATTATTGTCCATAAAAACGAGTTAATACAGCAGACTCTTCTTTTCCAGGGTATCAAGTAGCAGACCAGAATTTTTGCATGAGTTGAGTTTAGACGAAGCAGCTTTCGGGGTAAAAGCTCTCAGCAGTCCGACGATCGCTCGTTCGATGCTCCTGAAGCCAAGTTTGGATGACGCTAAACTGAGACTATTGAATCCACCTGAATGCACTGTCACCTATGGAAGAACGCGGCTTCAGTCAGCCAGCTCCTCGGATTGAAACCGACACGATGGGAGAAATTGCCGTTCCTGGCGATCGCTATTGGGGGGCGCAGACGGCCCGCTCCTTAATTTACTTTCCGATTGGGGGGCTAACCATGCCCAAGCAAGTGATTCGGGGTTTGGGGGTAATCAAGCAGGCAGCGGCGATCGTCAATTGGCAACTCGGCTTGTTGCCAGAAACCAAAGCGAAGCTGATCATCCAAGCCGCGATAGAAGTGGTAGCAGGGGAGCTAGATCAGCACTTTCCGCTCAGTATTTGGCAAACGGGCAGCGGCACTCAGACGAATATGAACGCGAATGAGGTGATCGCTAATCGGGCAATTGAGCTGGCGGGTGGCGTGATGGGGAGTAAAACCCCAATCCATCCCAATGATCATGTCAACTGTTCTCAGTCCTCCAACGATGCCTTTCCAACCGCAATGCATATTGCGACCGTGCAGGAGATTCAACATCGCCTCTTACCCAGCGTCATTCACCTGCGCGATGCCCTGGCAGCCAAAGCCGATCAATTTGCTGATCTAATTAAAATTGGGCGCACCCACTTAATGGACGCCGTCCCGCTCACCCTGGGTCAGGAATTTTCAGGCTATGTGGCCCAGTTGGAGCAAAACTTGGTGCGGATTGCAGCCGTATTGCCGGATCTTTATGAACTGGCACTGGGCGGCACGGCGGTTGGGACGGGCTTAAATACCCATCCAGAGTTTGCCGATCGCGTCGCCGCTCAAATTGCCGAACTAACTGGCTTACCGTTTGTCTCTGCCCCAAATAAATTTGCCGCTCTGTCCGCCCACGATCCGCTGGTGATGGCGAGTGGAGTCCTAAAAACCCTGGCCTGCTCACTGATGAAAATTGCCAATGACATTCGCTGGATGGGGTCTGGGCCGCGCTGCGGACTGGGCGAGCTGACTTTACCCGCCAATGAACCTGGCTCATCAATTATGCCGGGTAAAGTTAACCCCACCCAGTGCGAAGCTTTGACAATGGTATGCGTGCAGGTGATGGGCAATGACACGGCAATCGCGATCGCCGGTTCTCAGGGCAACTTTGAGCTGAATGTTTTCAAACCGCTGATTGTCCATAACGTACTGCGATCGCTAGAGCTATTGAGCGATGCCTGCGCTGCCTTTACCAACTATTGCGTGGTCGGGATTGAGCCGAATCAGCAGCAACTTGCCTTCAATGTTGAGCGATCGACCATGCTAGTTACAGCTTTAGCGCCCCAGATTGGCTATGAGCGAGCCGCCCAAATTGCTAAGAAAGCCTACGCTGAAGGCACCACGCTTAAACAAGCTGGCTTAGAACTGGGCTTTCTAACCAGCGAAGAATTTGATCAATGGGTGCGGCCTGAGCATATGTTGGCCCCGCAGCCCTAGAGTGACCTTACCCCGAAAAAGTGGACAGGTAACTTAAGCTGCGATCACATGATTGAGAGTACTCCAGTAATTTGCTTCAAATTGAAGCGGAGAAAGATATCCAAGCGTTGAATGGATTCGTTGTCGATTGTAGAACACTTCAATCCACTCCGCGATGGTCGTTGTGGCAATGGCTCTAGTCGAGAAAATTCTCGGATGGATTAACTCAGTTTTAAGAGTGCCAAAAAAGCTCTCAGCGACTGAATTATCCCACAGCAGTTCCTTTAAGCGGGGGAACCCCGCCAACGGACTGCCTCAACAATTGGCTCGACGGCTCATACTACAGGTAATGCCAGCTTTCTGGAGTGCATTTTGGTAGTCTTTACTGGCATACTGACCGCGGCAGTCAGTATGCCAGTAAAGACTAATCCGGTCGGTGACGGGATGCGCTGCCCCAAAGCAGCCTCTAAAGCGGTCAAGACCAATTGAGTCCGCAGATGTTCCGCCATTGACCACCCCACCACCCGTCGTGAGAATAGGTCAATAATCACCGCTAAGTACAGCCCGCCTTGAGCCGTTGGAATATAGGTGATGTCAGCCACCCACCCTCGATCTGGATCTGTTGTCGTAAAGTCGCGATTCAAGACATTCTCGGCGATTGGCAAGTCATGCTTAGAATCGGTAGTCGCCTTGAATTGACGCTTGGGGCAAGCGCAGATACCCAGATGAGTCATCAGCCGAACCACCCGCTGGCGACCGACCTGAAAGCCTTTAGCCACTAATGAGGCATGAATCCGCGGTGAGCCGTAGGTTTCACGACTGGCTTGGTGAATTTGTTTAATCTGTTGAGACAACATTTGATTCTCCTGAGTTCGAGGGGATGCTTTGCGCTTAAACCAGGCATAGTAGCCGCTCCTGGATAGATTGAGTACCTTACACATCAAAGCAATCGGGAAGTTTTCCTTCTCTGCATCGATTAGCTCATAGGGTCTGAGCTTTCCTTGGCAAAGAAGGTCGCGGCCTTCTTTAGGAAGTCTCGCTCCATCTGAACCCGTTTCAGGTCGCGGCGTAAGGCGATCAGTTCTTTGCGTTCAGCAGAGGTCAGTTGCCCTTGAGAGTTCGGCTGATGGTCAATCTGGTTTTGTTTGACCCAGTTGCGGAGGGCACTTTCAGTCAGACCCATTTCTTTAGCAACCTGGCTCACCGGTTTGCCAGATTGATTGACGATGCGGACGGCCTCAGCCTTCTGCTCGTCTGTAAATAACCTGCGAGGTTTTTGTGTCATGTAAACATGCTCCTGAGTTATCGACTCTTGGGAATTGTCCACTTTTTTCAGCCAAGGTCAAACAGCTTTCCTGGCAGGAGAAGAGCAGTGTTTAGGTGCCTCACTTTCTTAAACTCGACGAAAACCTAACTCAGAGGGCAAGACTGGGTTTGATCAAGGCTGGGACAATTCGCTCACTGGCCATGCGTGCCCCGAAAAGATTACGAGCGGTTGGCCCAATTTGTAAGGCGGCTAAGCCGCCCATCACGAACAGCTCACAGCTTGCCCAGCGCAAGTGTTCGTCAAGCATCGGTAAACCTCTGACAATCGGTAATGGATACTTGGCCTGCATTTCTGCCAGCAAGGGTTCAGTGGTTGCATCGAGTTGTGTCCCTGTCGCCAGCCAAATCCGATCGCACTGATGCGTTGTGCCATCGTCGCACTCAACCTGCCACCGTTGACCCTGCCAAGTTGCTTTCACAATCTGACAGTGCTGATGAAACTCTATTGTGCCATCACGCTGGGCGCGACGAAGCTGAGTCATGATCGCAGGAGTCATAGAGCCACCATTGCGAGCTTGCTGAATCATTTGCCAGCGTCTCTCAAGATCAAGTTCTGCCCAAAATGCCTTGAGATATTTTGGCCCTAACCAGCCCGGCTCGGCATCAAACAGCTTTTCGTAGAATTGCCGTCGATGCATCAGCGCTACGTTTGCGCCCCTGGCAATCGCCCCGATCGCCAAATGTCCAGTCGTCAAACCACCACCAACAATCAATACCTGCTCACCTTCAAGTCTGATGGCTCGTAAATCAATCTGGCTGGAATGGCGGAGGCGATCGCCGGGGTAGGGGGTAGAAATTTGCTGCACCCAATCAGCAAAATGAGGCTTACCGCCCCGGTTGGCGACCACGACTCGTCTAGCCAGAATGGACTGCCCCTCAGCCAGCCAGACTCGGAATCGCAGCCGATAGCGATCCAGCACAGGTTCAATTCGGACAACTTGCCCTGGAAAGACATGATTCTCTAGCTGCCAACGATCCACAATATCCTGGCAAAATTCTTTGAAGAGCTGAGTTCCTGGTAGATCGTAGGGGGGATATAATTCCTGGGGGCGACACTCGGCAAATCGGCGGAGTGCAAACGAGTTGGGATCAGGGTGGTGAACCGCCGGCGATCGCAGATGGAGAATTTGAAGGGCTGCAAATTGCTGATGCCAGCGACTCATCCAAATCCCACTGGGGTCAAAAGCCAAAAACCGCTCCCGACCTTGCTGACATTTTTGCAGGAGATGAGCCGCCAAGGTCAGCGCGTGGGGGCCTGCCCCAATCAGGGCAATTTCAATCGAATTTGGCAAGGTCACGATCGACAGATTCCCGTGTAGAATATAAAATGATTATCATTCTCATATTATCCTGTGAGTCAACCTATTGTGATCGCCGTTGCTGGTTTGGCCGGAGTCGGAAAAACAACCTGGATTCAGGAACAACTTTCGCAAGCCACGGGCGAACTGTTCTATTTCTGCCCTGGTGCCGGCAATGTCCCGATTGATCAGACCCAGATCAGACCCAGATCAGATCCGAATTTCCGACTGTCAGGATGCTGACTGAACGCCAGGAGTTAATTCAATTGCCAGCGCGATCAACCGTTTACGTCGAGTTAGGGTTTCATCTCGACCTGGGCAGCGCCGCTTCGTTTTTAGATACCCTGGCTGCCCAACGAGTTGCCGTGTTACCGCCTAGGGGACAAAAAACAGATTTCCATGCCTGGGCAGACCAGACAGTGGAAGGAATCTCGATCCCAGAATTGCCTGAATCTCCTCAGTTGATGCGAGCGGTGTTAACTGGGCAAGTCTTTGATGCTGCCAGTCTAAATGTGTTTTGGTTTGAACTGACTGAAGCAGCCTACGGACAAATCCAGCGGGCAAAGGGAATTTTCGATCGGGTCGAAGGGCGGGCTTTTTGCTTTGATTTCGTGCGTGGGCAATCAGGTAGCACCTATACCGAGCTAAATTTTCCGGCATGGTTAAACGGGCGACCAGAGCGGTTCAGCGGTATTGAAATTGTCGGACATGCTATCGATCAATCCGCGATCGCTCAAACTTTGGCAGACTGCGGCTTATCTGATCCGGCGATCGCCTACTATCAGTCCCAAATCAAACAATCGATTGAAACGGAGAAAGCCGCATGAAAATTGCTGTCCTGTCTTGCATTCATGGCAACTACGAAGCCCTCAACGCTGTCCTATCCGACATTGATCACCACAACACCGATAAAGTCTTTTGCCTGGGAGATTTAGTCGGCTATGGCCCCTATCCGAATGCGGTGGTTGAGATGATTCGCTCCCTCGATATTCCCACCTGTCAGGGCTGCTGGGATGAAGACATCGTAGAGGGTCTGAACGCTTGCGAATGCAGCTATCCCTCGGTTTTAGCCGAAGCGCGCGGCAAGCAGGCCCACGAATGGACAAACCGTGAAGTCAACCCAGAGGTGCGAGAATTTTTGGCCCAATTGCCCTTCAGTTTGCGGGAGGATAATCTCTGTTTTGTGCATGGCAGCCCCAACAGTCAGCATGAATACCTGCTGCCAGAAATCGATGCCTTCACGGCGCTAGAACGGGTGATGTCTGATGGGGCTGAGGTTTTGTTCTGCGGTCATACCCACGTCCCCTATGTCCGTACTTTGCAAGATAGTCATCTCCAAGTGCAAGTCAAGCAATCATCCGAGGTAAAATCCCGCCAATTTACAGCCGCTGTGAAGCGGATTGTGAATGCGGGTTCGGTCGGGGAACCCCGCCATGGCCGCCCCAATGCCACCTACGTGATCTATGACACCGAAAACCAACAGGTAACGCTCCGGGAGGTGGAATACGACTATCAGAAAACTTGTGCTGCAATCATCGAAAAAGGCTTGCCGCCGATCTTTGCCTGGCGGTTAGCTAGGGGGCTAGAATTTGCCGAACGAGCTGATGATCCCACCCATGTCTGTGAGCGATAGCCATGATCAACAAACTGTTTGATTTTGATGCTAATCCCAATATGCCAGCCGATAACTACGATGTTATCGTTCGTCAAAGCATTCCAGGGTACGATGCCCTGATGAGTATGCTGGCTGCTCTATTCCGGATCTACTTAGCCGATGATGCTCACATTCTGATTGTCGCGGCAGGTGGCGGCAATGAGATCAGCACCCTGGGGCAAGCGCACCCAAGCTGGCGGTTTACCGGTGTTGACCCTTCTGAAAAGATGCTGGCGGTGGCTCAATCGAAAGTTGAAGCCCTAGGACTGAGCGATCGCGTCACTTTACATCAGGGACTTGTGCAGGAGCTACCACAGTTTCCATTCAACGCCGCAACCAGTCTACTAGTAATGCATTTTTTACCGGATGATAGTACCAAGTTAAGTTATTTGCAGGCGATCGCGGCTCGCCTTCAGTCAGGTAGCCCGTTTGTGCTGGTGGATATGCAAGGCGATAAACAGTCTGAAGAATTTGAGCGACTTGTGGATGGATGGCAGACGAGAGCAAGAATGGCAGGGATGGAGGCAGAACGGCTTGCTGAATTGCGGAATAAAACACTTCAAGATCTTCCCTGTATTCCAGAATCACGAACGTTAGAGCTGTTAGAGCAAGCTGGCTTTAAAGAAATAACCCGTTTTTACGCTGGGTTTGTTTTCACAGGTTGGCTGGCGTTTTTGAAGTAGTTACAAGTTGCTCAAGAAGATTTTGGTGTAGACACAATGACCTATTGGGGCATTTTGAGCGGAATTGAGGGCAATTTGGCGGCTTATGAAGCCGTATTGCAGGATCTGGGCGGCCAATCCGCAGCAGTTTCTGAGCTTTACATTTTGGGCGATTTGATTGGCCCGACCCCCAGCAGCGAAAAGTTGGTGCAACGGGTGCAGAATCCGCGCCGGGGGGAACTTAAACCCCAGGTATGTCAGGGTTGGTGGGAAGAACAATGCCTGATTTTGCACGGTTTAGGACGATCGCCAGAACCAACCCGTCTGATCGAACGCTATGAAATGGCCATGGTGAAAACCCTCTGGGACTCAGTTGCAAAAGAAACTGTGGGATGGCTAAAATCCCTCGACTTTGGCTTTTTTGAATTAGATTGCCTGCTGATTCACGGCAGCAGTGTCAGTGTCGAAGATGAACTAACGCCAGAAACGTCTCCGCTGGTGATTCGCGATCGCCTAGCTCGGATGGGGGCCAATGTTCTGTTCTGTGGTCGCTCTGGATTAGCTTTTCAGTATGAGCTGCAAGCTGGTTCTACGACTTCTACCTTAACCACCCTGAACGGTAAGCAAGCTGCCCAGACTGTCGAAGCTTCTCCATCCGTTGTCATCGGTGTTGGCAATGTCGGGCGGATTCCGGGTCAGGCCACTTACGTAATTTACAATCCCGGTACAGGGCAAGTCGATTTCAAAACGGTTCATTACGGGGCAGCCAAAGGATTTGGAGTACCTTTGTCCTGGCAGAAATAGGATTCCGCTGGATGTAGCAATTTCAAAGCTTTGCTTCCTGCTGCTCCCAACAGGGCGAACACAAACCAAAAAACTCCAGGGTGTGATAGTAAACCCTGAACGATCTTGACTGCTGCACCTGATTAGCCATCTCTCAGATCGGGCAGAGTGCCAAGGGAGTCGAGGTGCCGCACTGTAAACAGGTCAAGTAATGCTGATCTTGCTCAACGTGGCTATAGAGGGCTTCACCAGTGACGGCGGCTCGACTCTGGACTAATCCTTTGATCTTGAGGATTTCTAGACCACGATAGACGGTGGCTAAGCCGAGGCGAGGTTGGACTTGACGCAGATGGGCATGTAAATCTTGAGCCGAAATGGGAGTATCAAGGCGTTGTAAAGTCGCTAGAATTTGCTCTTGGTAGCGGGTTAGGGGCTGGGCTGAACTTAATTTGCTCATGGCAAGTGGCAGAGAAGCAAAGTCACCCTAGAATGGTGATAATCATTATCATTCTAGCGTCTATGCAGACTCCTGCTGAACAAGCTGTGATTGATTCTTCACCCTCTTTTGGCATTGGTGGCTTGGTGCAGAAATTTGGCTGGCACTATCAGGGCCAGACCTTCCCGATCGCTTACGAAACCCTAGGACAAGGAGCACCCGTGCTGTTATTGCCCGCTTTTAGCACCGTCTCCACACGGGCAGAAATGCGCGGACTGGCCCAAGCATTGGCCCCGCATTTTCAGGTCTTGGCGATCGATTGGTTAGGGTTTGGGCAGTCAGCTCGTCCTAGGTTGGATTACCAGCGATTGCTCTACCTGGAGCTATTGCAAGATTTTGTCCGCACTGTTTGTCAGCCACCCGTTACCGTTGTTGCGGCTGGACACGCTGCTGGGTACGTGATGCAAATCGCATCTCAAAACCCCTCTGTTTGGTCAAAAATTGCCTTAGTGGCTCCAACCTGGCGCGGGCCCTTGCCGACCATGGGCGCACCTCCATCTGTGGCGGCCATGGTGAGGAGAATGGTGCGATCGCCCTTGCTGGGTCAAGCCCTTTACAAGCTCAACACCGCTCCCTCTTTCCTGCGCTTGATGTATCAGCGACATGTTTACACCAATCCAGCCCAGCTAACCCCAGAATTTATGGAGCAGAAATATCAGATCACCCAGCAATCTGGGGCCCGATTTGCTCCGGCTGCTTTTGTGACGGGTGCGTTAGACCCCGCCCAGAGTCAAGCTGACTTTCTGACTGGATTTCAGGGGTCTACGCCAATCATGGTTGTGATTGGGGAGAACGCACCACCCAAATCTCAAGCAGAAATGGCAGCGGCAGCAGCTATGCCTGGAGTGCAAGTTCAGCGCATGCCCGGTTCTTTGGGGATGCATGAGGAATTTGCCACTGAAGTCGCCGCCGTAATTCTGCCATTTTT
>JAHHGS010000026.1 GCA_019359715.1 Aphanocapsa sp. GSE-SYN-MK-11-07L | reverse complement strand
AAAGCCTCGAACTGCTCACCTTTACCCTTCAACTTCGCCTCAAGAACCAGCATTATTACTCCAAGCCTTTGGGCGTAACTTCTATATTCTACAACAAAAGCCCCCCGGAGTATAAAAGTTTGACAGCGCTTGAAACGGCAAAAAGCGGGGGAAGATTCCGCCGCTTTATTGCCTGTGCTAACTCGTTTTTCTGTTGCTGAGCTTGTCGAAGCATCCCACCCTTAAAAAGAGGTGGGCTTTCAAACTGCGACATCCCCTGTAAGATTGGAAGTGCCAACTCTAACTTTGCATACCTCGTGAAAGCAATTACACTCCTTGGCTCAACGGGTTCAATCGGCACCCAAACCTTAGATATTGTTGCCCAATACCCAGAACAGTTTCGGATTGTTGGTTTAGCCGCAGGTCGCAGCCTGGATAAATTGGTGACGCAAATTCGCCAGTTTCGCCCCCAAATTGTGGCGATCGCTGATCCAAGCCAATTGCCGGATTTGCAAGCGGCGATCGCTGATCTCAACGAACAGCCGATTTTAACCGCCGGAGCCGAAGGTGTAGCCGAAGTTGCCGCCTACGGCGATGCCGAAGCGGTTGTGACCGGGATTGTTGGCTGTGCTGGCCTGCTGCCGACGATCGCTGCCATTAAAGCCGGTAAAGACGTTGCCCTGGCCAACAAAGAAACCTTGATTGCTGGCGGCCCAGTTGTTTTGCCCCTGGTCGAGCAGTATGGGGTGAAATTACTGCCGGCTGATTCAGAGCATTCGGCGATTTTTCAGTGTTTGCAAGGCGTGCCGAGCGGCGGACTGCGGCGGATTTTGCTGACCGCCTCTGGGGGCGCTTTCCGAGATTGGCCAGTTGAAAAATTGCCGCAAGTTACTGTCGCTGACGCCCTCAAGCACCCGAATTGGTCAATGGGCCCCAAAATTACGGTCGATTCTGCCACTCTAATGAACAAGGGCTTAGAAGTGATCGAAGCCCATTACTTGTTTGGGGTGGACTATGACCAAATCGATATTGTGATCCATCCTCAAAGTATCATTCACTCCCTAATTGAACTGCAAGATACCTCAGTCCTGGCTCAACTGGGCTGGCCAGATATGCGCTTGCCGCTGCTCTACGCCCTCTCTTGGCCCGATCGCCTCTATACCGACTGGGCGCAGCTTGATTTGGTTAAAGCCGGCGATTTAACCTTTCGCGCCCCTAACCATGCCAAATATCCCTGTATGCAGCTCGCCTATGCCGCCGGACGGGCGGGGGGTGCCATGCCAGCGGTGCTAAATGCGGCCAATGAGCAGGCGGTCGCCCTATTTTTAGCAGAGCAAATTAGCTTTTTAGAGATTCCGCGTTTGATTGAGCAGACCTGTGAGCGGTTTGAAAATACGGCCCAGCCGACGCTTGAAGACATTCTCAGCGCTGATCAGTGGGCTAGGCAAACAGTGCTTGCAGCCAGCCAGCCCGTAGTCTTGAGCTAGTCAATTCAAACATCTGGTCGGGATAGCAAGTCATGATTGGCTCATCTGGTTAAGGATTATCCGTTTTGTTGGGATTGCCTGGTTTCCAAAGGCTGCGAAACGAATAGCTCAGACCGAGTAAAACTGCTCCAAACCCCATGAACAGCAAGATCCGCCAAATTGCGGCTAGTCCAATCAAATCCCAGAAAAACAGCTTTAGAATCACCAATCCTAGCGTGGCTAACCCCGCCACCCGTAAGTTTTGCTGGTCTTGGCGTAAACCCATTACCAGCAGCCCGATCGCATACAGCCCCCAAGCCACCGTCACATAGCCACTGCCATCGGGCAAGGCCGAGAGCTGCCGCCAGAGCCAGGTTAAAAAGCCAACGTGAGCAATCACCAGATAAACTAAGCCGGGTTGAGCCAAGACTCGCAGCCCCAGACCAGCGGCTGCCATAATCACAGCCAGGTCAACTAGACCGGCTGAATTAAACACCACTAAGCCTTTGACCGGATCGGTCAGCAAGCGATCAAACAAACGAGCCGCGATCGCGGCTGAGAGTAGATGCGCCGCTACTAAAATTCGGTAATTCCGGAGTCGCTTCGACAGCAGATGCAAGCCGACTGCTTCTGCTGCCAGCATTAGAAATAGAAAATTACCGGACAGCAGCAGCACCAAGGCAATCGCTAGCAGCAAGAAGCACACCAGGGTTTCAGTTTCGGACAAGCTGGGCTGCGATCGGCGCAGCCCATAGCCCAGACCGCCATAGGCGATCGCCGCCCCCATCGCCAGCAGTCCCCAAGTCGAATCTGGCAGCATCCAAATTTGTTGCGACAGCCCCAGCACCAGCAGCGGCGTGACCACGGCAATCATTTCAACTGCTGGATCTGCAACACCTCGGCCCTCCGGGCTGCGCGCTGCCAACCGCAGCACCGGCAGTCCAGCAAAGGCAATCCAACCAAACATAATTCCAGCTTGGACTGGCCAATGGTCTGGCGATGCACCGGCAGATCCTAAGCCAAGCGTGGAACCAGCAAAAATCAGCCAGCCGCCAATAAAGCTAGTCCAGAGCAGCGATCGCCAGCCTTGCTGCCAATAAATGGCGCTGGTGCCGAGCAGCAGCAACACGGTGTAACCTACCAAACCGGAGACGGAGCCAGAGCTGGTGGAGAGCAAAAATGGCGTGCCTAAACCGCCCACCGCTCCCAACACCGACAGCACTGCCTGATTTTGCCGCAGCGACAAAAAGAAGGCCAGCAGCGTTACCGCCACCATAAACACCAGCGCCACGGCGTAGGGCACCAGCTTAAACAGTTGAAAGCTGGCAAAGCCACTGATATAGAAGGTAGCAATCCCGCCGCCCATCAAAATTTGACTGAACGCCCGCCGCTCAGACTGCAAGCGTAAGCCCATCCCCAGCAAGGCAATGCCCAGGGCCAAGCCAAATCCAACTCGCACGGCTGGAGTTAGCCAGCCTTGATCAATCGAGTATTTAAATAAAAAGCCTACCCCCAGCAGCAATAAGCCAATTCCGATCCGATTTAGCCAAAATTCCCAGTTTTGCAGCCAGTCAAAATTGGCGGGGGTGGTTGGCTTGACTGGCGCAGGTTGGGATGCGGGAAGTTGACCAGCAGAGGTAACCGGAGGGCGACTCGGCAAAGGCGACTGGGTCGATGCGGGGGGCAAATCTTGACCCTGAAGATTGGGTTCACGATTGAGTAGGGCGGCCTGTAACTGCTTGACTAGGCGTTGAAGGTCGGCAACTGCTGCTTCCAGCCGCTCAATTCGGTCTGCCAGGGACTGATCGCGATCGCCATTCTGCATAGCAACTAACAGATTGAGGCCAGGGGCTGAGACCGCCGACCCTGACGCAGGCAGCTATTCATCTTCAAACTCATCCTCATCGCCCTTAATCGGCACAACTGAGGTAGCTGAGACAACTGCGCCCTTTTCTAGCTTTTGGCGCACCAATTGGTCAACGGTTTTGGCAAACTCAGGATTGTCTTCCATGTATTTAATCGTGTTATCCCGACCTTGGCCAATGTTGTCGCCCTCATAGCTATACCAAGCGCCCTTGCGAACCACCACCCCAGTTTCTTCGGCCATATCCAAAATGCAGCCCAAGCTAGAGATGCCTTTGCCAAAAATAATGTCGAACTCGGCAATCCGAAACGGCGGCGCAACTTTGTTTTTGGCGACTTTAACTTTGGCCCGGTTGCCAAATTCATCTGTCCCTTTTTTGAGGGTTTGAATCCGGCGAATATCGAGCCGAACGGAAGCATAGAACTTCAGCGCATTCCCGCCAGTGGTGGTTTCGGGGTTGCCGTAGGTAACGCCAATCTTTTGCCGCAGTTGGTTCAAGAAGATGACGGTGCAACCCGTTTTGCCAATGTTGCCGGTAATTTTCCGCAGGGCCTGGCTCATTAAGCGAGCCTGCAAACCGACGTGAATATCGCCCATGTCGCCTTCAATTTCGGCCCGGGGCACCAAGGCAGCCACCGAATCAATCACAACTAGATCAACGGCGGTCGATCGCACCAGTTGATCAACAATTTCTAGTCCCGCTTCGCCAGTGTCGGGCTGAGAAATCAGCAGGTTTTCAATGTCTACTCCTAGCGCTGAGGCATAGGCCGGGTCAAGGGCGTGTTCGGCATCGACAAAGGCCGCAATGCCGCCCAATTTCTGGACTTCAGCGATCGCGTGCAGAGCCAGTGTGGTCTTACCTGAGCTTTCTGGGCCATAAATTTCAATCACTCGTCCTTTGGGCAGACCGCCGCCCAAGGCTAAATCGAGGGTGAGTGCCCCGGTCGAAAAGGTTTCTACCTTCATGCGAGCAGCATCGCCCAAACGCATGATTGACCCTTTGCCAAAGCTGCGCTCAATCTGGGTCAACACAAGGCTGAGGGCTTTTTGCTTTTCCGGGCTGGTCGTAATTTCAGGAGCCATGAATGCCTCAAGAGTTAGGGTGACTGGCAAAGGGATCATCCCTTTGCGAGAACGTTCTTTAAGTGTATGTTTAAGCCTGTAAGTTGGCTATAAAAAAATTGTCCCCTCTGTCCAAAGGCTGCTCAACTGGGGGCTAAATCTATTTTTCTTTAAACTCACAGCAGGCAAATTATTACTCCATTTAACCTTTAAGAAGTATGTCCGTGAATCAATTGTCAATGAGATCGCTTTTCCGCAAATTTCTCCATCTTCTGCTAGCAACCGTGATAGTGGTCGCGATCGTCGGATTTGCAGCTCAATTTAGCTTTGCCCAGAGTAAGCCTGCTCAAACTCCTCCGACTAGCATCCTGTTTGAGAATGTGCGAATTTTCAACGGCACTGCTGCTCAACTCTCTGCGTCCTCGAATGTGCTGGTGGTCGATAACAAAATTCAGACGATTTCTCAAGCTGCGATCGCTGCTCCGTCAGGTAGTTTAACCCGGATTAAGGGGAATGGCCGGGTGCTGATGCCGGGGCTGATCGATGCCCATACCCATCTGTTTTGGGAAAACACCCCGATCAATGCCCTGCTCTCTCCCAACACCTCGATTGAAACCCTCGATACAGCAGTGGAAACCACCGCGAAAAATATGCTGCTGCGGGGGTTTACTAGCGCTCGTGATATGGCAGGTCCAGTCTTTAAGGTGAAAAAGGCGATCGACGCCGGCCAGGTTGTGGGGCCTCGAATCTATCCTTCAGGAGCGATGATCTCCCAGACCAGCGGACATGGTGACTTCCGCTCCCTCTCAGAGCTGCCCAGAACTCCAACCACTCCCCGCAATCGCTCGGAATTGCTGGGAGCAACTGCCATCGCCGATGGGGTCGATGAAGTCCTGCGTGCCACCCGCGAGCAGTTGATGCAGGGTGCCAGCCAGATCAAGCTAGCGGCGGGTGGCGGGGTGGCATCCAGCTACGACCCTCTGGATGTCAGTCAGTATACAGAGTCCGAATTACGCGCTGCCGTTGAAGCCGCCACCAGTTGGAATACCTATGTGGCTGTTCATGCCTATACTCCTACAGCCATGCAGCTTGCGATCCGGGCAGGAGTCAAGGCGATCGAACACGGTCATCTGATGGACGAACAGACAGCCAAGTTGATGGCTGAAAGAGGTATTTGGCTAAGTATGCAGCCATTTCTGGATGACGAGGATGCAATTCCAGTCCTAGAATCTAGCCGGAGCAAACAATTGCAACTGTTCCAGGGTACCGACATCACTTATAAACTTGCCAAGCAATACAACCTCAAAACCGCCTGGGGTACTGACACGCAGTTCGAGCCAAAACTGGCTCCCCGGCAAGGGGCACAGTTGGCAAAAATGGTGCGTTGGTATACGCCAGCCGAAGTACTGAAGATGGCAACGAGTACGAATGCTCAACTGCTGGCCATGTCGGGGCCGCGCAATCCCTATCCAGGTAAATTGGGCGTTGTCGAAGAAGGGGCGCTGGCGGACTTGCTGCTGGTGAACGGCGATCCGCTAGCAAACATCAAGCTAATTGAGAACCCAGATAAGAACTTCAGTGTGATTATGAAGGACGGCAAGATTTATAAAAACGCCATCCGTTAAGAGCGCGCTCAGTGCTTTCCCAATCTCAAACCTCTAATTTTATCTATGTCCCCCTTCGACGTTTTCTGCCCGTGTTGTACCGGGGCCTTATTGCACACCCTGGCGCAAACCAGCACCCATTTTAGTCGGCCTCAATTGTTTCTAGAGCTGGGTAAAGGCGCTTTGGTCGCTGCGATCGGGCGCGGCAGCTCAAGCAAGCCGGAGCGTAAACCGATTGGCATCAACCTTATCGATCGGTAAGTGCCCTTGCCGTCGGCAATGTAACGTCATCACGGCTGTTGAGTTGGAGGGGGCATGGGTTTATGGCGACGGCTCCCGAAAAGATAGGTATAAACGTAGGAAAACTCACAGCCAAGCAGGAAAATTTCACAGGTTAGATAAATCCACAGCAACAGAATCATCACGCTGCCAATCACCCCATAGGAGAGAAAGTTGCTGCCGATCGAAATGACGCTATTGCTGACTAATTGTTGTAGCCCCACCAGCAGCAGAGCAGTCACGAGAGCAGCCAACCAAACATCGCCCCAAGCCACATGGGTGGAGGGCAAAATTTTGAACAAAATGCAGGCAGCCAGGGCCAAAATAAACAAAGATGAGCTTAACTGAAGCCCTCTGGTCAGTTGCAGTTCATCAACTTGGATAAAGGAGAAGGTTGCTTGAAAGTTGGCAATCAGTTCCAGGATCGTTTTGATCACAATATTGGAGATCAAGGAAGCCAGCAATAGGAGAACCGTCCCAAAAACTAGCAGAAAGGCTAACAGTTGGTTCACAACAAAAGAAAGCACCGTCCGCCGAATGGAGGCAGACGCATTCTGCGATCGCCAAATTTTATTCACAGAGCCACTCAGAACCGTAAAGATTGTTCTGGCAGCCAATAAGAGCAAGCCAAAGCCAATGATCCCTGCTCCCACACTGCTTTGGTTGAGAGCAATCACGGTGCCTTTGATCAATGGGTGAACTTCTGGGGGCAGGAACCGTTCTACCACTTCTTGAATGTGCTGAAAAGCCTCAGTGCTGGGGCCAATCAGCGCCCCAACAATGCTGAGGATCACCAATAGGATTGGAAAGAGGGAGAACAGAGCGTAGTAGGACAGGGCAGCAGCCATCCCAGAGCAGTCATCTTGCTGCCACTTGAGTCCGGTTTGGATCAGCAATTGCGCCGGCTTAGAGGGCAGGACAGTCGTGCGGAGATACCGAAGCATAAGCCTTAAGGGTTAGTTCAATCCTGCAAGTTACGATGTTGCCCCACCTGGTACAGCAGCAGCAGCGCCACAATTACCCCGATTAGGCCAGCGGCGATCGCATTGATCAAGGCTTGGATGGCGATCATGTTGGAGGCGGTAATCATCGCTCCTTGAGCGACCAACCTGCCGGTTGGGCTGGGGGTAATCACCGTTGCGCCTTGCGGCAAAATCAACATTTTGAACGTCAATTCCCCCACCCGCGATAAGGCAATCAGGACGGCGATCGCCATGATGCCCAAATTAGCCAACAGCCCCAGCTTGAGGTCTTGAATCACCTGGGACTTGGCAGGACGCAGATCCCGAATCTCTAAACGATTCGCCAGTTGGGTATAGCGAAAACACCAATAGATGCTAAAAATTAAAATGATTAAGCAGGCGATCGCTAACCATAGGCCAACGGAGAATCCGCTCTGCTGCTGTTGTCTGGGGTTAAACAGCACTGTCGTGACGACCACTAAGATCGGAATAAACCCCAGCAGAGCTTGTAACGAGAAACCAATCCAACCTAGCCAGCGGCAGGAACGGGCAATCTGTTGGGGAGTTGGGCTAGCGGCTTCAGCCTTGAGGAAATCAAACATAGGGTGAACTCAGTACAGTTGAGTAAATTCGGTGCGCAAAGGTGCGCTTCTGAGCCGAGATGAATATAAGCTATTGCCGTAGGAAATTATAAATAAAAGCATGAGTTATGTAGTTAACCGAAAGACAGTTGACATTAATGCTTAGAATATCGCTGCTAATCTTAAAATTTTCTGTATCAATGACAGGATTAACGCGCAATAATATTAATAATTAGTTAATCTATTGGCAGATAACAGGCAAAATCAACCCGGTGCCAATTGGATTTCATGGGGTTAACTCCTGAGCAATTCCCTGAGCAAGCGATCGCGGCCCCAGCGCCGCTGCAACTGCTGCTGTTTGTTGAGAAACGCTTGGGTGGGGCTGAACAGATTCAGCGGATTCGGCAGCACCTCCAGGCTTTGAAATCAGAGTGGGGGTTTGACCTCAAAATTATTGATGTGGGTGAGCAACCCTACCTGGTCGAAGAGTTTAAGCTGATTGCGACGCCATCGCTGATCAAACTTAGCCCTGAGCCTCGGCAAACCCTGGCCGGGCGAAACCTGCTCGATCAACTGGATGGGCTGTGGGCGCGCTGGCAAAAAGAAGCGGAAGAAGCCAATCAGTATTCCAACAGCTTGCCTAAAGCTGAGTCGCCTTCTCTGCCCTATTCGGCCGAACTGCTGCGATTGGCAGATGAAGTATTCCGGCTCCAGCAAGACAATGAAGCCCTGCGCGACCAGTTGTACTTCAAAGATCGGATGATTGCCATGTTGGCCCATGATCTGCGGAATCCGCTGACGGCAACGGCGATCGCCCTCGAAACCCTAGAAAACAACTGGCAAGCTAAAGACGGTAAGCCAGCCGCTTTAGCACCCGACATGCTGCTGCGACTGATTCACCACGCCCGCACGCAAACCCAGGTGATTGAGCGGATGATTACCAACTTGCTGCTGGCGGCGCGCGGGCCAAGCGCTGATTTAGAAATTCATCCCAAAAAGCTCGATTTAGGCCATCTCTGCTTGTCAGTGCTTCAGGACTTAGAAACTAATTTCTTGGCTAAGCAGCAGCAAATTGAAACCGACATTCCTAGCGATTTGCCCTACGTCCACGCCGATGGAGATCGGATTCGGCAGGTAATGATTAATCTGCTCGAAAACGCGATCAAATACACGCCGGAGCAAGGATTGATCCAGGTATCAATTTTGCACCGGACGGCTCAAAAAGTGCAGGTAAGCATTTGCGACAACGGCCCCGGCATTCCACCGGAGAACCGAGAGCGGATCTTTGAAGACCAGTTTCGGCTCCAGCGCGATCAGCACCAAGAGGGCTACGGGATTGGGCTGGCTCTTTGCCGGCGAATTGTCCGGGTTCACTACGGGCAAATTTGGGTGGACTCAACGCCTGGCCGGGGCAGTTGCTTCCAATTTACGCTGCCCGTTTACACTCGCTAGGTCGTTTTCAGCTCAACGGCCATCTTCCAGGTGCAGCAAGCGATCGGCAACATCCAAAATTCGGGTATCGTGAGTCACAATTAAAATCGAGCAGCCCTGCTTGGCGAGTTGGCGCATCAGTAGCGAATGCTAATTATGAGAATATATTGCAATAACGATGCTAACTCAACTTGCCCATGACCACCTCTCTATCTGAACAAGCTTGGGAAGACCTGTTCGCAGAAATTGATCTGACAGCGCAGGTTGACCCGCTCGACCCATTAGATCTGACCTGGCACTATCCAAAACCGATCGGGCAAGGCTACCGGCGCTGGATTGAACTGCGCGATGGCATGGAATTAGAAATTGCAGATATGCAGTTAGCCGATCGCCTAGTGATCCAAAAGTCTGAATTTCCAGAAGATTATTTGCAGTATCACTTTCACCTGTGGGGCAAACATGCCGACAAACAGACGACCGTTGGCGATCGCGAGTTTTGCATTAAAGGCAGTGGGCTATCACCTCAAGAAATGAATGATGGGCCAGAACAACAGGCCTTAGAAATTACGTTATCGATGCGGCAGGATGTGTTGCAGTCCTTTGTAGCGGATCAGTCGGGGCAGTTGCCCCCTGCTCTGCAAGCTTGGGTGCGTCCTGTGGAGCAAGAGCGCTATGCCCGCGTTGCCAAAGTAACCCTGGCAATGGAGCGCGTGCTGTGGGAAATTTTGCGCTGCCCCTTTAGCGGCATTAGCAAGCGGCTATTTTTAGAGGGCAAAGGTTTAGAACTGGTCAGTTTAGTGATTGAACAAGAACTGGAAATCCAGGGGCAAGCCAAACCCGCCAAGCCTCTCAAGCCAGGCACCCGCGATCGCCTGCACTATGCCAGAGACTTACTGCTGCAAAACCTACATCAGCCGCCAACCCTGGTGGAACTAGCCGAGCAGGCTCAGTTGAACGAATACACGCTCAAAAAAGGCTTTAAGCAGGTGTTTGGCACCACTGTGTTTGATTACCTGCTGGCCTATCGGTTAGACCAAGCGCGGCAAATGCTAGAGCAAGGGCAGATGCGAGTTTCCGAAGTCATGGCAGCAGTCGGAATGCGCGATCGCCATCATTTTGCCACTGTGTTTCGGAAAAAATTTGGCATCACGCCGCGAGAACTGCTGAGAAGCGATGGGCTTCGACCAGCCGATGTTCTACGGACAGCAAGCAACGCCCATCGCTCTAGTGTGCCGCCAATCGCTGGACAAATGCCTGATGCTCCGGTGAACTCAAACCCCTCTGACCCGTTTTAACAACGGTTTGCATGTCACCCGCTAGCATGGCATTCACCGCCAACCACAACCCCGGAAATGTCTGGCTGCGGGCAATCCCTTCTGCATCCACAGGCAGCGATACGTAGTCTCCATCTTGGAGCACAAACCAATCAATCCGGCGATCGTAGACCTGCCAAACAATATATTCCTGTACGCCATTGCGGCGATAGGCCCGTTTTTTGTCGCCCAAATCAATCGCGGCGCTGCTGGCGGCAATTTCTGCTAGCAGTTCTGGCGCACCTTCAATGTAGTCGTCTTCGCTCAACCGAGTTTGTCCCCCGGCGGACTGACTAATAAATAAGGCGGCATCGGGTTGCGGTTCGTTGTCTAAATCCAGACGCACGGTTGGCTCAATCCCCAGTTCTAAACCTGGTGTAACAATTTTGTAATTTCCTAGCCAAATGATCAGATTGCTGTGGGGGCCAGCATGACTTTTGAAGCGGAGGGCAGCAGCCAAGTAGACAACTCCTTCAATCAGTTCGGCTTTTTCTCGATTCGGCATGGCACTGTAGCGACGCTCAAATTCAGGTCGAATTAGGCGATCGCCATTCTCTAGGGGCGGCAAAGTCAACGGCAGCGGCGATGTGGTTGTGGCAAAAGACATAGACGGCAATTAGGCAGCAAAGACGTTAAATGAGCCAACATTGCTGAGAGGGTGTTTGAAAAGGTTTGATAACCAGGTTTCTATCTGCGAGATCCCCCTAAATCCATGCCACGTGCTCCAAGCCGGGGAACCCGTCCACCGCAGTGGCTCCCCTTAAAAAGGGGGACTTTGAGTTCTGAAGCCCCCTTTTTAAGGGGGTTGGGGGGATCTGCGAGAGCTAAACATCGTAGCCGGGCACTTTTAAAACACCCTCTGACAATTCTAGCTTTTGTGGTTAATGTGCCCGCCTCAGCTCCGGCTACCCCACCAAAGAAAGTTCCCGCTAGCCCACCCTTTGTACTTTTGCAACTGAGTTGATTCCGATAGAGTAACTATTGCGATTAATTCTTAGTCTAGGTGTGAAGAGTGCAAGTAAAATCGTTGTCGTTCGCGGTGGTTTTTGGAGCGCTGTCGGTGTTAGTAGGGCAGGCAATCAGGGCTGAGATTCCTAGCACTCCCCCACCAGAGGTAAAAACCGAACCAAATCAAGTACTCCAACCAGATTTAAATGCAGCCAACCCGACAGTCTCTACCCTCAGTGATCTTGGCAACTCTGCTACCACAGTCAAAGAATGGATGGCTCAGATTGAGGCAGCTACGGCACAAGTAACCGCCGTCAAGCTGAATCCGACCGCCACCGGGCTAGAAATTGTTCTTGATACGGCGGATGGTAAACCCTTGGCCGTTGATGCAACCAAGTTTAGAGCCGAGGGCAACAGCCTGCTGGCTGACATTCCCAATGCAGTGCTGGCACTAACTGAAGAGCAATCTTTTACAGCAGAAAACCCAACTGCCGAAATTGCCACAGTGCAAGTTGTGCAGCAGGATGCCACCAGCATTCGGGTGAGTGTGACCGGAAAAGATGCCCTACCCAAACAGGAAGTGACCCTTAAAACCGGAGCCTTTACCTACACCCTCAACCCAGAGGATGAGGCAACCGAAGAGGAGCTTGTCGTCACAGGAGATCCCGATGGCTATTTCGTGCCTGATGCGACAACTGCCACTAAAACTGACACCCCGATCCGCGATATTCCTTTTTCGATTCAGGTAGTGCCGAGACAGGTGCTAGAAGATCGTAAGGTACAAAGTGAGCTTGAAGCCTTGGAGACAGTCAGTGGTGTAGTTGATCTTGACACCAACACAGGCGAATTGTTCTCTAACGTTGCGATCCGAGGATTTTTCTCTTCCAATCGGCTCCGCGATGGCTTACGCATTGGTGAAGATTTAAATTTTACACCGATTGGAGCGATCGAGCGAGTCGAGGTGCTGAAAGGGCCTGCCTCTGTTCTTTATGGAGCTTTAGATCCAGGTGGGGTCGTCAATTATGTAACTCGACAACCGTTGGCAGAACCTTACTACCGAATCGGCTTTGAAGCAGGTAACTATGGATTTTTTCAGCCCAATATCGATTTGTCAGGCCCATTAGATAAGAATGGCAGTGTTCTTTATCGTCTGATTGCTGCCTATCAACAGGGCGGAAATTTCTTTGATAAAACGTTCAATAATAATCAGGTGCTATCGGTTACACCTTTGTTTACGTTTAACATTGGCGATCGCACCAACCTCAATCTATTCTTTGAGTATACAAAGCAAGATTCCGCGCAAAGTTTTCAACCCCTGCTCAGCGATGGTCGCTTAATTCCCAGCAACGTTAATCCTTACTACTTTTCAGATAATACAGAGGAAAAATACAGACTGGGGTATACCTTAAATCACGAATTTGACGATAGCTTGCGGTTGCGTCATGGTTTTGCGGCAACTTTCTCATCCGGTGATGCGAGAACCATTGAGTACACAAATCTAGTGGACGATCGCTTTCTGACCGATTACCTTGCTTTTCAGTTTCCCTCCTCAGCATCAGCCTACAATGGCGTAATTGATTTGATTAAAAAGTTCAAAACTGGATCGATCTCCCACCAGCTAGTTGCCGGTTTCGATTTTGAGCACCGCACATCAAAGTTTGGGTTTTATGATGAATCTGTTGATTTGCCTCCGCTCGACATTTTTGATCCAATTTATGATGTACAACTGCCCGTTATTCCATCAGGCCCAGTATCAGAGAAAGATATTACCCGCTCCTACGGAGTTTATCTGCAAAATCAAATTGCCTTCACTGACCATCTAAAATTGCTGATTGGAGGACGCTACGATTGGGTGTCTTCCACTGGTTTCACACCAATCGACAGTAATGGTGCTTTCCAAAATAATGGAGCCTTTAGCCCTCGCATTGGCTTGGTCTATCAACCCAGCAAAACGATTTCACTCTACACCAGCTATAGTCAATCCTTCCGTCAGGCAGTCGGGCGCAATCCCGACAATAAACCGTTTGAACCAACGAAGGGAACTCAATACGAAGTGGGGGTCAAGGCTGATTTTCTAGATGGTAAACTTTCAGCAACGCTAGCTGCCTACAATATTACAAAAACGAATGTGCTGACTCCAGATCCTGATCCTGACCTAGCGAGACAGAACTTCCAGGTACAAGTTGGGGAACAACGGAGTCGCGGGATTGAGTTCGATCTCACGGGTGAAGTTTTGCCCGGTTGGAACATTGTTGCTGCCTATGCATTAACAGATACAAAAATTACTGAAGATAATTCCATACCCAGTACAGTTGGTAATCGCTTTATCGGGATACCTCTACACCAGGCGAGTCTTTGGAGCACCTACTTCATCCAGAAGGGACATTTGCAAGGGCTGGGATTTGGCTTAGGGCTGTTTTACGTGGGTGAGCGCCAAGGCGATTTGGCAAACTCGTTTCAAGTGGCTAGCTACTTGCGAACGGATGCGGCACTTTATTATCGCCGGGGCAGATTCAATGCCGCAATCAATATTCGTAACCTCTTCAACATTGATTATGTTAGTTCGGTTAACTTTGGCTCCCTTTTTATTAATCGAGGAAACCCGCTGACCGTTATTGGCTCTGTCAGTTGGGAGTTTTAGGGCAGTAATGAGGTGGATCGTTATGAGAAGGCGATTTTTATTCGTGTTTTGCTAACCAATGGTCTAAATCCGCCAAACAGGAGAAATCGAGCAACGCCTCGCTGAGTTTTTTGAAGCTGCCGCTTAAAGCACCCGTGCCACAGGTGCACTCTGAATCTTTTTGATATCCTCCCTACCCCGCTTACGCTGAGGGTAGGGACTCCAAGAATTGCTTCTTAGACCTTTCTGCTTCATCGCAACTGCGAGCAGACTTACGCCTATCGGGTCTTACTGTGCGATCGTTATTTCTTGATATGCACCTGCAACACTGTTGTTGATCGCGTTATGGATTGCATCTATGTGTTGTTGAATCCGCGGCCACGATGTTGATAGCAAAACCACTACAGCAATCTGACGGCTAACAAGGTTTTGTTGGTAGCGGAGATTTTGATCAGTCGTGATCAGCAAGTCATATCCATTGCGTTCCGCCATATTGAGCAGTTCTCCATTGGTCAGTACCGACCATCCTTGCTCGTAAGCCGTATCCACGACATGGTCTAATAAAGCACGGCGCAGGGGAACTGGCGTACCCTGATCAAACAGAATCTTCATGCCTCAATGAGATTTGTCAAAACAGTCATCTCGTGATCTAGTAAAGCTTCCACTTGGGCGCGGGTCACACCCGGAAACCAATCGAGAAACTCGTCAATGGATGCACCATCTTTGAGATTCTCAAACAAAGTCGCTACGGGAACCCGCGTTCCGCAAAAAACCAAAGCGCCACTCATTTTGGCAGGATGGCGCTCAATCACAGTCAATATATTACCCATCAACTCGACCTCAATTTTATGCTGCATCTCAATTTTAGCTTCAGTCTTTGCTGTAAGAATTGGAGAGAGCGCGACCCTTGCGGTATCGGCTTCGCAGCGCGCGCTTTATCAACCCTAAGCAATCGTTAGGGTGCGACCTCTATTTGATATTGACTAGAGAGCAACCGGAAAGCCATATTGATTGAGTTTGTTCCAAAATTGAGTCCATCGCGTAGGCGTTAAGACCAACGTTCTTAAACTGAGTACCACTGCTGCCCCCGTTTCTTTCCATCGCATTCCAGAACAGCATAAACGCTGCTTAATGACGGTTTTACAGGCAGCTTCAGTCACACCAGACCCAATGGGATAGTGTTTCTCGCGGTAAGCCGCATAGTTCATTTGATGGAGATGATTAAACGAAAATACGTTACAAAATGTTTAAGCAGGTCGCCCAGTCCGCAGGATTACCGGAAATTCATCCTCACCGAGGTCGGCACACCTTCATCAGTGGGTTAGTGAAGGGGAAGGTGGATGCCTATCTGGGAATGGCGTTGACGCGGCAGAAGTCAGTCAACGCGTACAAGGTCTATTCGGAGGCAGTGCGCTATGAGGCAGCGCGGGCGGCGTTCTTTGAGGCGAGAGGCATCCAGGAACGCCAGCCCCTGTCTTTGCAAGAGATGGTGAATCGCAAGCAACTCCCCCCGACCAGAGGCGACCTTCCATCGCGACACCAAACGAGCCAACCAACTGGCAGCGGAGCAGTCGTTTTAGGCAGGCAGGGGTGAACGCCATCCAGAAACGGAATCTACGGGTTCCCCAGTCCAGGAATCGGTAGCGGATGAGCCAGTTTTTGCTCCGTCTTCCGCAGAGCGATCGCCCCTGCTCACCCCCCGCGTCTACCAGCTCAAGGTCACGCTGATGGGGGTTCGACCCCAAGTCTGGCGAAGGATTCAAGTCCAGGAAACAGTGACGCTGACACAATTGCATTCAGTGTTGCAAGCCGTGATGGGCTGGGAAGGCGACCATCTCCACCAGTTCTCGCTCAGTGAAGACGAGAACATCACGTTGGCGGAACTGTTTGGGGATGACGGGTTCACCTTTAGCTACCTGTATGACTTTGGGGATAGGTGGCAGCACGAGGTGACAGTGGAGAAGCGGTTAGCGAGTGAGTCAGGAAAACGCTATCCAGTCCTCTGGTGGGCAAGCCCGCTTCCCACCAGAGGACTGCGGCGGGGACTGGGGTTATGCTCATCTGCTGAAGGTGCTGAAGAACTCCCGCCATCCAGAGTATAGGGAGAGGAAAGAATGGGTGAGGAGAGGGTTTGACCCGGAAGCGTTTGACCTAAAGGAGATGAATCAAGCCTTAAAGGAGTTTGAGGCAACGACTGATTCAGCTTCAACAGGCAGGGGCCGCCTGCTGTACCTGCAAAGTCAACTCGTAGGGGAGCAACTGGGTAGAGCGGCGATCGCAATGTGAGAACTTTAACTGAAGCAGTGGAAACCGTCAGTGGCGTTGTTGATGGAGCAGATAATGCGGGTGCAACTACAGGAGCTAGAATCATCAGAGGATTTGAGGGATTGGAGCAAGAAGGAACGCTCCGCAATGGGTTGCGAGACAGTACTCAGTTTTCCCTGACGGGAATTGGGACGATCGAGCAAGTAGAGGTTCTGAAAGGGCCTGCCTCGGTTTTGTTTGGAGCCTTATCACCGGGAGGGATTACGAACGTTATTACTAAACAACCCCTCAGTGACCCTTATTACAATCTCGCATTTGAGGCAGGAAACCGTAATTTCTACCAGCCCAGCCTTGATTTTTCAGGTTCTTTAACCGCAGACAAGACACTACTCTATCGCTTCATCGCCAGCTACCAAAACTCAGAGGGTGTTTGAAAAGTTTTAGGCAAATAAGTTAAGCATGCGTCGAATGCTGGCAACGTAGATGAAGGACTCAGAGGTTGCGGGCAAGCGCTCATATTCCTTACTGAGTCGGCGGCTCCATAG
>JAHHGS010000025.1 GCA_019359715.1 Aphanocapsa sp. GSE-SYN-MK-11-07L | reverse complement strand
AAATCACTGCCGTAAGTTTTGAGTTGTCCCATTCTCTTAGCCTCATGCAACTCTGATTTCCTAATCCTCTCTGTTAGTAGAATTCAGTCACTCCTCTCGTAATCTTTGTTTACAAACATACTCTAAGAACAACAATCACAATGGCACACCTCCGAATTATTCAAGACTACGACAGCAGCTTTAGCCTCAACCCGGAAGCCAAGCAGGCATTGTTTACCCTCCTCAACTCAGAAGCTTTTCTAAAGCAGATTGCAGAGCAATTAACCTGTGCAAAAGTCGAATTTACAGAACTGCTGTTTCAACCGGTGCCCTACAGCACAACCACCCCGAAAGGGATGCCCCCGGTCTTCGAGCAGTATCATCAGTCGCCGGATTACGCGATCGTGAATGTGCCGCCCAACTTTATGTTTACCGCTAAAGTCTTTAGCCCCAGTCGCCTGTGCGCGGTCTATCGCATTACTTGAGTGATCCCCTAACCCTGCGCTGACGCGCCGCTGCGCCCGAAAAGAGCAGGCTCCAGAATTCAAAGTCCCCCTTTCCAAGGGTGATTTAGGGGGCGTGGATCTATCGACCATACTTGGTATAAAAATAATTATCAAAAATCAGATTGGAGTCATATTTTTGCTTTAGTTGAAAAAACTTTGTCGCTTGCGGATAGGCGCGATCAAATTGACTGGGAGTGGCGTGCAGGCGATAGGGCAAATAATATCTGCCACCGACGGCGAGAGCTGCTTCAATTAATGCTTGGGTGAGGACTTGCATTTTGACTTCATCGGCAGCAGTTCGCTGTTGATGAAAGAGCATGACTAGCCCAAACATTTCTTGATCAGCATAGCGGAGGAAACTATCTTGGTCTGGGTAGACATTGCGGACTGTCACGCTCAACAAATCAGCCTGGTGTTTGGGAATGATGACTCGGCATTGCTCCAGAAACAGTTCCAATGACTCTGGCGGAATAAAATATTCGTGCAGAATCTCTGTCTCTGCCTGTTTGTAATTTTCAAACAGGCTTGAAGGTCGGTTGAGAATTTGATTGCGAGTTACATGGGTTCCCACTTCACCTCCATTTAACTTTTCCAACTGCCAGCGCAGATTTTTGCCATAGTCATTGCCAACACTGCCCCGAAAGACCGTGCGGGCGATGCCAGGCTGAGATTCAGTCAATGGCAACGGACGATCGCCGATTGTTTGCCGATGATAGGTGGTCAGAATTGCCTCCTGTAAAAAGCGATCTGGAGCGATCGAGAGTCGTCCGTAGGCCATGCCGACATCTTTAGTCACCGCTCGTCGGTAAGTTTCAACATAATCCCGACTAGGGATTACCGTTCGTTCGGCTGAGTAAAGCTGATTCGGCACCACTCGCAACTTCACCTCCAGGATGATGCCGAATAGTCCGTATCCGCCCAAAACAAGGGAAAACAGCTCTCTGTTGGTCTGCCGGGAACACTGAACAATTCTGCCATCGGCTAACATCAACTCAAAACTCTCGACCGTACTGGCAAAGGGGGGGCGATCGGGCTGCCAGCCGTGGGCATTCGCATTCATGGTGCCGCCAACCGAAAAATCGTTATTCGACTGCATCACCGCCACAGAATAGCCCTGCTGATTCAAATAGGGAATCACTTTTGACCATTTCGCCCCCGACTGCACCGTTAAAATGCCAGTCGTCGGATTTAACTGCATCCGGTTAAACCCAGTCATATCGAGGGAAATGCCCTTGGCATAAATTGTCTGTCCGCCCATCGTGTGACGCGCACCCGCGATCGCCACTTTTTGACCGCGTATCTTAGCCTGCTGAAGCAGATTTCGGAGTAGAGCCTTGGCTTTTACAGGATGATTGGGAACCTGGACAATCTGCATCCGAGTTGGGTTGAGCCGACTCGCATCATCCACCATGCCAGTTGGGAGTGGCGTAATTTGATCTTGGTCGTTCCAGGCTGTTAAAGCTAAATGCAGGGCGGGACGACTGACAACAGCTAGGGCGATCGCCATTGCAGCTAGCGGAATCAGCACAACTGCTTTGAGGCGATGGCGGATCGGTAGATTGTGCTGCGGCATCAGTAATCTATGATAGCTGGCTGGATCAATTGCCAAAACTAGAGCATAATGCTACTGCTTTACAGTAGTAACGCTGTGCGATAGTATAATGATTATAGACTTCAAGTCTGACGCGGCAACCTCACCGAATGACCTGCGCGTTCCACCAGGCAATCGATTAGAGAAATTGATCGGCGATCGTAAGGGTCAATATAGTATTCGGATCAATCAGCAGTGGCGAATTTGCTTTATCTGGACAGATGAAAACAATGCGGATCAAGTTGAAATTGTAGACTACCACTGAGAAAAAATTGCGATGAACAACAACGACCGTCTGCCGAACATTCATCCTGGCGAAATTCTCCGGTTAGAATTCCTTGAGCCACTTGCGATTACTCCCTATCGGCTGAGCAAAGATATCGGTGTAGCGCAGACACGAATTAGCGAAATTTTGGCTAAAAAGCGGAGTATTACCGCAGACACGGCTCTCCGTCTGGCCCGATATTTTGGGAACAGCGCTCAGTTCTGGCTGAACTTACAGTCACAGTATGATTTACGACAAGCTCAGGCAGAAAACGCAGAGGTTTATAGTCATATTCCTATAGCTCACCTTGCCCATTTAGGCTAGGAGCGAATCAGACCTGATGTCCCTGCTATAACCACCGATAAAGCCGTTAGACTGGGTGGTTGGTGAACCTAATCAATAACCGATGGCGCTCTTTACCCTGCGATCGCTCAGCAAAGACTTTGGCATCAAAGAAATTCTCAAGGATGCCAGCTTTAGCCTGGATGAAGGCGATAAGGTGGGGCTAATTGGCACCAATGGCTCTGGCAAATCGACGCTGCTAAAAATGATTGCTGGGCTAGAGTCAATCGACAGCGGCGAACTGTGGGTGAATGCCAGCGCTAAAATTGTCTACTTGCCTCAGCAGCCAGACTTGGACGAAACCCGAACCGTGCTGGAGCAAGTGTTTGCCGACAGCGGTGAACAAATGGAACTCGTGCGGTCATACGAAGCGCTTTCCGATAAATTAGCGCATGGGCATGGTGATCCAGAAACCCTGATGTCCCAATTGTCCAACGTTTCACAGCGAATGGAAGCGGCTGGAGCTTGGGAACTGGAAACCCAGGCCAAGGTGATTTTGACCAAGCTGGGGATTGCAGACTTAGAAGCCAAAATTGGCGACCTGTCGGGCGGCTACCGGAAGCGGATTGCCCTGGCCAGCGCCCTGTTGACCGCTCCAGATGTGCTGCTGATGGATGAACCGACTAACCACTTAGATGCGCTGTCGGTGGAATGGCTCCAGAGCTACTTGAGTCGCTACCGGGGGGCGCTATTGCTAATTACCCACGATCGCTATTTTCTCGATCGCGTCACCAACCGAATTTTAGAAATCGATCGCGGCGACCTCTATAGCTTTGCCGGTAACTATGCTTATTACTTAGAAAAAAAATCAGAAGCAGAAGACTCTGCCGCCAGCAGCCAGCGCAAATTCACCGGCGTCCTGCGCCGAGAGTTGGCCTGGCTGAGGCAAGGCCCCAAGGCCCGCAGCACCAAGCAACGAGCCAGAATCGATCGGATTCGGGCTATGCAAGGGCAAGAATTTAAGCAAACTCAGGGCAAAGTTGACATTTCCACGGTGGGGCGACGGATTGGCAAAAAGGTGATTGACCTGGCGCATATCTGTAAGGGGTACGATGGGCGCATCTTAATTCAAGACTTCAGCCACAGCTTTAGCCCGGAAGACCGAATTGGGATTATCGGCAGCAATGGAGCTGGTAAAACAACCCTGATGGACATGATCATCGGGCGAGTGCAGCCTGACTCTGGCACGGTCGAGATTGGCTCCACAATCCAAATTGGCTATTTTGACCAGCATTCCGATGACCTAGCTGAGCACGGCAATCAACGGGTGATTGATTACCTGAAGAGCGTGGCTGAACTGGTCAAAACCAACGATGGCGAATTAATTACCGCTTCCCAGATGCTGGAGCGGTTTCTGTTTCCGCCCAACCAGCAGTATGCTCCGATTCACAAGCTGTCGGGGGGCGAAAAGCGGCGGCTGTTCCTGCTGCGGGTGCTAATGAGTGCGCCGAATGTGCTGATTTTAGATGAACCCACAAATGACCTGGATGTGCAAACCTTAGCGGTGCTGGAAGAATATCTAGAAGACTTTAATGGAACTGTGATTGTAGTTTCCCACGATCGCTATTTTCTCGATCGCACAATTGACACTGTGTTTGCCCTTGAACCCGGCGGCAATGTCCGTCAATATCCCGGCAACTACTCGGTCTACCTTGACCATAAGCAAGCTGAAGAAGCTGCGCTTAAACCGATTGAGGCAAAATCTCCTGCGGCGGTGACTGTTACCGCTCCTAGTGCGCCAGCAGACCCCAAGACCCGCAAGCTCTCTTTTAAAGAGAAGCGAGAATATGAGCAGCTAGAAACCCAAATCCCCAGCCTGGAAGCTGAAAAAGCCGCTCTCGAAAAACTGCTGTACCAGAATGCCCCGGCTGATTTTACGGAAGTGCAGCGTTTATCGGAGCGATTAGCAGAGTTGGGACAGGCGATCGACACTGCCACCGAGCGCTGGCTCACTCTGGCTGAGCGGGCTGGCTAGTCAGGATTTATTTGGTGCTCAGTCCGACTTGCTGCCCGGACGCTGATCGAGGCGGATCGCTTGCTCAAGGGCCAGTTTTTCCTGCGATCGCTGCATATAGGGCTGGAGTTGGTCGAGAGTCCAGCCAGAGAGCAGGCTTAAATTCTCTGGGCTGACACCGCGCATCAGCATCTCCACGCACCAGGTTTGCTGAGCTTGTTCAATTGTCGGCGCAGCTCCGGTCGGGGCAATTAGCTCAGTCGTAATTTCCTGCCAGCGCAGCCGGATTTCCACTTCCGACATTGGTCGTCCAGCTTCATTAATGAACATTGCAACGGGCTGATCTTTACCCATTTTTAGCCATTGCGTCAGCGGGTTTTTAGTGTACGACCCGTAGCGTTGCCCTAGAATCCACTGGTTAAGCGGCACTTGCCGCCGGGCCCCTTGGCTGACCTGTAGCAGATGCTGCTGATTGTCTGAGATTGAGTGCGATCGCTCTAAACCCGCAATTTCGGCCGGACTCAACCCGGCCCCAAACAGCACGTAGACCAGCGCATAGTCTTGGGCACCGACCTGGCGAGCCTTCTGGATCATCGATTGCACTAGGGGAGCCGGTAAATCCAGTACCTCTTGAGCCGTTGGTGCAAGTCCAACCAAACTGCTGCTAGCTGTCCCTTGCCGTTCGGCTAAAAATAAGGTTAGCAGGTCATTGATAAAGGTTTGTCGATCTGGCCAGAGCTGATGAAATTCGGTTGTAAATTCAATCACGGCATAGCCCATCAGCAGCGCGTTTAGTAAACTGGCTAACTTACTCAATGCAAGTGGTAGTTGCACTTGTTCTCTTGTCATCACAGTGGTGAGATACTGCACCGTGTAGCGATGCACTTGGCTCAGCCCCCGCCCGATCGCCTGCCGATTTTCGATTGGATAATGCCCAGCCTCACCGACCAGCGATCGGATAAATTCAGGAATTTGCTCTAATGTCTGTAAATGCCCTTCTGCATAGGTTTGCAGCGCCTGATCTAGACCGCGAATCTGCTGGGCTTGCTGCCCTAAAGCTTCTCCGAGTTGGGTAAAGATTTCGGCTTCTTCAATCACGGCTAGCAGCAGCCCGTGCTTGCTGCCAAAGTGGCGAAAGAGCGTCACTTCGTTGACTTCGGCCAGGTCAGCAATCTGACGAGTCGTGGTTTCTGTCACTCCTTGGATCGCAAATAGTTGCAGTGCTGCTTGGACTAAGCGCTGGCGAGTTGATTTGCGTTGAGCAGCCATAAATATAATTGCAAGTGTCACTTGCAGAATAACCGAGATGTTGTTAGATTAGAAATGTAAGTAACACTTGCATCTCTTGCTTCACCCTACCGACAGGATGCAAGCTCCCTGCAATAAGGAAAGCGTATGACAGCAAATTTAACCAGACCGATCGCCAGACCTGAAGCACCTGCTTCAGAGCCGCCCAAGCTAAGTTGGACAAACGTTGCTTTTTTTAGCACGATTCACGCCCTGGCTTTACTTGCGCCCTGGTGTTTTAGTTGGTCGGCGCTGGGTGTGATGATTGGCTTGCATTGGCTGTTTGGCAGCATTGGGATTTGCCTCGGCTACCATCGCCTGTTGACTCACCGCAGTCTGCAAGTGCCGAAGTGGTTAGAGTATGTTTTAGCCACAATCGGCGCACTGGCGCTGCAAGGTGGCCCCCTATTTTGGGTGTCTGGGCACCGTCAGCACCACTTGCATACCGAAGATCCGGAACAAGACCCCTATGCCGCTAGCCGGGGGTTTTGGTGGAGCCACATGCTGTGGATTTTCTACCCGAAAGCCGAGTTTTTTGAGGCTGATCACTACCGCAAGTTTGCCCCCGACCTGGCCCGAGATCGCTACTACAACTGGTTAGACCGCTACTTTCTGCTGCTGCAAATTCCGGTCGGGCTGCTGCTCTACGCCATTGGTGGCTGGTCGTTTGTGATTTATGGCGTGTTTCTGCGGGCAGTGGTGCTCTGGCACAGCACCTGGCTAATTAATTCTGCCAGTCACCTGCGCGGCGATCGCCGATTTGAAGTGCCCGATGGTTCACGTAATCTCTGGTGGGCGGCCCTCCTCACCTATGGCGAAGGCTGGCACAACAATCACCACGCTCATCCCAATGTGGCTAAGGCTGGTTGGACATGGTGGGAGCTAGATATGACTTGGTGGGCAATTCGAGGTCTAGAAATTGCCGGTTTAGCCAAGCGGATCATCCGTCCGCCCGTCCAAGCTGAGCTTTAATCAATTCGATCTTTGATTTCAGCCCTAGTGATTTGCGAAAATCAAACGAGCGATTAAAAAGGGTTCCTGATGGAACCCTTTTTAAATTAATCAATCGCTACTCAAACTTTCTCAGCTTTTCCGTAAAAATAGCTTGGACTTCACCTTCTGGATCACTGAGGTCGAAGGGATAAGGTTGATAAGGCGCATTTGGGTCGCGACGACTCATCAGGACTTCCAAAGCTGCCCGAAAAGCCTGATCTTCATTTCTATGGACTGAAATATATTGCTTTAGTTCAGCATTAGTCATCTGTTGCAGGTCTTGTGTCATAGAACAAAATCCCAATTGCCATCCTCTTTTATTATCAAGGCAATTTCGTCAGCCATTCCAGCCTGAACGTCAATTGTTTTGAGTATCTGGTCGTAACGAAAAATCTGAATCGGTTGGTAGAGAGTGGACAATAGCTGACAGAGAAATATCGCTGTATTTGATTGTTGCTGGGTTGGCAAACTACACCTCTTAAAAACCATCCAGAGTATTTTAATCTCTATGCCTTTGGCCAGGGGCTGGGAGCTTGCAGCTTGTTGGGAATCCCTTCGCAGTTGCCAGGAATCGTGGCGCGGGTGATTTCACCCCCCCAAGCACAGCAGTAGTAGCGCTGGTCTTCTGAAAGTCCTTTAACCTCAGAAAAATCAGCGTTTTCAATTACGGTGCCGGTTTGGGTGCCAGTGGCATAGTCCGGCGGATTAAGCCGATCGCGGGGGGTGGCGGTTTCGGCTAAGCCGTAAAACAAGCGAGCCAAGCTCAAGTCAGCTCCCGATAAATCAGCCCCGTGCAGAATTGTCCGCGACAAATTGGCCCGGCTGAGGTCGCAGTTGGTCAGGTTGGCCCCGACTAAATTGGCTTCGCTCAGTTCTGTCCAGCGCAAATCGGTGTTGGAGAGGTCAGCCCCCGCCAGCATGGCCGCTAAATCAATCACCCGCACGCCAAATTCAACATCTTCTTCATAGCCGCCCAGCCCGTCAAAAATCGCCCGTCCCAACCGGCGATCGCGCTTGAGCGGAGTCAGCAGTTTAGAACTGGAAAGAAAGCGAATAATCTTGGCTTTGCCTTCACCATCGACCCCACTCAGGATGGCCGCAGTCCGCCCTTCGGCGATCGCCCGTTCCGGCGGCCAGTCCTCTAGCAGTCCTTCTTCATCCAAAATTAGGTCAGAAATGCCTTGAAAATAGCCATCGATCGTTTGCTGCTGAGTAATTCGGTTTTGCTGGGTGGTTAACTCCCTAGAAATCACGTACTGTCGCCACGAGACATAGGCGGCCAGCAGCGCCACCGAAATTTGCCCGATCGCCCCAAAGGCTTCTGCCAAAGCGCCAACGGCTTCCCAGTTAACACCGGGGCGATCGCCGGTCTGGGCGCCGCCAACCCAAGTTAACAGGCTCACCCCCGCCACAATCGCAGTGATCACAGCCAAAATCATCAACTGTTGCTGAGCCGACAGCCAGCGGCGAATCCAGTGGCTAAACGGCAACCAGAGAACCCGCAAACACAGCCCCAAAACCAGCAGCGTGGCCGGAATCGCCAGCCAGCGCGAGGGCAGCAGCCAACCGACAATCATCAGGCTGACGGACAGAATGGCGATCGCTGGGTGCGACAACACCCTAGCCAACCTCAGCGGCGGATCAGGTGGGGTGAGGCGAGCTAATGGCCCAGGCGGTGGTGGAGAATCCGGCAACATTCTAAATCTGACAAGTCCTTCAGTAGCTTACATATTGTTGCAAATATACCTGGTTTACTTCGGTCAAACGGTATTGTTTGGAAGGAAGGCTTGTCTAGCCGCTAGGCGATCGAGCAGTTTGCCGCCCTAGCCCGCGTTCTTAAACTCTTGGAGACGACGATTATGAAATTGGCTTACTGGATGTATGCTGGCCCAGCACACATCGGTACTCTGCGGATTGCCAGTTCCTTTAAAAATGTCCACGGAATTATGCATGCGCCGTTGGGGGATGACTACTTTAACGTCATGCGCTCAATGCTAGAGCGGGAGCGCAACTTCACCCCCGTCACCACCAGCGTCGTCGATCGGCATGTCCTAGCCCGTGGCTCCCAGGAAAAAGTCGTGGACAACATTACCCGCAAGGATGCCGAAGAGCACCCGGATTTGATTGTGCTGACTCCCACCTGTACTTCCAGCATTTTGCAAGAAGACTTAGAAAACTTTGTCAGCCGAGCCGCCCAGACCACAGATTCAGATGTGATTTTGGCTGATGTTAACCACTATCGGGTGAACGAACTGCAAGCCGCTGATCGCACCCTAGAGCAAATTGTCCAGTTTTATCTCGAAAAAGCCCGCAAAGAAGGGGATTTGCCGACTGGCAAAACCGCTAAGCCTTCGGTGAATATCATTGGCACCTCTACCCTCGGCTTTCATCATCAGCACGACTGCACCGAACTGAAGCGGCTGATGGCTGACTTAGGGATTGAAGTCAACGAGGTGATCCCCGAAGGAGCTTCGGTACACAACCTGAAGCGGCTGCCGCAGGCCTGGTTCAACCTGGTGCCCTACCGCGAACTAGGGCAGATGTCGGCTCAATATCTCAAAAAAGAATTTGGAATGCCGTTTGTCGATATCGCGCCAATGGGCGTAGTTGAAACCGCTCGCTGCATCCGCAAGATTCAGCAAGTATTGAATGCCCAAGGGGCGGCGGTCGATTACGAAGAATTTATCAATGAGCAAACCCTGCACGTTTCCCAGGCGGCTTGGTTTTCGCGCTCGATTGACTGCCAAAACCTGACCGGCAAGAAAGCCGTGGTCTACGGCGACAATACCCATGCCGCCGCCATGACCAAGATTTTGGCCAGAGAAATGGGGATCAAAGTCGTCTGGGCCGGCACCTACTGCAAGTACGATGCTGACTGGTTCCGCGACCAGGTGAGCGAATACTGCGACGATGTGCTGATCACCGATGATCATGGCGCAGTCGGAGACGCGATCGCCCGCGTCGAACCCTCTGCGATTTTCGGCACCCAAATGGAGCGCCATGTCGGCAAGCGGTTAGACATTCCCTGCGGCGTGATTGCCGCCCCGGTGCATATTCAGAACTTCCCGATCGGCTACAAGCCGTTTATGGGCTACGAAGGCACCAACCAAATCTGCGATTTGGTCTACAATTCCTTCACCCTTGGCATGGAAGACCACCTGCTGGAAATCTTTGGCGGTCACGACACCAAAGAAGTGATCCACAAAGGAATCAGCGCCGATTCTGACCTAGCTTGGACAGCCGAAGGGCAAGCCGAGCTGAACAAAATTCCAGGGTTTGTCCGCGGCAAAGTCAAGCGCAACACCGAGAAGTTCGCCCGCGATCGCGGCTTCAGCGAAATCAGTGTGGAAGTGCTTTACGCCGCCAAAGAAGCCGTGGGCGCTTAGCGCTATATTTTGGATTTAATGTGGCGATAGAAAACACCGCGTTTTGCCCCACTCCAATCCTGGATTTCGGGTATGTGATTGGTTTCAATCTGGTCTTCTGACAAAGCCGCTAATGCTTTAAGTTCTGCTTGTTGTGCAGCAGTTAAATCATTAGAAGTCTCCTTGTTCATACGCCCTTTGTTCGTGGTTTGTTGCTTTGCGAGCACTGATAATCCGTCCAACTTCTTGATCGCTTTCCAAGTTATCGGCAGCCCAAGTGAAAATCAACGGCTCAGCCAGGCGATCGCTTCTCGAATCCAGGCTTCTGGGTCGCCAGTTTTGGTCAAAGCTGTACTTTGCCCAACTGCCTGTAAGGCTTGCATGACCTCACTAGTGCTATAGCCCAGCGCCAGCAGCGTCATTTCAACATCTTCTTGAATGGTGGCGACAGGGCCGGCTGTTGGCAGCGTTACCAAACCAGAATCTTGTCGCCATTGGGCCATTTTAGTTTTGAGTTCGAGGGCAAGTCGCTCGGCGGTTTTATTGCCTACCCCAGGCGTGCGGGCCAACATGCGGATATTGCCACTGACGATCGCCTGAATCAAATCCTGTAAACCAAGGGTATCGATCAGGGCCAAGGCCATCTGGGGACCAACCCCGCTGACGCTCACCAACTGACGAAACAAATCTCGCTCGGCAGCGCTCGCAAAGCCGAATAAGACCATCTGATCTTCCCGCACTTGCAGGTGGGTAAAGATTTGGATCATTTCACCAGGGGGCGGCAACTCAGCCACGGTTCGAGCCGGAATCAGCAAATCGTAGCCCACCTGATTGACATCCAAGGTGAGCAGCGTTCGATGATTGCCGATTTTTTGAATTGCTGCTACAAATCCCTTTAGATAACCAATCATAAAAGTTCCTATTGTTCTTGTTCCTGCAAGCCGAATCCTCAATCCCCTCAACCCCTTTAAAAAGGGGGATTTAGGGGGATCTCTTCTAACCTATTCCTTTGCCTCGAACAGACGGTGCCTAAATTAGTATTTCTAGACCAGCCATGAAATTATTTTTTAGCCTTGTTGCGCTCCTGTTTTGGCCAACCTGTTTGGCTCATCTTAGCTCTGTTGCTGGGGCGGCTAGTGCTCGCCTTCATCCCAAAGCGGCGATCGCCGCTCGTCCTGCTGCTCATCTCGGCTTACCCCAGCGATCCGGTCAAGCAATTGTCCAACTGCGCGATTTGAAGCTGCCCCAACCGCAAGTCCAGGGTCAAGCCACCCTACCGATGCAGTACTTAGCCAACAGTCGATCGTTTACGGTCAACCTAACCGTTGGCGGACAAACCGGCAAGTTTGTGCTTGATACTGGGGCATCGACAACCCTTGTTTCTTCTAAGTGGGTGCAGCAATTGGGGTTAAAGGGCGAGGCCATCCCGCGCGAAAAGTTTGATTTGGCGATGGCTGGAGATGACTGCCCGGCTTTGAGTGCCGATCTCCACCGCTTGCCGCCGTTGGCGATCGCCGAGCTACGGGTAGCAGAGTTGAGGGCTTTGGAATTTTCGAAGGCAATTATGCCAGAGGGAATTTCTGGCATTTTGGGCATGAATTTCTTAAGTCACTTTGATTTGAAAGTGAATCCGCAAAGGCTGCAACTAAATCTACTCCCTAAAACTGCTTTGTCGTCTGCACCGACAGCGATTCCGCTCCAGAGCAAACTTGGTGTAATGCTGGCCAAGGTAAACGTGAATGGTCAGGGGCCCTTCACTTTTCTGCTCGATACTGGCGCTGATAGCGTCTTTATTTCTCAGGGCGTCGCCAAGCAGCTCAAGTTGGACGCCGTGCCGCGAGAAGCCCTGAAAGTTCTGGGGTTCTGTGGCTTAGAAGCAGCAGAGCGCCTTACCCTGAATCAAGTGGAACTCGGCCAACACCGCCAAGCCAATTTGGAAGGAATTATCTTGTCCTCTCCCATGCTTAGTCAAATGCAGGTCGATGGCATTTTAGGGCAAGAGTTTTTCAATCACTATCAACAGAATTGGCAGTTTTCAGGCGTGGGTAGCCCTCAAGGTAAAGGCAGTCTGCTGCTCACCCCGATCTTTTAACCGCTAAATTCTTCGCCTAAGGCAAATGTTGAGACAAGTAGCAGAACTGAAGCCAATGAGGACTCCTGAATTGGCTCTTGTTCGAGAGCTTGCAGAACACAGTTGACTTTACCCACTGTCTCCACCATGTTGCCCAGCAAATGATGCTCGTCGAAGGCAGAGAAGACAGCAAACGCTCCCTGTCTAATTGCCCATTGCTGCTCCATGTCCAAAATTTCAGTTCGGTCAGCGTAGGTCAAGATCACTCTTAAATTGGGATAGTGATCAGCACACCAGCGGCAAAAATCATAGGTTTCTGCCTTCAAAGCAGTCGTATCAACCATTAACAAATCGGGGAACTCGGTTGCCTGATCTGCCAAGCGGTCAATCAGCTCTTGCCAGTCTTTGGCTGTTTTCTCCCAGGTGAACATAATATGTTGACAAGTCAGAATTTCCTGCCAAATTCTGCCCTGGGTTGTGGAAGGCTGAATCATTAAAACTCGTCGCCGCTGCTGACGACGATAGCTCTCAGCAGTTTTTTGCGGAAATTGAAACTCGACTTCAATCTCTCCGATCTTCAGGCGATCGCCATGACAGAGGCGGAGGGGTTGAGCGACCTGTTTGCCATTCACAAAGGAGCCGTTTCGACTCATTAAGTCAGTCACAAAAAAGTCTCGATTTGCCGTGGACATCAACAGCGCATGCTGGCGGGAAATCGTCCGGTTAGGAAAGATAATGCTACAGCTTAATGAGCGGCCAATTGTCCAAAAGCTACTATCCACGAGGGGACGATAGTATCCAGCGGTACTCGAAGCGAGTCGATAGGATTGGGTAGGAGTCCAAAAGCCGCTCTCAGCCAGAAGCCGGTGAGATTGACAGTAATCGGCGCGAATAAATAACTGCGGAGTTTGTAGTGAGGTCATAGCGGTTGATAAATCGCAATCAGCAGGGAACGAGTGAACACAGCAAAATTTACAAAATCACTTGCTTAAATTCTGTGCTTTTTATCCTAACCTGTCACGATGTGCAGTCCATCTTAACTTGCTGCATCAGCGCTATACAATGAAGCTATTGATCGCTCCAGCCAGCGGTTCTGAAATCATCTCTTGTCAGACGATCAAACTTAAATCCCACTACCGCAACGATTGAAGACGAATCGCTGATTTTGCAATCTGGACTAAGCGGAGGAGAGAGCTGATGCATGAATACTCCCAGAAATTTTCAAATCGCCAAATCGCTGGGCTGGAGTTGGGAACTAAGTTAAAAAAGTATGGCGATCGCCCTGATGTTGTAGTTCTAGGCTTGCCGCGGGGCGGAGTGCCTGTCGCCTTTGAAATTGCCAAGGCTTTAAAAGCGCCGCTAGATATTTGCCTGGTTAGAAAGTTAGGCGTACCAGGGCACCCAGAGCTGGCAATGGGGGCGATCGCCGCTGGCGGAGTGCGGATCTTGAATCAAGACTTGGTGAACGAATTGGCGATTTCCCAACCGGCGATTCATGAAGTCACCACTAGAGAGTGGCAAGAACTACAGCGCCGCGATCGGGTCTACCGAGATGATCGTCCCCAACCAGAGATTCAGGGTCGCACTGTGATTCTGGTTGACGATGGTTTAGCGACAGGTTCAACCATGCAAGCGGCGATCGCTGTCGTTAAGTCAGAGCAAGCGGCTCAGATTGTGGTGGCAGTTCCCGTCGCCCCGCTGGAAGCCTGCAATGAATTGAAACTTAAAGTTGACGAAGTGGTCTGCTTGCTAATGCCCAAACCGTTTTATGCGATTGGGCTTTGGTATGAAGACTTCTCCCAAACCACTGATAGAGAAGTGAAGGCGTTCTTGTCCCAACAATTTGCAGCGAGTCGGCAACCCAAGTGAGATGGGGCTGCACTGTCAATGGGGTCATATTTTTCGGCGCGATTTGTCCCAAAAAGATGACCAGGTCTGACTGCCCTTTGAAATCAGCCACATAGATTAAAGCCAGTTGAGTTCACCCTCAGTAAAATAGAGATGTCGTGTTTCTAGACCAACGCTGGTCAACTTAGCTTATCGAGACTATTTACGGCGATCTGAACGGGCTGAAATCGAGTCAGATTAAACAACTCCAGCGCCTTTACCATCAAAAATTGCCGGGCGATCGCTTACTGACGCCTGAGTTTGCTCAGCGCTTAGCGGCGATCAGCAGCGAAATTAACCAGCCTGTGTGCAGCTACCTCAACCGCCGGGGGCAGGTGATTAGAGTCGGGGTGGGCACCCCCCGCCAAACTCAAATTCCGCCGCTCGAACTGCCGCGCTACGGTGCTGGTCGGCTAAGTGGGATTCGCTGCCTGGCTACCAGCGCCCAGCCAGAGCCGCCCAAGGAAGCCGCCTTGACGGCAATGGCCCTGCAACGATTGGATGCCCTAGTTGTGTTTACTTTGACAGGTAGCGGGTTTCAGCGCCGAGGCGGCGGTGCCACAGGCTATATTCAAGCGGCCTATTTAGCCCATTTATTGCCCCAAGCAGAAGTCCCTTGGCAGGTTTCTGAACCGCTGAGTTTGGAACAATTGGCTGGGCAAGACCTCCAGGAGTTAGTCTCTCAGCTAGAGGAAAACCTGCAATTTTTTGCCCAAGCGCTAGAGACACCTCAGCCAACAACGGGGATTGACCAAGCGCTGTTAGTCGGGCTAATGACCGAGCGAGTCTCGCCGCAACGGTTTCAAGATGGCTTGGCAGAGTTGGCCCGTTTGGTTGAAAGTGCCGGGGGAGTCGTAGTCGAAACCCTGCGCCAAAAGCGATCGCAGCCCCATCCGCAAACCGTGGTTGGCGAAGGTAAAGTGCAGGAAATTGCCCTCCGGGTCCAAACCGTAGGCGCTAATCTGATTGTGTTTGACCGCGACTTGTCGCCCGCCCAAGTCCGCAACCTAGAAACCCAGGTCGGTGTGCGCGTGCTGGATCGAACAGAGGTAATTCTAGATATTTTTGCCCAACGGGCCCAATCGCAAGCCGGTAAACTTCAGGTAGAGTTAGCCCAACTTGAATACCTGCTGCCCCGCCTGCGCGGTCAGGGACGGGCAATGTCTCGGCTAGGGGGCGGGATTGGCACCCGTGGCCCAGGCGAAACCAAGCTGGAAACCGAACGACGGGCGATTCAACGCCGAATTACCCATTTACAGCGAGAGGTGAACCAACTGCAAGCCCATCGCTCGCGGATGCGGCAGCGGCGACAGCACCAGGGAGTACCCGCGATCGCCGTGGTTGGCTACACGAATGCCGGTAAATCGACGCTGCTGAATGCTCTCACCAACGCCGAAGCCTACACTGCCGACCAACTGTTTGCCACCCTCGACCCGACAACTCGCCGCCTGGTGGTAATTGACCCATTTACGCAGACCCCACAGTCCCTGCTGCTGATCGACACGGTTGGGTTTATCCATGAGTTGCCACCATCGCTGGTGGATGCCTTCAGAGCAACCCTAGAAGAAGTCACCGAAGCCGATGCCTTGCTGCACGTAGTTGACCTTTCCCACCCAGCCTGGCACAGCCACATTCGCTCTGTGCAGCAAATTTTGTCTGAAATGCCGATTATTCCCGGCCCAGGTCTGATTGCCTTTAATAAAATTGATCAAGCCAGCAGCGAAGCCTTGGCGACCGCTCAAGAAGAGTTTCCCCTAGCCTTATTTATTTCTGCCAGTCAGCGATTAGGACTAGAAACGCTGCGTCAGCATCTGACTCGCTTAATTAGCTATGCCGTTGGCGATCGTTAATTCAGGCGTAAAGACCGCACAATTTTTTCAAGTTCTTGCGGAGAAACGGACTGGTTCTGCCGACAGCCGTAAGCGCTGTCCGATTCGACCACCGCAACGCTGTAGTAAAGGGATTTTGCCTTGGATTGGATGAGGGCTGGCAAAGACGACAGATTGGTTTGGGGGTGCTGCAATTGGTTTGGGTTAGGTAAATTGGGCCCACCATCGGGCCTGCCGAAGGCGATGGTTACAGTCCCCAAGAGGTCTGTTTTCGTTTCATACTGAAACTCGTCTGCGCCACCGCCAATCCCGCCCCCGATCGCGTTTACAGCTAAACAGGTGTTGTTATTGTTACGGTAGATAATGCTATAGCTGGAGCCTTCCCGGCATTCACCAGTCTGAGGCATCTCTGCTGTACACAAATTCGCAATCAGATCAGCAATTTGAAAACCCTTCGGTAGATACGTAGGAATAACGACGGGCACACCAAGCTGTTTCAATTTGTCCTGCTGCGATTGATTTAACATACCAGGGCTAGCCAATGCTGCCGCTGATCGCTCCTCGCCAGCATCGGCTAGCAATGTAGATTGAGAAACCTGTGGACTAGCAGAGACTGAGAACCCTGTGCTAGTCAGGACTACGGCAACAGTAGATGTATTAATCAGCTTTGAATTGTCGATCGCTGAGTTGGCGCTACCGGCGACCAGAAGATTGGCTAAAGCTAGACCTGTGAGTAATTTAGAGTTAATCACGAGATGTACCGCTTGCTAAACCGCGATCGGACAACCCCCTTCTTTAGTTAACCTGAGTTCGGGCTAAGCCGAAGGCAGGAAAAATTCATTGATGTTGAGCGAGGGCTTCTTGGGTTGATGACAATAGGCAATCAGCCCGCAGATCAGGTTGACAATACAATTGACCGGACTACG
>JAHHGS010000024.1 GCA_019359715.1 Aphanocapsa sp. GSE-SYN-MK-11-07L | reverse complement strand
AGAATTGCAATCGTTAAAATATCGTAAAGTTGATGAACCCGTCTTCTCTCTACGCGCGGGTCTTGAATCGACTTAAAACAATCCTGTAATCGCTGACTTAAAGTAATTGCTTCTAGTGTGTCACAGTAATTTGGAAACTGTTGTTCAATGGGAGTGCCTTTCGGGTTCATCGGTTGCAGGAGGGATGAATCGGATCCGCTTGATCCTCTCTTACAACCTGCTATCCGGCAAGCAAATGCATTAATCCTGGCAAGCTTGCGCTTAGCCCCCCTATTGGTGCCAAATGTCTGTATACACAGCTACATATTTTAATGCGCTTACCCTGTTGTCCTAAATAGGTTGTGAAAAGCACCCCCGACGGGGGTGCTTTTCACAACCTCATTTGTTCGGATCCTATTTGCGAACGCTACAAGACCCTTGAAATCTGGGACTGAGGCATTTGACTTAATCTACATTTTCTTGATTTTTCTACTTTCTTGTATAAGTTGAAATAGCTGACATCTATTGATTAGATGAGCTAATTGCAGGCTCAACAAATCTAAAAAAGCGTGGATTATGGGTGCTGCATCAAGAGACTGCAACCTTTGGCGAATCGATCCGGCAGGCGATCGCACTGGCTATAAACGTTTACAAGCCTTCTGGTTCTTAAATACTGACCTTGCCTGAAAAAGTGCTACCTGCTGCTGACTTGTGGGAGGTAAGCTCCCGCAGAATCACCCCCAGCTTTCTTAAAGGGCAAGTTTGGGCAATACAGTGATTCACCAGCAAATAACCCATAGTGCAATACAGGGCGGCAATACCCCCAGACTGTGAGCAGGATAATTTTAGGTCAAAAGTGTCTTCCGGCAGGTGATTCCAGGTCTTTAAAACCAGACTTTGTCTGTCAACCAGAGCTTTAAAGTGTATCGGTTGATTTCGCTTACAACTACTAAGAGTGAGAAGGAAAGTAATTAGCACCTTTAGGAACCAAAATAATGACAAAAAAACTCTCAAGTAAAATAATAGAAATAAAAAAGCTAATATGCCTACTCATCAAGTACAAATAAGCTAAATAAGCATTCTAAACATTAACTAATTAGCCCTTTGGCATGGAAGCAAAAGTTTTGGAGGGCTGTTGATAGATCCTATTGCCCTAAAGAAAATCTTGATAAGAGCATTATTCTCAAAGAGGTACCCTAATGGCTAGACAATTAGACTGGAGTTACTGTCAGAAAGTTTTTGTTTGGATTCCGTCTACTAATCATGACCTTGCAGCATTTTCCAATCCTGAGCAGCTTGACATCAAGCAAGCTTTAAATAATCTTGCTTTTGGTCATGGGATTCACTATTGTCTTGGTGAGCCGCTTGCTCGAATAGAAGATACGCTTGTTTTGCAAATGATGCTACAGCAACTGCGGGATGTACAGCAAAGCACTGCTGACATTCCAACGATCGCAACAGAGACTGGAGTCATTATGGGTGTCAAGAATATACCAGTTGTTTTTGTTCAATTTAAACCTGTTTCGTAATCTCTGATTTAGAAAGAGATGAGAGCGGGCTTGCGGCTAGAAATCGGTTACGCTGCAAATATATTAGAAGAAAACATTATTTTTACAGAGGTTTGAGGGCTGCTGATATAGAAACACCACCCAGTCAGGATGATTTTTTGCAATGAATTTGGAACGATCTAAGGAGAAAATTATATGAACCCTGAACCCATCATTCGCTTTGAGATTAAGGCACCTACACTCGCAGACCTTAAGGCGTTTGCCGATGAAGTCCGGCCTGATCTAGGGTGTCGAGCAATTCCCCGACGCACCGAGGAGGGATTTGTGATCGATGCCTATCTGCCTGAGCCGCAATTACAAGCGGCTCAACGTGTGCGAACGGCAGATCGCGTTACGCTCCGTATCATAGAGAATGCTACAGAAGTTGGGCGCGAACGGCAGAGGGAAGTAGGGCAAGGAAATCGTTTCGAGGCTAGAAGCCAACAAGTGCCACGCGGTCTTGGAATGAAGGAGTAATGCTATGGATTATCTCAATGTTGAAGAAATTGAATCAGCAATTCAAAGTCTTGCCACTGCCTATCCAGCCTCAACCGAGTTGATTACATCGCCAAATCTCACCCATGAAGGTCGTCAGACCCATGTTCTTCGCGTTGGAGTTAAACCAGCCTCGGCGGTTGATGCTGTGCTGATCTTAGGTGGAGTACATGCACGAGAATGGGTTCCACCAGATGCCCTGATCTCGATCGCCGCCGATCTTCTGGAGGCATATGTGCTGGGTACAGGGCTTGTATATCATGGTCAGCGGTTTGCGGCGGACAATATCAAGCAAATCCTCGAGACATTGAACCTATTCATCTATCCATGTGTTAACCCAGATGGTCGTCATCATAGCCAGACATATGATTGCGACAATCTATGGCGCAAGAACCGTCGGCCCAATCCTAGTGGAGGCAATTGCATCGGTGTGGATATTAATCGCAATTTCGACTTCCTTTGGGATCATCTTACTAAGTTCTCTCCCAACTCTGGGGTCAGCGCTTCTAACGATCCCTGTGACATGAATGTTTATCGTGGCCCATCCCCAGCCTCGGAGCCAGAGACTCAGAACGTTGTCTGGTTATTAGACACTTACCCAAAGATTAATTGGCATATTGATGTCCATAGCGTTGTTCCGGTCATTCTTCACAGTTGGGGAAGCGACCGGAACCAGACGGCAGAGCCAACCCAGAGTTTTCTCAATAACGCCTTTGACACTGTTCGGGGTCTTGCTAATGCTGCTGTTTATGGAGAGTACATTGCACAAGACGATCTTAACTTGATTAAAACACTAAGCAATCGGATGAATGAGGCAGTGAAAGCAGTTCGTGGTGAAAACTATAGCGTAGACCAGGCATTTGGCCTTTATCCAACCTCAGGGGCGAGCGATGACTATGCGTTCAGTCGCCATTTTGCTGATCCATCCAAAAACAAGATTTATGCCTTCACAGTTGAATGTGGACGTAAAGAGTTTCAACCCACTTGGATGGAAGCAAAAGAAGTAATCCTTGAGGTGTCGGCAGGTCTAGTCGCCTTCTGTCTTGCAGTGTCTGAATAATTTGCAGCTCTTGAAATAGGGTTCTTTTGTAAAACTGTATATGTAGAAAGAGCTGACATCTATTTAATTGATTAGCTGATCTAATCGCAAGCTCAACAGCTTTCAGGAGATCGTGGATTATGGGTGCTGCATCAAGATACTGCAACCTTTGGCGAATCGATCCGGCAGGCGATCGCACTGGCTATAAACGTTGTTTCATCTCTTTGGCAAACGAATATGCTCAGAATCAGGGGTTAGGCGAGGCAAAGGATGAAGCTGGCGATCGCTCTCAACAGAAAAATCTCCAGTCTGATTTGCTATCACGATTTCAAGCTCCGGCGGCTGATCTAATCGAGCGATCGCAGGCGGGACTGTGCTTGCGGTGCTACGTGTCAGAACCGATTCTGAATGCCTGCCGCAAAATTGATCATTTGTTTGGCGAAGATCAATGTTTTACTTACCGAGATCTGCTGCCGTTTGTCCTCAATGATGACGGCAAAACGCTGATGGTTGCAGACCCTGATGGTAAAGCCTATCTCAGCTTAGACCCGACTGGTACGCCTCAACCCACGACTTACCGATGCTTCTCAATCCAAATTCTGCAAACCTTTAAGCCCAATGCCAAGTCCAGCCTGAGCTTAGATAACTGGGCATTTTTGCAAACCAAACAACATCCAGACTTAAAGAATTTCTTATCTGAGTTTGGCTTCAAGCAGTTGAGCGACTGGGCACTACTGAATCGAACTCGACCGAAACAGTTAGAACAATTAGCAGAACGCGATCGCGTCTTAGTTGAAGTCTTTCACTCCGTTTATCGGCGAGACAGACATCAGCAACACCAGGGCAAAAAGCGCTGTCAAGATCCGACATCCGTTCAGCTTCAAGAGATGCAGACTGCCTTGCAAGCGCGAAATATTAGCATTCAGCCCCCCGCATTGATGTCAGACCTGCGGCGAGTGGCATCGCAACTGAGACAATATGACCTTTGGAGCCACCGAGAACCCTTAGAATTGGACGATCCAGAAACCGGCGATCGAATGATTCGCTCAGATTTGCCGCCGGATAGTTCTAGTAAAAATAATCTGGAGCAGCACGAGCAACAAGAATTGCTGGACTTTTTCCAGGCACAGCTTCATCTGGCATTGGTGGATTCGATTCAGCAAGAGATTGGCGATCGGATGACGTATTTAAAAAAAAGCAAAGGCTACGCTGCTCTTGCAGAGCAATTGATTCCAGGCTTAGACCTCTATTACCGCCAGGGCATTGCCCTGAAAGAAATTGCAGATCTATTAAAAATGTCTGGCTGGGCCCAAGCCAGACGGGTGCTGAATCCGGGAGAGCTAATTAGCAGTGTGCGAACATCAACCATTCGCCGCGTCCTGACCCAAATCCTGAAGAAAGCTGAGCAGAAAGGGCTGACCGATCTTCCGCCTGCACCCAATTATCTCGAAAATCTCAGCCAGCAAATCGAGGCGCTGGCAGATGCCGACGTGTTTCAGGAAGCGTTTGAAGAAATTCAAGCTGGCAAGAATCGGCAGATGAAAAGTGTATATGCTCAACAGCTTTGCCACTACTTAGAAGCGTGTACAAAGGTTACACAAGGAGTTACGTGATGTTTAGCTTTTCTGCACTCTCGACAGGGTTAAAACTCAAACCCGCTGAAACCATTTGGTTAGAAACAGAACAGTTTGAGCAATTACGACTCAGTTGCTTGGTCGATCCTGCCCTGAATGAAGCAGAGCAGTGGCAACAGTACCTACAGGCGATCGCGCTCTGTGGTTTTGAGCAATGGCTGCAGAAACGCGCTTCATCACACGTGATTGATCGAACCCAATGCCTCAATCAGGTTGGGGCCGTTTACAACTTAAAAGTTAATGAGTTTAAGCTGAATTTAATTGTCAAAGAACAGGTGCTGGATGAAATAGCGGAAATCCCCACAGCAGCGATCGAACAGCTCGATCGGGCGGCTCATTTCTACGTCTTGCTGGAAGTCTCAGAAGAGCAGCAGCAAGTCAAGATTCGAGGCTTTTTGCGCTATGACCGACTCAGGGATTATTGCACTCACCTCAATCATGGACTGCAAAACGGTCATTATCAAATTCCTTTAGCTGTTTTTGATCCTGAACCCAATCATTTATTGTTCTATTGCGATTTTTTGGAACCGGCGGCGATGCCGCTGCCCGCTAGTTCAACCGTGCCTGTTGCACCACCTGAAACAATCTCTGCCCCAGTATCAATCCCATTTGAGTCCACTCAGATCCAGTTACGACAGTGGCTACAGGGTGTGTTTGCGGAAGGATGGCAAGCGATCGATGATTTATTTAGCCCACAAGACCGGCTGGCTTGGAGTGCTCGGAATCTAAGTCAGGGAGCGAAACGAGGAAAGCTGCTGGACTTAGGGATGCAATTGCAAGAGCACAAAACCGTCCTGTTAGTGAATGTTACCGAAGCAGCCGAGCAGGAGCTGTCGGTGCTGGTTCAGCTACATCCAGCCGGTAAGACACGATATCTGCCATCCCAGATTACGTTAACACTGCTCTCGCAAGCCGGTGAAAAACTGCAAGAAGTCCGCTCTAGAAACCAGGACAATTATATTCAACTGAAGTCTTTTAAGGGGCAATTTGGCATCCCGTTTAAGATTGGGGTGAGTCTGGGTGACATCTGCCTCTACGAGAATTTTGAACTCTAGAGGTTGGGTGTAGTAGTCTCAGAGGGGAACGCATCCGTGCAATGTGAGGGGACTTTTGGAATGAATAAGTCAGTGATCATCAATCTTGGTAGTGGTGACTTATATCAAGGGTTTCCAAGAGTGACCGTTCAATTATGGACGGCAGGCAACCCGCGACCAGAACAATTTATTGGCACGTTGCCTGCTGCACCGGCTTTAGTGGAAGTTTACCGGAACTGGCAGCTTGTTTATCGGGGATTGTGCGATCGCATTGCTGGCGGACAACGGGATCGACCTGCCTCCACACTTCCTGATCCATCCCCAACGGATTCCAAAACCGTTGGTCAACTCGTGATCAGTGAAGTCGGAATTACCAATGTTTCCCAGGTCAGTTTTGATGAATTGTGCCAGCAGCTTCAGGTTAGCATCAATACTTGGCTGAAATCGGAGGGGTTTCTACCGATTGAACTGCAACTGCGATCGCGGCTTAACTCATCCGAACAAATCCGCGTCATGATTGAAACCCACGATTTGGAATTGCGACATCTGCCTTGGCATCGCTGGGAGTTCTTTGACGATTATCCCAAAGCCGAAATGGCGCTGAGTCAACCGGAGTATCAGTATGGGCATGCCCTGAAGCCAGCAAAAGCCAGCCAAAAAGTGAGGATTTTAGCGGTTTTAGGCAATAGTTCCGGCATTGATTTGGCGACAGAGACTCGTTTACTGCGGCGGTTGCAGGATGCAGAGGTTCAATTCCTGGTTAACCCGTCGCGGCAAGAGTTTAATCATCAGCTCTGGCAATCTGAAGGGTGGGACATGCTGTTTTTCGCCGGGCATAGCCAAACCCAGGGCGAAACCGGGCGAATTTACATTAATGAAAATCCGACCCACAATAGCTTAACGATTCCCCAGTTAGAAGAGGCCTTAAAAGCGGCGATCGCGAACGGGTTAAGGTTGGCGATTTTTAATTCCTGTGATGGCTTAGGTTTGGCACAGGCGTTGGAAAAGCTCAACCTTCCGACTGTGATTGTGATGCGGGAACCTGTGCCTAATCGGGTGGCCCAAGAGTTTTTCCAGCAGTTTCTGGCCGCCTTCGCTCTCAATCAGTTACCACTTTATCTGGCTGTCCAGCACGCCCGTCGCAAACTGCAAGGCTTAGAAGATGATTTTCCAGCCGCGTCTTGGCTACCCGTGATTTGCCAAAATCTCGCCGTTGAATCTCCCACCTGGTTGCAATTAGGCGGAATGCCCCCCTGTCCCTATCGGGGACTATTTGCGTTTCGGGAGGAAGATACCCGGTTCTTCTTTGGGCGAGAGCAGGCGACTCAGGCATTGCTGGTGGCAGTCAAACAAAAGCCATTAGTGGCGGTGATTGGTGCCTCTGGCAGTGGCAAATCCTCCGTCGTCTTTGCCGGATTAGTGCCGCTGTTGCGGCAGAAATTGTTCGGTCGAGACGCAATGGCTCAGGCCGCTCTGCTGCCAGAGATTGTCTCGTTTCGCCCTGGGAATGATCCGTTTGCAGCTTTAGCAGCGGGGTTGGCTCAGTCTGCTGCGATCGCTGATCTAATGGCGTTCGCTCAGTCCAAACCGGAGTGGGGCAGTTCTCTTCCCCATGATCACGGTGAGCGAACCATTCCAGCGGACAGTTGCGCTAACGCGATCGGGCTAGAGCAGCAATTGCGGCAAGACAACCAAGGCTTAGCCAACCTGATTCAACGGTTTGGGCAACAAAATTCAGGGATGCGCCTGATTTTGATCGCCGATCAGTTTGAGGAACTCTATACCCTCTGTCCAGAGGCAGAACGCCAACCCTTCCTAGATGCCATACTCAATGCCGTCAAATCCGCTCCCGCCTTCACCTTAATTCTGACTCTCCGAGCCGACTTTTGCGGTTATGCCTTGGCTTACCGTCCCTTGAGTGACGCTTTGCAAGGAGCAATTCAGTTTTTGGGGCCAATGAACGAGGAAGAATTGCAGGCAGCGATCGCCAAGCCAGCGGCTCAACTGCAAGTCAGATTAGAGCATGGCTTAATCCAGAAGCTGATCCATGCTATGAATGAGCAGCCAGGACGGTTGCCATTGTTGGAATTTGCGCTGACCCAATTGTGGTCAAACCAGCGAGACGGCTGGCTTACGAATCAGGCCTATGACGAGATTGGTGGCGTCGAAGAAGCGCTGGCTAATCACGCAGAATTCGTCTATGCCCAACTGAGTAACCTGGATCAGCGGCGATCGCAGCAGGTATTTATCCAATTGGTGCAGCCTGGAACCGGCACAGACGATAGCCGGCGACTGGCGATCCGGGATGATGTTCTGCCCGAAAACTGGGACTTAGTGAACCGTTTAGCCTCCGCTCGGTTGGTGGTGACCAACCGTAACGAATCGACCGGAGAAGAAACCGTCGAAATTGTCCACGAGGCGCTGATCAGAGGCTGGGAACGGCTGCGGAATTGGATGCAGCTTGATGGAGAATTTCGGCTTTGGCAAGAGCAACTGCGAGCCGTCAAGCGGCAATGGGAAAAAAGTGACCAGGATGAAGGAGCCTTGTTGCAGGGCAAGGCACTGGCAGATGCCGACTATTGGCAGCAGCGCCGTCAAGAAGAGTTGAGTTTGGCAGAACAGACCTTTATTCAACAAAGTTTGTCCCTCCGCGATCGCGACCTCAAATTCCAAAGTCGCAGGCAGAAACTAGCCATCTGCGGACTCAGCGGCGGCTTAATCACGGCGTTGATGTTAACTGTGGCCGTGGGATGGCAATGGCGACAATCCAATATTGGTGAGATCGAAGCTCTCAGTAAATCTTCAGAGGCCCTGTTTGCGACGAACAAGAAGTTAGAGGCGCTTGTTGAAGCGATCAGGGCAAAGCGCAGCTTCCAAAGGTTGGTGGGTCAAGACATGGCCACGCAAACAACGCTTGATTTAATGCTCAATCAGGCAACCTATGGATTACAAGAATACAACCGTTTGCCTGGCAAAATTGATGGCGTCAAGGGCGTGTCATTCAGTCCTGATGGTCAGATGATTGCTTCAATCCCTGAGAACAATACAATCAAACTTTGGCATATTAACGGCACCCTGAAGACAGTGCTGATCGGGCACAGTGATGCAATTAACGGTCTATCCTTCAGTCCTGATGGTCAGATGATCGCATCGGTTTCTAATGACAAAACGATCAGGCTTTGGAACCTCAACGGGACTTTGTTGAAGACATTTAAGGGGCATGGCGCTGAAGTGACCAGCCTGTCATTCAGTCCTGATGGTCAGACGATCGCATCGGCTTCTAACGACAAAACGATCAAGCTCTGGAATCTCGACGGTGCTTTACAAACTACACTCACAGGGCATGATGCTGAAGTGACCCGTGTGTCATTCAGCCCTGACGGTCGGGCGATCGCATCGGCTTCTAATGACCAAACCATTAAGCTTTGGAATCTCAACGGGACTTTGTTGAGGACATTTAAGGGGCATGGCGCTGAAGTGACCAGCGTGTCTTTCAGTCCCGATGGTCGGGCGATCGCGTCAGCTTCCAACGATCAAACCATCAAGCTTTGGCATATCAACGGGACTTTGTTAAAGACAATCGGAGGGCATAGCGCCGAAGTGACGGACGTGTCATTCAGTCCTGATGGGCAAACCATTGCTTCCGCTTCAGCCGATAAAACAGTTAAGGTCTGGAGAAGTAATGGCACCCTGCTGACGACCCTGGAAGGGCATGGAGACATTGTTTGGGGAGTCGATTTTAGTCCTGATAGCAAGACGATTGCCTCAGCCAGTTGGGATGCCACGGTGCGACTCTGGCACTATCAAAGCCCCTTACTCACTATTCTCTCAGGACATACTGCTGGTATTACCGGCGTGTCATTTAGCCCTGATGGTAAGACTGTGGCTACTGCTTCCGATGATAAAACCGTCAAACTCTGGAATGTTGATGGTAAGCTGCTGAGGACGCTAGCGGGGCATTTGAGCCGGGTATATGCCGTTTCATTCAGCCCTGATGGGCAGACCCTTGCCTCTGCTGCTGATGATAAGACGATCAAACTCTGGAAGCTTGATGGAACTTTACTCAAGACACTCACAGGGCACAGCATGGCGGTCTGGGATGTAAAATTTAGTCCTGACGGGCAGACCCTTGCCTCTGCTGCTGATGATAAGACGATCAAACTCTGGAAGCTTGATGGGACTTTACTCAAGACCCTTACAGGGCATCAAGGTACCGTCTTTAAAGCAATTTTCAGTCCTGATGGCAAGACAATCATTTCGGTTTCCAATGACAAAACGATCAAACTCTGGAAGCTTGATGGAACTTTACTCAAAACAATTCAGGCCCACGACGGTACGATTCCAGGTATTGCTATCAGCCCGAATCGGCAAGTTATTGCTTCCGGTTCCAAAGACCGAACCATTAAGCTTTGGCAGACTGATGGGCTGAAAATGAAGACCATTCAAGCCCATGATGCGATGGTACAAGCGCTGGCTTTCAGTCCTGATGGGCGAAAAATCGCCTCATTTTCAGTGGACAATACCGTTAAACTTTGGAGTCAAGATGGGACGTTGCTGAAGACCCTCAAGCGACATGGAGCCGCCGTTTGGGGAGGAGATTACAGCCCCAATGGTCAGATGGTCGCTTCGGCATCAGCAGACAACACGGTGATTTTGTGGAATTTAAAACAGCTTCTAGAACTTAATGAATTGGACTATGCCTGTAAACAGATCCACGATTATTTGCAGAATAACCAAGATCTTCAGGCGCGCGATCGCGCCCTCTGCGATTAATAATAAACAACGCCCAACACAACCTTTAGAGTTCTGGTAAAAATAGGACAAATATATGACGATATCCAATGTCTTTGTTTTTGGCGACAGTCTCTCCGACACCGGAAATCTATTTACTTTAACTGGAGGTCTTGTCCCTCCTGCCCCGTTTTATTTCAATGGACGATTCTCGAATGGTCCGTTGGCAGTGGAATATCTAACCGCGAAGTTAGGCACTAATGTAAAGCTCAATAGCTTTGCCGTTGCAGGAGCTACCACAGGTACAGAGAACACGCTTGGCAAGGATTTAGGTGCGACTTTACCCGGATTGCAAACTCAACTGGCTACATTTTCCGCTCTGGCTACGCTTGGCGGCGTTGATAAAGATGGCCTTTACATTGTTTGGGCTGGACCGAATGATTTCCTAGATTTTCTGAATGGCAAAAATATCTCCGATCCTGCCATTCTGCTCCAGAATGGGTCGCTGAACCTAGCGAATTCTGCTACGACCTTGCACAGCTTGGGTGCTGTAAATATTGTCCTTCCCAATATGACCAATTTGGGACGTATCCCCTTTAGCAAAAATTTCCAAGCGGAAGGCGCTGCGATTACCAAAGCATTTAATGCACGAGTCGCGCTAGATCTGGACAATCTCAATTTCCCCGTCACTGAAGTCGATCTCTTTGCTACGGGAGAGGCGATCGCCAAAGATCCTGCAAGCTTTGGGTTTTCCAATATTACGGATCCGCTTCAGCCCCTGCAATTTAGTCTGAATCCCCCGCCCAATCCGCAGGAATTTTTATTCTGGGACAGTTTGCATCCTACTACCCAAGGCCATGCAGTCTTTGCCGATACTATCTATCAAACTGTTACAGGCACAATTCCCCAACCTTCGTTTGTCAATTTTTATGGAACTGACGACAAAGATCGTCTTTTTGGAACTTCCGGTAACGACAACATCCGTGGTTTGTTGGGCGACGACATCTTGGACGGACGGAAGGGCGACGATAGAATTCAGGGCGGTCTAGGCAATGACAAGCTGTTTGGCAACCAAGGCGACGATATTCTGAGTGGAGACGATGGCCATGATTCGATCTGGGGGGGACAAGGGGATGATATTGGGTTTGGCGGCGACAGTAACGATGTACTCTTTGGCCAAATGGGCGACGATATCATGGTCGGCGACGGTGGCAATGACCTGATCTTCGGCGGGATGGGAAATGACTACCTTTTGGGCGGCGAAGATAAAGATATTCTCTGGGGAAATGAAGGGAAGGACATTTTGAATGGAGGACTGGGTCAAGATTGGCTCTATGGCTTTACGGGTGACGATCTCCTAGATGGTGGCGCCGATAACGATTACCTAACGGGCGGTCAAGGCCAAGACCAATTTGTGTATCGATCCGGCAGTGGGAGAGACATGATTACTGATTTCCGCCCCGGTCAAGACCAGCTCAACTTGACGAGCTTTGGTTTTTCGGGCTTTTCTAGCTTTATTGCCAGCGTGGGGTTGAACAACAACACGATCGACTTTGGCAATGGTAATGCTCTCCTATTCGCCAATATTGACGTATTCAGTTTGTCTGGATCTGACTTCATATTCGCCTGATTGGCCTAAAAATGACATCGGTACGATTGTCTACGAACGCAACAAACATCAGAAAGATGAAATCAGGCTGAAAAACGGAACCACGCTAAGCCTTAACGATTTGCATCACGGCTTGCAGCGCTGACCATAATGCCCCTTGAATCCAGGTGGTGTAGGGTGATAGATGCTCTCCGGCAAAAAACAATCGTCCAGCGGGTTGGCTGGCACCGGGGAAAAACATCTGGAGGTCAATCGGGCTTGGAGAAGCAAAAGCGCCTGCTGCAAACGGATGCTGATCCCACGCGATCGAGGCATAGGGTTCTTCTGGATCAATATAGTCAGTGATCTGGGGATGAAAGCGCCTAATTTTATCAACCACTACCTCACCCCGTTCCGGCGGATTTAATGCACCCAAGCGTCGCGCATTTGCACCCCAGGAATAGCTGCCCAGCAAGACACCCGGCCCATTGCTGATCGCTTGATTTTTCTCTTTTTCGTTATCTGACGGATAAAAGGTCATGCGGGCAATAGAATCCGAAAGGGACGCGCCGCCATAGATCGCACCCTGTTGATCCAGCTCCCAAAAGCGTTTTGTACAATTAACCAAGACTTTTGTTGCCGAATGATACCCTAAGCCCTGAATTGCATCTACTATTTTTTTACCGTTGGGTAGCCCTTTAATATCGATTCGACGCAGGACAGAAAAGGGAATCGTGCATAATACATAGGAAAAAGTAGCTGTGTCTAGTTTGCCTTCTTGCTTGAAGGTGACGGTAATACCCTGATTGCCCTGTTCTATAGAATAGACCTCTCTAGAAAAATAAATATGGTCTTGCAATGTCGTTCCATCCGGCAGGGGGGCATTAGCCAATGCCTGAGGAAGCAGATCTGTGCCCCCTTGAATCTCTTCCAGCCCAACAAAGGCTCCCTCAATTTCTTCCCGCAGAAACATGAGCGTAGACCGTTGCCAGTAGTTATCCAGGACAGTCACTTTCCCGATTAGTCGGACTGCATCTTCAGTATCAGCGGAGTGGCGTAATGTTTGCAGTAAAGAGGTGTCAAGCTGACTCAAATTGGCAGAAAGTGGGCCATGACCAAACAACTGAACTTTATCTGCCTCATCTAAGCCAGACCATACATCCTCCATCATCCTTATGTAGATTGCATCAAGGTCATTCTCCTGTTTAATTGCGTCGCGATCGCGCTGGGATAAATCAAATAAATCGCCAATGGTTTGACCAGCAACATTTGCTCTGCATATCGTTTCTTCAAAGTCGCGATACGTTGTTTCGTTGAAGTTAATAAATTTCCGCAGTTGCAGATTGAGCAGCTTAATGTAGTGTCGAGTATAGTCATGGGCAGCCGGGATTCGCATTGCCCCCAGTTCCCCATACTGTCCATTCTTAAACTTGCGTGTCCAGACCCGTCCTCCCAAACGCGATCGCTCGGCCTCAAAAATCTGCACTTGATGCCCGCGTTGGGCAAGTTCATAACCAGCAGCCAGCCCCGCCATTCCGGCACCCAGAATCAGGATTTTTTTACGCAGTCTACCTTGATCTGCTTGCTGAATTTGCTCAAGCTGCTGCTTTATCGATGTGTGATATGTCATACAAGTTTTGGTTTCCCTCTGATTTGTGTGTTTGAACGGGAAAATGTTACCGATACCTAAACAAGCGTGATTGCCGAGATAAATTAGCCACTCTTCCTGGCGGAGCCGGACTAAAATCGGGCATGTTTGGTAATTTGCATTCTTTCCAGCAGGATACATCCACCACAAACGGTAAGGCTCTAGAGTCAGCAAACTCAAAGGCTTGCTTAAAAGCTGCTGCCAATTCACCCGGATGCTGAACTAAAATGCCATCTGCGCCAAGGCTGCGGGCGAAATCCACACAGTTGAGCTTGGGGGTGATCTCTGCTAAGGCTCGTGCTTCATCTGACCAGCCTTGGTTGATAGCCCGCAAATAGATATTACCAAGAGCCTCGTTGTTAATGACCACAATAATTAATGGCACCTTGTAGCGCACTGCCGTGTGGATTTCCATGCCATGCATTAACAAACTACCGTCACCCACAACGGCGACACAGGGTTGATAGGGGCGGGCCATTTTTGCCCCGATCGCCAATGCCACCCCGTAGCCCATCGGGCCAGTATTGGTTAATATTAAGAACTCATTCGGAGCGTAGGATTTCCAGTAATGGGGAACATAGTAGGAATGGGCACCGGAATCCACAACTAGGACTGTATTTCGCGGCGCAACCTTTCGCAATTCGACAACGACTCGCGCCGGGTGCATCGGTGCTTGATCGCTTGACTGCGTTTCCTCAGGTTTGCCATCGTAATAGGGAGTTTGTCGAATCGCCTCCAGCCAGGTTTGACGCTCTGCTTGGCTAGCCCGAAGTGCTTCTCCATACTGGGACTTATGGACTTGCAGCCAGTCCAGAAAAGTCTTTATATCCCCAGTCACAAACGTCTCTGAATAGTTTTTCCCACTCACGTTGTTCGGGTTAATATCCACCCGCACCAAGGCTTTGGAGGGAGGGAAATTCTCTTCCTTTTCGTTCCACCAACCGTAGGTGTTGCTCTCATTCAGAGTTGCTCCTAACACCAGCAGCACCTCAGCTCCAGGGATTTTAGGATCATCCGGGTTGCCCATCACCACCTTGTTGGCTTGCAGCGTACCGCCGATGCCGAAAAAACCAAATGACAGCCGGTGTTCTTCTGAAATCAGCCCCTTTGCCCTTAGCGTTGTCACAACTGGAATATCAAACTCTTGGGCAAATTCCTGAATCTCTTGGCTCGCTTGTGACCAAACGCAGCCATTTCCAGCCAAGATCGCAATTCGGGTTGCACTGGCCAGAATTTCTGGCACCTTTTTCATGGCATGGGTGTCGATCGCTCTGACTTGCTCTTGCAGGCTTAACGGTTGATAGGCATCATGCTCATAACTTTCTTCTAGCACTTCCAATGGCAGTGAAAGGAAGGCAGGTCGGTTTTCAACCCCGCGCATAGCCCGAATTGCTTTCTGCAAGAAATCCCCTACTTTCCCATAGGTCGGATGGGGTTGTAACCCAGGATGATTGACATCTTGCTTCTGATAAACCGCACGGACACGCTGTGCCCATACGGTAATGGGGCGCATAATTTCCAGATCATCGACACCGGTGGCATTTGCATCTTGGAACGGACTGTCTCCATCAAACGCTGGCGGCAGCGTGCTACTAACTACCAGCACCTGCGATCGGTCGGCATAGGCGGCGGCGATCGCCGTCACCATATTCGTCACACCCGGCCCGCCCAAGCCGATACAAACTCCAAATCCTTGCCGCGCTCTGGCATAGCCATCAGCCATAAAGGCTGCCCCTCCTTCATGGGCCGCCACAACTGCCGTCATGTTGTTCGGGCAATGCTCTACGAAAGGATCAATACTGCTGCCAGGAACCAAGAAAATGTGTTCAATACCCTCCTGTTTCAAGGCTTTGAGAAAATATAACGCTACATTATCCTCTGTCATAAGAATTAGGTTCTAAGAAGTTAGTGGTTTAAACATAATATTTATCTCCTGTATAGGTTAATTTTGTCTACATCTATTTGGAAACAGAGCGTTTCCTGATCCGGATCAAAATACAACCAATTGGTTCTGAATGAAGTTCACTATTCATAACAGAATCACTGCTCTGCTCGTTGTTATTCCTATTTCCAATCTTCTAGTTAACATAACCCATTAGGAGTCATGATCATGAAACTCACCGATCGCGGCAATTCCTACGAAGTTCCTGCCCCAGTTCAGCAAGGCTCTGATGCTACAGATCAGCCTAAAATTAAGCTCATTTATCGAGGTAATACTATCGACTACGTTCCACCTCTGGTGGTTTCTGAAGTCGATAAAAGGCAACTTTCATCTACCGGAGAAATACCTACCAGCGTGAAATTCAACCCCCTCAGCCCGATCAAAAGTCCTGTGCCATTAACTGGCGACTGTTCCGCTGGTGCTTACAGCAAGGGCTGCGGATGGTCTTGAATGTTTCCGATCCCGACGATAGTGCTCCACAGACCGAGCCAAACTCAGTTGCCTCGTTTCTGAATCCTTAACTTGTTCTATTGGTTTGCAACTGATAAATCCACATCTTCATACACATCTGCGATCGGACGGCGAAAATCCAGACTCGCTAGATGGATCTGATCGTCCGCGCCATAGGGATAAAGCACCCACCGTCCTTCGGTATTCTTGCGAAAACACTCTACCCGCTTGCGCGTCTGGCTGACTAATACATATTCCTGCAGCGACTCTAAATTTCGATAATCATTAAATTTGTCGCCTCGGTCAAACGCTTCTGTCGTATCAGATAGCACCTCCACAATCAAGCAAGGATGGCGCAAAAAGTCCTTAAACTCTTGATCCCGCCTATCGCAACTGATCGCTAGATCTGGGTAGTAGTAGGTCTTGAGGGACTCTATCTGCACTTTCGTGTCCGATGTGTAAACTCGACAGCCGCTTCCGCGGACATGATTTCTTAACACCGCAACCAAATTGACGGCAATCAGCACATGAATATTGCTGGCCCCTGCCATTGCGTAGACTAGCCCCTGCCGGTACTCATGCTTAATTAAACTGTCCTGTTCTGCCTTCAGATACTCTTCTGGAGGCATATAACTAGAGTTCAGACTGGCAATCATTATCCCTATCCTCGATCGCTATCCCTAGTTTAGTCGAATAGATGGCGATCGCTGGCTTATCCTCCCGAAACAGAGCAATCAATAAAAGACCTAAGTATTTTTACTTATCGCATGAACAAAAGTGAGTAGGGATTACTTTCTTTTGTTGCCTGGGAATCGAGATGTTCTTCAGATGTTTCTTCTGGGTGAATTTCATAGGATAAAATAGACCTGTTGCTTTATAAAGTAACCTAATGTAGTCCCCTCAAAAGGTAGCAGACTGTGCTCAACGTGGAACGCGCGCTTTCAGATGACAGACTATTGCGAGCATTAACAGGTCTCAACCGCAAG
>JAHHGS010000023.1 GCA_019359715.1 Aphanocapsa sp. GSE-SYN-MK-11-07L | reverse complement strand
ATAGAACGGGCGACTTGGCTCGGTACCAGGAAGATGGCACCCTCGTTTATTTGGGACGGATGGATCAGCAGGTAAAGCTACGGGGCTTCCGCATCGAACTTGGGGAAATTGAGGCAATCCTGGGTCAGCATCCAACCGTCAGACAAGCCGTTGTGACCATAAGAGCAAACCCAACAGGAGAGCCGCGCTTGGTGGCTTATGTTGTCTCTCAATCAGACGATCGGATGGACACTCGCGAGTTGCATGCAGCTCTCCAAGAAACATTGCCGGACTACATGATTCCCTCAATCTTCGTGCCCCTTGAGGCTGTGCCCCTGACTCCTAATGGTAAGGTTGATCGCAATGCCTTACCTGAACCGGATGTATCTATCAGCAATCGGGGCTTCGTCCTACCCCGGAATGCAACAGAAGGCCAACTTGCTCATCTCTGGTCTGAGATATTGGGGCTGGAAAAGGTTAGCATCCACGACAATTTTTTTGAACTAGGCGGACATTCTTTGTTGGCGACCCGCCTCATCTCCCGCTTAAGCGAAACCTTTGAGCTGGAGTTGCCCCTACGCAGCTTATTTGAAAAACCGACAATCGCGGATTTAGCTGAGCACATTGAAACCCTGCAGCTAGTGCTGACCCAAGCCTCACGTTCTACAACTGCGATCGGGAGTCGCACAGAAATCGAGCTATGAACACAATAGAAAAGTTCTTATCTTACCTCTATAGCTTAGACATCCAACTTTGGGTTGAAGGTGACCGCGAAGCAGCCGCAGATGCCCGTTTACGCTGCAATGCGCCTGAGACAGTGCTCACCCCAGATCTAAGCGCCCAAATCGCTGCCCGCAAAGCAGAGATTATTGCCTTCCTCAATCAGGCACATGTGGCTTCACAGTCATCAACTCCTGCTATTCAACCGATCGCACGACAGGGCCATATTCCCTTATCCTTTGCTCAGCAGCGGTTATGGTTTTTTGACCAATTGCAGCCAGGAAGTTCCCTTTACAACCTTTCTGGAGCTGTGCGGTTGCTCGGTCAGTTAGATGCGATCGCTCTAGAGCAGAGCTTCAACGAAATTGTGCAGCGGCACGAAACGTTACGCACCTCCATTCAGACGATCAACGACCAACCTGTTCAGGTGATTGCCCCTCACGTCACCTTCCCGTTGAAACGAATCGATTTGAAACATTTAAGCCAGGAGATGCAGCAAACTGAGATCCTGCGCTTGGCGAATCAAGATGCCCAACAACCCTTTGACCTTGCTCAACAGCCCCTACTGCGAATCACCCTAGTGAGCCTGAATGGCACAGAGCATGTGATGTTCTTGACCATGCATCATATTGTCTCTGATGCATGGTCGATGGAAATTCTGATGCGAGAATTCAGCGCACTCTACACAGCCTTCTCTCAAGGTCAGCCTTCTCCGCTACCCACGTTACCGATCCAATACGCTGACTTTGCGATCTGGCAGCGTCAGTGGCTTCAGGGGGGTGTTCTGAACAAGCATCTGTCCTACTGGTGCCATCAGTTGAGCGGAAATCTTCCAGTCTTGCAGTTGCCCATCGATCGCCCCCGCCCGCGTTTACAAACATTCCAGGGCGCTACATACCGCTTCTGTTTGTGTTCCGAATTGACTGCATTACTTAAAGCACTGAGCCAAAAAGCAGGCACAACCCTGTTTATGACCTTACTGGCAGCCTTCAAGACGCTGCTTTATCGCTACACTGCCCAGGAAGACATCATCGTTGGCTCTCCCATTGCTAACCGCAATCGCGTCGAAATTGAGGGATTGATTGGCTTTTTCGTCAATAATTTAGTGTTGCGGAGCCATCTTGCAGACAATCCGACTGTTTGGGAATTGTTGGATCGCGTGCAGCAAGTCACCTTGGCCGCCTATGAACATCAAGACTTACCCTTTGAACAGTTAGTTGAAGCATTGCAACCAGAGCGAGACCTCAGTTACAGTCCGCTGTTTCAGGTCAAATTTGCACTCGAAAATGGTTCAGAGATCGAACTACAACTTCCAAATCTAACCCTAGAGTTTTTGCGACAGGACAATCCAACCGCCAAATTAGACTTGAGTTTGGATATGGGGGAAGATGTCTCTGGGCAACTGGAAGGAATTTTCGAGTATAACACCGATCTCTTTGACAGAACGACTATTGTTCGGATGGCAGAACATTTGAGTTGTTTACTGTCAGGAATGGTTGATCGTCCAGAGCAGCGACTTTCTGAGCTACCCTTGTTGACCGAATCCGAGCAGCATCAGTTACTAGTCGCGTGGAATAACACCCAGACTGACTATCCCCAAAAACAATGCTTTCACCAACGGTTTGAAGCGCAAGTTAAACAAACCCCCGATGCGATCGCACTTGTTTTTAAGGATGAGCAGCTCACCTATCATGAACTCAATCATCGCGCCAATCAACTTGCCCACTACCTACAAAAACAGGGTGTTAAACCAGAGGTAATTGTGGGACTATGCGTGGAGCGATCGCTCCTCCAAATAGTGGGTCTCTTAGGAATTCTCAAAGCGGGTGGCGCTTATCTGCCCTTAGACCCCACCTATCCGCTTGAACGACTGGCGTTTATGTTATCGGATTCGCAAGTACCGATTCTTTTGACCACTCAGCAGTTAGCCGCCGATCGTATCAAGCCCGATCTTCCAGTCATTTGTCTAGATACAGATTGGGATAGCATTGCTCAGGAAAGTGGGCAAAACCCCGAGAGTGGGGTGACGATCGAGAATCTGGCTTACTTGATCTATACGTCCGGCTCAACCGGGACACCCAAAGGGGTTTTAGTTCCTCATGCCGGACTGGTTAATCTGACGGAAGATAAAATCCGAACCTGTCAAGTACAGCCTAAAAGCCGGGTGTTGCAGTTTTTCTCCTTGAGCTTCGATGCTTCTATCCCGGAACTGGTGATGAGTTTGGGGGCTGGGGCCGCGCTGCATCTCGCTCCACCAGAGGACTTACTGCCAGGTCCAAGTTTAATGCGACTGCTGCGGGAACAAGCAATTACCCACATTACCCTGCCCCCCTCGGCTCTCGCTGCCTTACCTGCCGAAGAGTTACCCGCCTTGCAGATGGTGCTAGTTGGTGGAGAAGCCCCCACTCCTGAGCTGATTGCACAATGGTCAAACAGACGGCGATTCATCAACGCCTATGGCCCGACCGAGACAACCGTCAATGCCAGCATGGTTGTATGCAGCGACAGTCAACTGCCCACCCTTCGTCCCGCTGCCAACAAGCAGCTTTATATTCTAGATCATCATCTACAACCAGTGCCGATTGGGGTTCCTGGCGAACTGTATATCGGCGGCGTTGGTTTAGCACGGGGCTATCATCAGCGTCCTGAAAAAACTGCTGAAGCATTCGTCCCCAACCCTTTTAGTCGCGAACTAGACAGCCGTCTTTACAAAACTGGAGATTTAGCCTGCTATGGCAATGAGGGTCATATCAAGCTGCTTGGTCGCCTCGACCATCAGGTTAAACTGCGGGGCTTCCGGATTGAATTGGGGGAAATTGAGGCTCTGTTAGTCCAGCATCCAGATGTACAAGACAGTGTGGTCATCGTCCGCAACCACTCATCCAGTAATCAACAACCGAGGGATCAACGACTGATTGCTTATGTCGTGCCCCGTCTAGACCGATCGCCAACGACCAGTGAGCTGCACCGCTTCATTGCCCAAAAATTACCGAAATACATGGTGCCGACGTCGTTTGTCCTACTGGATGCTTTACCGCTCAATCCCAACGGTAAAGTGGATCGCCAAGCCTTACCGGCACCCGATACCCTTCGCCCTGACTTAGTAGCAGCGTTTGTTAACCCGCGCACTCCCACCGAACAAGCTCTTGCCCAGGTGTTTGCCCAAGTGCTTGAGGTTGAGCAGGTCGGCATCTATGACGACTTCTTTGAATTGGGAGGACACTCGCTGTTAGCTACTAAGCTGATTGCCCGCTTACTTCAGAAGTTTCAGGTGGAGTTATCGATCGTTGACCTGTTTGAGTGCCCAACGGTAGCTGGTTTAGCTGAACAAATTGAGAGCAGACAGGTTCTGCAATCCCGATCAGAGAGACTGGATGCACAAGACATCACCCAGCAGGAAACCCGCTTATATCAGAAAACTGCCGCTTTTCTCAAAGCTGAAGTGATGCTAGACTTAACCATTCGCCCTGCAACGATTTCTACTCTGACTAGCATTGAACCGGATTGCATTTTCTTGACTGGCGCAACTGGTTTTCTGGGTGCCTTCTTACTCAACGAACTCTTACAACAAACCCAAGCCGACATTTATTGCTTAGTGCGGGCTACCACAGTTGAATTGGCTCAGCAGAAACTGCAAATCGGCCTTAAATCCTATCGGTTGTGGCAGGAACAATTCAAACCCAGATTAATTCCCATCCTTGGCGATTTATCACAGCCGCTTCTGGGGCTTCCAGCAGAACGGTTTCAAGCATTGGCAGGTCAGGTCGATGTCATTTACCACAATGGGGCATGGGTACACCACGCTTCTCCCTACTCATTACTCAAAGCCACCAATGTTTTGGGAACTCAAGAAGTCTTGAGATTAGCCTGTCAAACTAAAGTTAAACCGACCCATTTCATGTCTGCGACTAGCGTTTTTGCTCCTATTGATGATGCAGGAACATCAATGATTCGAGAACAAGATTCCATTGTCGATAGCGTCCCCTGGGGTGGCTATAACCAGAGCAAGTGGGTGGCTGAAATGTTAGTCACAACAGCACGCGATCGCGGACTTCCGGTTTCTATTTATCGCCTGGGTCGCCTATCAGGGCACAGTCAAACTGGCGTTTTCAATCCAAACGACTTTTTGTACCGACTGATGATTGGCTGTGTTCAACTTGGTAGTGCGCCAGACACCGAGACGATGTTGGACATGATTCCAGTTGATTATGCCAGCAGAGCGATCGTTCATCTGTCCAAGCAATCTATGCAATCTACATCTAAAGGACAAGTATTTCACCTCGTTCATCCCAATCCTGTTTCTGTCACGATTCTATTTGAATCACTATGTTCACTGGGTTATTCCATTCAACAGACAGTTTACGACCAGTGGCGGCTAAAACTTCTACAAATCGCTGAAACATGTCCAGAACACCCGTTGTATCCATTGGTTTCCCTGTTTCCATCTACATCGGAAACGCAGACTGCTGACTCAGCCGTTCCCACCTTTAACTGCCAAAATACACTAGCGGGTCTAGTTGGAAGCGAGATCGCCTGCCCACCGCTTAATCAGGCACTCCTACAGACTTACTTTTCATATCTCATTCAAAGTGGATATTTAGCAACCCCACCTATCGCTCGGGAGAAATAATCATGCCTTTAGAAACCCACTATACCAGCTACGACGATTGGGCCTGGTTATACAATCAATCAGAGGCTCAGCTTGCCCTGCAAGGACTGTTGCCACTTTTGGAGAAACTGCTTTTGCCATCTCTTCCGGAGCACGGACAAATTCTGGATCTGTGTTGTGGTACAGGACAGGTAGCACAACAACTCACCCTGAAAGGCTATCAAGTGACTGGAGTGGATAGCTCTGAAAAAATGTTGCACTACGCTCGTGAGAATATCTCTCAAGGGACTTTTATTCTAGAGGATGTCCGCTCCTTCAAATCTTCTCCTACCTTTGATGCCGCTATTTGTACCGACTCTTCTCTCAACCATATGATGAGTCTTGAAGAGCTTAAACAGGTCTTCTGTAATGTCTACGCTGCGCTCAAGGAGAAGGGACTGTTCTTGTTTGATCTAGGTTTAGAGAATCGGTATCGTAACATCACCGTTAGTGATGGTGAACTTCAAGAGAAGTATGCTTGGATAGTCGGTGAAACGTATAATCCTGAAGATAAAACAGGCACATTTACAATCACTGTATTCCAACCTACCAGCCAAAAATCAGATCCTAAAATCGCGATCGCAGCTACGCTAATTCAGCGTCTAAAATGCTTGGTTTATAACCGTGCCTTACGTCAGTTGCAGCCCTCAATATTGTTGCAATTGATCAACAAAGACTGGAAACCCTCAGCCATAAAATTTTCGGTCAAGCCTTACACAATAGCAGAGGTTCAAGCTGCACTAACAGAGGTAGGTTTCACCCAGGTTGGCATCTATGATTTTCGAGGGAAGGTCACAGCACCAACCAATACTCAGTACGCTTACTTCATGGCTCGGAAACCAGGTGATGGTCTCTGGCAATCGAGAATAGATAGTCTGATTCCCCACAACTAAAAAGTACGTTTCACAAAGAAAAAAGTACATTTCACAAAGAAAAGAACAGCTTCAGCCCCCTATAATATTTTTGTACTTATTGAGAATTATTCTTGATTGATCACTCTACGAGCGATCTCCTTTGTACGGTTGTTTGCCCGCTGGAAAATGTCTGGCTTCTATCCGCCTTAAATTGCTATGAACTCCTATGGCCATTGTGAGTGAACAGACTGTCCAGGTAATCCAAAAGGAAGCACTAAGTTCCCAACAAAGGCACTTAGCAGCGTTGATGGAAAGCTACACTAAACGGACGAAAACTTCCAAAGCGAATGCTCAAGCTCATCGTCAAGTGCTTGCTGACCCCAGATTATCAGAATGGTTTGATCCTTCCACAAAGGAGATGTGTTATCTGATTGTGGGAGCGCGATCGCAAGGCTCACGCATTTGGGATGTAGATGACAACGAATATGTCGATATGATCATGGGGTTTGGTGCTAATCTTTTAGGCCATAATCCTGCCTTCGTTAAAGAGGCACTGCAAGCGCAGCTTGAGAAAGGAATTCAGTTGGGGCCTCAAGCTGAATTCGCAGGTGAAGTGGCTGAGCTGATTAGCGAGCTAACCGGAATGGAGCGTGTTGCTTTTAGCAATACAGGCACAGAAGCTGTGATGACCGCGATCCGCTTGGCTCGTTCCGCCACACAACGTAGCAAGATTGCTGTGTTTACAAATTCCTATCATGGTCATGCGGATGGAGTATTGGTCGAAGCCCGCTTCAAGCTGCCTCAGATTCTTGAAAAGCTGATTGGCAAAGCTGCGATCGCTCGCTTCAATGCCCGATCCTTTCCTATGGCGTCGGGTATACCTACGGCGATCGCCAAGGATGTGTTGGTTCTGGAGTATGGCAATCCTGGCTCGCTGCAGGTGATTCAAGCCAATCGACGCCAGCTAGCTGCTGTCTTGGTGGAACCGATTCAAAGCCAACAACCCGACTTACAACCCAAAGCGTTTCTCCAGCACCTCAGACAGTTAACGCAAGACTCAGGAATCGCTCTGATTTTTGACGAAATGATAACGGGCTTTCGTTTGCATTTAGGGGGTGCTCAGGCTTGGTTTGGAGTCAATGCCGATATCGCCACCTACGGGAAGGTCGTTGGGGGCGGGATGCCAATCGGTGTAATTGCGGGCAAGGCAACCTACCTGGACAAAATTGATGGAGGGATGTGGAGCTATGGAGATGCTTCGTGCCCTCAGGTCGAGAAAACATTTTTTGCTGGAACGCACTGCAAGCACCCATTGTCTATAGCGGCTGCACGGGCAATCCTTCAGTATTTGAAGCATCAAGGCCCTACTCTGCAAGATCGGTTGAACCAACGCACATCTTCTTTTGTTGAACGACTAAATGCTGATTTAGAAACGCATTCACTACCCGTTCGCATGGCAAATTTTGGTTCGTTCTTTAGTCCTGTTTTTTGCAAGGATGCTGATCCTACAACAATTTTTTCTCTTATGGCCGGGCTTGATCTCTTGCGTTATCACCTGTGCGATCGGGGAATCTTGTTGCGGGGGGAAGGAGGAGGATTTTTATCCACTGCTCATACCGATGAGGATATAAACTGTATGATTCAGGCGATGAACGGCAGCATTGCTGAGCTACAGAAAGCAGGCTTTTTTCCCAACTCATGATCCACCCAGTACTTCCCCCTAGGCTCTACTTACTGGCTCCGTGGGACTTGCCAATTCAGCAACAGTTGAGTGATGTTCACAGAGCCAAACTTCAGCGATCGCTCAAGCAGTTTTTAAAGGCGTTAGAGCAAACTTCGTATCAGGAGGCAGTCACAACAATTAATCAAGAATTAGCCAATCTCGATGTCAGATCTGTAGCGTCGGTTCAGTTATCTTCAACTCAAACGCCGCTCAAGTCATGGGAAATTGAGGATTTCGATACTTACTTTGAGGTCAGCCATGTGCAAACTCATGAGCCTGCTGTTTGTATGGTGTGGAGTCTTATGGTTACCTATCAAGCTTTTCTGGTTCTGAAGCATCAGGGAAGCGATTTTGATTTGGCTCAAGTAGAACTGCAAAAGGAAGGATTTAGAAGCTATGTCTTCTTGTTGGCGAGAGTTTTTAGCCTCAATTTCGAGTGAGCTAAGTGCCTAATGATTATAATGACGAACGTCGATCCACAGCAGATTTGGAAAAAATGCCACTGGTTGTTTTTCATCAATGTCCAGGGGTTAATTATTTGTCTTCGTCGCTTTGAACTCAGTCTAGCCGCAGACAACCTGCCGCAAGCTCAAATTGAACTGGAAACGGCAACAAATCTGATGTTGGCATCTGGGGCAGCCATGGAGCTGGCAGGGAGTTTCAGCCGACGGGAGTATGAACATCAAGTCCGTCCTACGATGACTCCGCCCTATGTTGAATCTCATAACTTCAGTGGACTCATGTCCTGGGAACATGCCGCTTTGATCGAAATTTGGAAAAGACTGCGCCCCGTGTTTGAAACCATGCCTGCGGCTCTTGCATCTCAGCACGATCGCTTTGTCGCAGCTTATTTCAGTTTATCCAAAGCGCACAAAGCCGTCTGTCAGAAGTTTGGGGGAGGTGAAATGGGGAGCCTGCGCTGTGACCAAAGTACGGCAACCCACATGTTGGATAAATTCACTCAAAATCGCTGGCAGTTGATTGATCCTAACCATCGAGCAGCAACGGGTTGCCCGTTCCATCATTAGAGATAGATGTCCGACAAGGGACTTTGCAATATGAGTGATGTATACGCCAATGAACTAACTTCGATGAACACGCTTAAAGCTATTTTGGTTGACCTGGGTATTCCAGGCGAGTTGCTTCATCCTGACACGTTACTTCACCAAGATCTTCGGCTTGACTCGACCGAGATCGTAGAAGTTTCTCTGGGACTAAAACGCAGGCTGGGAATAAGCATGAAGTTAGAAGGTCGGCAAGATTTGACATTGGTTCAAGTCTGCGATCAGGTTGAAGCAGCCCTGTTGGCGAGTCGTTCGAAGCAGGTTTGAAGATGGATGGACACCCAAGAGGAGGTTTGAAACGTTGTTGGTAACCCGATCAGATCTAAGCGATCCCCCTAAATCTGCCCTGAAATGGGAGACATTAGGTAGCTTGGTTCTCCCCTTTTTAAGAGAGGTTGGGGAAACTCAAGCCTTTTCAGGTGCGTTAGAAATCTCTGCTGAGATCAAAGGAGTTGGGATTGATATTTTGCCCATTCCCCGCATAACTCGGTTAATTGAGCGCTACGATCGCTACACACTAATGCTGGTGTTCACTCCAGGTGAGATTGATCGTTGCCAATCGTCGCACCATTGCGATCGCGATTTTGCCATCTGTTTTGCAGCAAAGGAAGCTGTTGGAAAAGCATTAGGAACTGGATTAGCAGGGATTGATTGGAATGAAATTGAATCCATCTTGACTCAAGATCACTTGACTGTTGAACTGAATGGAGAAGCGGGTATTCAAACTCAGGAAAAGGGGATTCAGATATGGCAGGCAGCTTGGTGTGAATGGGATGAACACGTACTCGTACACGTTCTTGCCTTGTAAAGGTTCAGGCTAGAAGGAACATCAAATGGAAAGCATTTCTGAACGATTACCTGATGGTTTCAATGTGGCAGCTTATTTCCTGGAAAGCAATCTAACGACGGGAAATAGTCAGCGCGTTGCTCTGTTTTATCAGGAAGATACTTATACTTACAGCCAACTCAATCATTTCGTTCAACAAGCAGCGCGATCTCTTCTTGATTTCAGGTTGGAGCGGGAAAACCGCATCGCCATTCTTCTTCCGGATACGCCAGAGTTTGTCTTTGCCTTTTGGGGGGCAATCTGGATCGGTGCAGTCCCAGTACCCATCAATACGGCTTGCAGCGTGGATGAAGTGCAATACATTCTGCAAGACTCACGAGCCAAACTCTTATTAACAACTCAGAACTGGCAGACGAAACTTGATCCAATTCAGTCTCAATTCTTGCAGCATACTTTGCTTAGAGATGGAGATAAGCCCTTTCTATCTTTGCTCGCTCAGCAGCCTAACAACACGCTTTCATACACTGAAACTTCGCGTGACGAGCCTGCGTTTTGGCTTTATACCTCTGGCAGTACTGGCAAACCTAAAGGCGTGATCCATCTTCATCAAAGCATGGTTGTTTGTGCAGAAAATTATGCCAAAGCCACATTAGGTTTACGCAAAGATGATATTACCTATTCAGTGGCTAAGATACCGTTTGCCTATGGTTTAGGTAACACACTCTACATGCCAATGGCGGTAGGAGCGGCAACAGTTTTGTCCGATGCGATGAACGCATTTGACATTATTGCAGACATTCAGCGCTACAAACCGACGGTTTTCTTTGGAATTCCTAGCATCTATGCCAATCTTTTAGCTGTACAAGACATTGCGCCGATCGATCACGCCTCTCTTCGCTTGTGGGTTTCTGCCGCAGAACAACTGCCTGAGAGCCTTTGGCGAAAGTGGCGAGAGGTATACAACCAAGAAATTTGCGAGGGCATTGGCACAACAGAGTTTTTACATATTTTTCTCTCCAACCGATTGGGGGCCTGTAAACCTGGTACATCAGGTTACCCTGTTCCTGGATATGAGATTCAAGTGGTCGATGAGGAAGGGCATCCTTGCGCTCCCGGTGAGATTGGCGACCTTGTCGTCAGTGGAGAAAGCTTAATGATGGGTTACTGGAATCGGCTGCGAGAGATGCGGCAGGCGCTTTATGGAACCACTATGCGAACGGGGGATAAGTACCTGTGTGATGCAGAGGGCTATTTCAAATTTATGGGTCGTCGGGACGATTTATTTAAGGTGAATGGTCAGTGGGTTTCTCCTCTGGAGATTGAGGACATTTTGCATCAGCATCCCCAAGTGCTAGAGGTTGCAGTCGTTCCTGAGTCGCATCAGGGCGAACAGATTACCCAGGTCGTGGCTTATATCAGCCTTAAGTCTGGACAAGAGCCGTCCTCTGAGTTAGAAATGAGCATCTGTCAATTTGCCAAACAGCGACTTTCTCATTTCAAAGCTCCAAAAACAGTGCACTTTGTGGATCACTTACCGCGCACCCCGACCGGCAAGATCCACCGGAAATCGATCGGAATGATCAAGCGTGAAGATTCAGTAGCAACAAGGAGGAATTGATGGTCACAGAATTAAAGCTTGCCACAACATATCAAGAAACTTTTGTACCAGGAAAAAGAAGCGCGATCGCGGTTCTCCAAACTTGTTTACAAGCAGGTATTTTTGATCATTATGTGATGTACGAAAAGGAGGATGAAGTTCGGATTGCTGGCAATGAGCTAGCGTCCGTATCTGTGAGTCAAGAGGTTGTGCAGCTTTGCAGTCGAGGAAAATCTCATATTGAGCCGGCGATCGATCCTTTTCAACAAGTAAGTCAGTTGCTCGGAACGTTACCGATCAAAGATTGGACTGCATACGGTTACATAACATTTGACTTGGCTAGCTTCTATTCATCCTACTCGAAGGCAATTCAGCAACCTCTACTTTATTTTCTAATTCCTGAAATCGAACTTCGCTTCACAGCAGCAGGCGTTTATATCAAGAGCACCCTATCGCTAGAGCCACTGCTAGCTCTGTTATCGTGTGATAGCCAACTCTGCGACTACAAGCCAATCTGCTTAGAGCAAGACCCAGCAGATTGTGAACAGTACTCTGATCGCGTTCAGATGCTAATTGATGCCATTCAACGCAATGAATTACACAAAGCGATTATCTCTCGTTCAATCAAGCTGGATGGCAATTTGGATACGCTGGGAACCTATGTTACTGGGGCAAAAGCGAATAATTCAGCCCGTTCCTACTGCTTCAATCTCGGAGAAGTCCGTGCTGTTGGATTTAGTCCTGAGATTCTAATGGAAGTCTGTGACGATGGTTCAGTGGTGACGAATCCGTTGGCAGCGACTCGTCCCCGTGGACAAAGCAGCGAAGTAGATACTTGCTTGGAAGCTGAGCTATTCACAGATGCGAAAGAAGTGAAAGAACACGCCCTTTCTATCTGGCTTGCTCAAAGCGAACTTGCCTCAGTCTGTATTCCTGGAAGTGTACAAATCTTTGATTTCATGGGAGTCAAGAAATATCGATGTGTGCAGCACCTATCATCGCGAGTTTGTGGCAAGCTCAAGCCTGATCATACGCTATGGGATGCCTTAAAAGTCTTGTTTCCAGGTGTTACCGTTACCGGAATCGATAAAATTCAAGCCCTAGATTGGATTGATCGACTAGAGGATGAACCAAGAGGAGTGTATGCGGGTAGTATTGGTTGGGTAGACAGCAATGGTCTAGCCGATTTAGCTATTGCTATTCGATCCGTTTATCAATACGGTAATACTATTTATCTGAATGCAGGGGCGGGTATTGTTGCCGAATCAAACACCCAGAAAGAATATGTCGAATCGGTTAATAAAATGAACACAATGCTGACTAACGTGGTTTTGGAATCTTGATGCCAAAGTAGTTAATTACAAAGTAGAGTTGTGAACCAAACCGGCAACTTTTATCGATATAGCCTTGATATTGTGAAAACAGCATGGGTCGAAGCGCAATTAGAACGATTAGGAGACCCATTTGAATGGCAATATTTCACAGCCGCAGAACGCCAAATGTCCCAGACGAGCAAAAACCGCATCGAATACCTTGCCAGCCGTTTTGCTGCTAAAGCAGCCGTACTTAAAGTCCTGAGGATTGATCAGAATTCACATTCGTTGTGGCACGACATCGAGATCCAACGGCTGCCCAGTGGTGAACCGATTGTGGTGCTAGGTGCTAGATGTCTAGAACTTGCTACAGAACGTAATCTGATAAAGTGGTTGTTGAGTCTTAGCCATACGGCATCCTATGCAACAGCAAGCGCGATCGCCTTAGTTGGGAGAAAAAACATCTTGATATGAAAAGGCAAGGGCTATCTTAAACTGATCGAGGAAAAGCAAAAAGGGCTGCAATCATAGAACGTTGAGAAGGAACCCGAGAAATGCATCAGGATAATAATGAAGATACCAACCTCTATAAGGTTGTTGTGAATCATGAAGAGCAATATTCAATCTGGCTGGCTCATCGAGACCTCCCTTTAGGTTGGCAAGAAACTGGCAAAAGCGGACTGAAGCAAGATTGTCTGGACTACATCAAAGAAGTGTGGACGGATATGCGACCGCTGAGTCTCCGTAAGCAAATGGAAGAACTTTCTCGTCGGAACTAGAGGAGTCTTGTAGAAAGTCCGTTTCGCAAAGAAAAAATCTGTTTCGCAAAGAAATTTTGAGCGCTAACCCAGTACTATTGCTTTATCCTTTTTTGTTACTAACAAGCTGTCTTACTAGACAGATTCCTAGCTTGCGGATTTCATGAGCACTCAACTTTTAAACAACTGCCAGTTCTGCTCAGTGATCTCTCAATCCAATGGTGAAGACCCAATTGGCACTGCCAATCCCTGTGATGTCTGGCTGATGGCGGAAATCCCCTTGCCCTGGACGGAAGAACGGTTGATGGCAGAGCCACCTTTGAAGTCACTCTACGATTTATTTCATGAGTTCTATGAATCAGATGAGCTGCCCCTGCAGGTGATGCCCATGGCGATCGCTCCCGATCATGACTATTCAGTCCCAGGCTATACTCGCGTACTGTACTACCGACGTCCGGCAAAATCCTTTGCTCAGTTTGACAAACAGGAATTCCTGATTACCCTAAACCAACTTCCTGATTTCGTCGAAGCCGTCTTGACCCATTCCCATCAACTCCACTCATTTGAAGCCTACAAACAGCCCGCAACCTCTGTGCGCGACCTACTGGTTTGCACCCATGGTAATGTCGACGTTGCCTGTGCTCGATTCGGCACTCCCATTTATCAGAAACTCCGCCAAGACTACGCCGCTCGCTACAAAGAACAATTGCGGGTTTGGCGCTGTTCTCACTTTGGGGGACATCAATTTGCCCCAACCCTGGTTGACCTGCCAGTTGGACAAGTTTGGGGGCATCTAGACTCGGAGGCGTTAGACTCTCTAGTGCAGCGCAACCAGCCAATGATAACTCTCCGAAAATTTTATCGGGGTTGGTCAGGGCTGACCCAGTTTGAGCAAATCGTAGAGCGCGAGATTTGGATGCAGCAAGGTTGGGATTGGTTAACCTACAACAAATCTGGTCAAGTGTTGGCACAAGATTCTGAACATGAAGATTGGGATGCCGATTGGGCTGAAGTGCGGCTAGAGTTCACCTCATTGGATGGTAGTGTTAGAGGAACGTATGAAGCAAGGGTTGAAGTTTGCGGCTCGGTGATGACCGCCTGGAATTCTGGCGAAGCACCAGAAGCTGTAAAACAGTATTGCGTCAGTCGTTTAGTTCGTATTGCATAGCGATGGCTTAACTCAATCGTGCGTACCTTTACCATTCTCTGGCTAGGGCAGATGGTATCTTCCATCGGCAGCAGCATGACCTACTTTACGCTCACGCTCTGGATCTGGCAAAGGACGGAATCTGTGACAGCGATCGCACTGATTACTTTCTTCTTTCAACTACCGCAAATTGGTATCGCCCTCTTTTCAGGGATTCTAGTAGATCGCGTGGCGCGAAAGCATCTACTAGTTTTAAGCGATACGGTTGCGGCGGGTTGTACGCTGTCGGTCGGTATTCTGTATGCTGCCCAGCACCTTCAGCCCTGGCACCTCTATCTTATTGCTGCCATTCTGGGTTGCTTTGAAAACATCCAAGCCTTAACCTATTCGACCACCATTCCCCTAATTGTGCCCAAACAGCATTACACCCGCGCCAGCAGCATGGGAGCAATGGTGGGCTATGGGGCTGCAATTTTAGGGCCTGCCTTTGCAGGTACGCTTTATCCATTAATCGGGCTACTGGGCATCACCTTGATCGATCTGAGTACCTTTGCAGTGGCGATCGCAACATTGCTGGTGATACCCATTCCTAGAACACGCATTGAGCCTGGAGAAATAAGTCAAACATCAGGCATCAAACACCTTTGGCAAACGATGACCTTTGGGTTTCGCTACATTAGTTCTCAACCAAGCCTCTTGAGCTTGGTCATCTTCATGTCCTTGTTTGCCTTCCTCAATCAAATGGGCGAAACTCTCTATCAGCCTATGATTCTGGCGCGAACTGGTGGCAATACTCAGGTTTTGGGTACGGTCGTGGCAGCATCAGGAATCGGTGGGGTAGTGGGTGCGCTGATCTTAAGTGTGTGGGGTGGATTCCGACGACGTGTGTCAGGGATGCTGGTTGGATTGATCGGGACAGGATTCAGCAAACTGGTGATGGGCATTGGGCAACTGCCTGTCATTTGGGTTGCCGCCCATTGGGGAACTTCGCTCCACAGTCCGCTGATCTTTAGTTCGTATATGGCCGTGTGGTATGCCAAGGTTGCACCAGAACTGCAAGGACGGGTGTTTGCTGCCGATTACCTCATTGGACTGGTAATTGAGGCATCCGCCAATCTAATCGCTGGGCCACTGGCCGATCAAGTCTTTGAGCCTGCGATGCAGTCGAGCCGATGGTGGGTCTCAAGCGTTAGCTCTATAGTTGGCATTGGGGCTGGTAGTGGCATTGCCCTCTTTTACGTCATTCTTGCGATTTGTCTCGTATGCCTTGGGATTGGAGGTTCCATGATCCGAAGACTTCGAGAGGCAGAATCGCTAATGCCCGATCAGTGAGTCACCTCAAATTCAATACAAGACTAGAATCAACAAGGAACTGAGGATGAGCATTTGGCTAAACTGTCCCTATCCGCGATCGCAGGCTCGTCTCAGGCTGCTCTGTTTTGCTTATGCAGGCGGATCGGCTATGGTCTTCCGAAATTGGACGCCGTCCCTTCCTCCCTCAGTTGAAGTGTATGCAGTTGAACTGCCGGGGCGCGGTAAGCGAATCATGGAACCTCCATTCACCCAACTAGATCCGCTTGTACAAACCCTTGCTCAGGAGTTGGCTCCCCATCTCCATAAACCGTTTATGTGCTTTGGACATAGCTTAGGTGGGCTTATTGCATTTGAACTCTCGCGTCTACTCCATCAAAACTATCAGCTGAAGCCAACCCATCTGTGGGTATCAGCAACGCGTGCTCCTCATCTGAGGGCACCCACTCCCCCAATTCATGCTCTGCCCGATGCCGACTTTATCGCCGAGCTTCGTCGGTATAATGGCACTCCAATCACTGTCCTCAACAATGCTGAACTAATGGCGCTCATGTTACCAACTCTAAGGGCAGATTTTTCAGTCTTAGAAACCTATCACTCTCAATCAGAAAATCCAACGGAGTTTCCAATCACTGCTTTCTGGGGGGAACAAGATGCCATTGTCAGTCAGGATGAAGTAGCTGCTTGGCAAGCTTATACTACAACGACCTTCTCACTCCAGCCGTTACCAGGAGATCATTTTTTTGTCCATCAACCATTACTCTTACAGCGGCTATCACTTCAACTATCACTGGTTCTGGGGGTCGAGCCGAGATACTGATACTGTTGGCGAATTCAAAAAACAGGTTTTCAGGCGATCGCTAATTAGAGTTGTTGGGTAATAAGCTCAAAAATCCTTGAAACCCTTTCCTGGTAAGCATTTCAGCGATTTTAGTGCAAAATCCTTGAAACCCAGACTGAATAGACTTTTCAGCGATTTTTATCGTTATATCCCAACAGGTCTATTGAAAAAATGCCCAGCATTTTACGGGAATCTCAATCATCTAAACTAAACTCTGACCTTGTCTAGAAAAAGTGGACAGGTAAGGCGGTTTTGACTAAAGAGAATACCAGTACTGCTACCATGCTCCTATGCAAGAAATAGGAGAGCAGCCTTGGAAGTGTTCACACCTGCGACCCCCCTCAGCCCCTCACAAATTGAGGATCTGCGAC
>JAHHGS010000022.1 GCA_019359715.1 Aphanocapsa sp. GSE-SYN-MK-11-07L | reverse complement strand
AACAACAGGCTAAGCGGGCGGCGATGGATGATAGCTCTATGCTCAAGGTTCTGGCATCCGTGCTTCCACAATCGGCTCGAAATCTAGAACCTAGCTGTCAATAGGGTTTGAGATGCGCTTACCCTGGTGATTTACGCTCGTGCATTGAACCAACGACTCGAAGATCACTCAATCCCGTATGAGCAACTTCCTTGTCTACCAAGGCTTGTTTGAACTCGCGACTGTTTTTTGAAATTTGGCTAACATTCATGTTAGAACAAAGTTTGACCAGCATGAGAGACCTATTTTATCGCCTGAATCATGCCGGGATTAAGATGGATATTTCAACCTTTTCTAAAGCCTGTAAAACCCGGCAGGAAAAGCATTTTTGTCGGATTTACGTCGAGTTGATAGAACAATTAAAACGGCAGCACCCAGCCACAGCACACCTGCTAATTCCTATTGATTCAACCGTAGTCACATTGACGAGTAAGTTGACAGTGGCTTTTTGAATGATGTGGAATAGGTGCAGTCCCGCTTCGGTTCATGAAAACCTCAGATCTATTGATTTGGGGTCAAGGATTTAACCAGGTCGATCGCAAACGGTTTTCGCACCATAGTTTGAGCGTAGGATTGGCTGAGGTAAGGCAAATACTGGCTCTGATCAGCGATATAACTCAGAAAGAAAGCCGTACTCAGCGCTTGCAAAGAAGGACGCGCTAGGGCTGGATCAGGGCCGATTAGCTCCGACGGAACGGGAAATGCCCCAGCTGGATCTTTGCTGTCCCCTAGAAATGAAAAATGCGTTCCTGCACTGTAGACAACCAGGTATTGACTGCTGTTGGCCGGATTCATCCAGGAAAAGGGAGTAATTTGCTGCTGGAGCGGTGGCGTAAAAAGATCGTTCGTGCTGGCAATCATCATCACTGGCAGTTTGATCTGCCCCATCCCCTGCTTTCCAAACACCAAACTGGTGAAAGGATTAATCGCAATTACACCTTTGATGCGGGGATCCACAAAATTAGTGCGGACGGAGGGAGCAGAGGTGGCTTGGCACTGAAACAAAACCGACAAATCTAACAAAGCTTGTAGCTGATTCGCTTCCAAATTGCGACAGGACTGCTTTAAGCCGGCAAAATCCAGGGTTGCCCCGCCCGCCGCCAGCACCGTATAGCCCCCCAGAGACTGACCCAACAGCCCCACCTGTTGCAGATTCATTTTCCCTTGCAGGGCCGGGTCAGTTTTTGCTTTTTTCTCCAATTCGTCGAGGAGTTTTGAGATGCCAAGAGGTCGCGAAATGAGCGATCGAGGTAAATCAATCCTTTCGGCATCAGCCTGGTTGAGAAACCCAGTCACCCGCTTGGCGCTGGTACCCACAAAGTCGGGCACCGCAACAGCAAAACCGTAGGATGCCAGATGTTCCGCTAGGTAGGCAAACGTAGAGCGATCCGAGGCAAACCCGTGGGAAATCACAATCAGGGGAGCAGGAGCTGGCAGTCCTTGGGGAAGATAGAGATCAACCGGAACCGGTTGAGGCGTGAGGCGGGGTTCAACAAACGTCAGGGTGAGCTTCTGCCACTGCTGGGGGCCGGGCTGGCTCAAATTGACCGGATTGGCGATCTCCGCTGGCGGAGCCGCCGCCGCCTGTTGCTGAAGGCGGGTCAGGGTCTGAGTCAGCGTCCGGCGCTGTTGATTGAACTGCAAAATGGTGGAGAGAGCAGTTTGGCCATCAACTTGCAGGCTGGGGGCAGGGAATTGGCGCAGAATGTTGAGCATGGTCAGTCCCTGCGGGCTGGCGGCGGCCTGCTCAAAGGCGGTAATCAAAGCTTGCTGCCCGTTTTGGTTGTCAGGGGTTCGCATTAGTTGACCCAAGCCGCGAAAGACGGACTGCCCTGATTTGGTGCTGGCAAACTGGGTGATCAGCCCAGGGCTAAAATCAAATCGCCGTTGCAGAAATTCTCTGATCTGAGCCGGCGAACCAGCCGGGGCCAATCTCAAAATTGTTGCCAGTTGACCAGTGGGTTCCCTTCCCTGAGCAAAGCTTTCCAGGTCGCTGGTTGAAATCGATTGGGTCGTAGAGCCAAAGGTGAGGTTAACCTGCTCAGCGGCTAGAGTTGGAGTCGTCGAAAGGCTGAAGAACAGGCTCAAACCAGGCAGCCATTTTAGCCGAGCAGATTGCCTTAGGGCGACACTCAATCTTTGGTTATACATTGTTCAGAAAAGGGAAAGGGAATGGAATTTCTATCACAGCATAATTTAACTTGGCAGCACTCTATTTTTGTTTTTCGATGTCCACCAGCGGAAAAACAGCTTTTCGGCTTCAATCCAAACAAACATCAGAGCGCTGACTCCAAAGCAAACCCCCAGTTCGGCGGGTGCCAAATAGTGAGTACTAAAGAAGTTACGCAGCGGCTCAAGATAAATCAGAAAGAGCTGAAGAATAGTCGTTAAGCTGACGGAGGCCAGAACATAGGGATTCGAGAGCGGATTGAGTTCAGCCGTCAAGCGGGTATTAGAGCGAATGGCCAAGGCATGACCCATTTGAGCCAAACAGAGCGTGGTAAACACCATTGTTTTCCAGCGATCGCGCACGAGTAACCCTCCCTGCACCTGTTCAGTGTAACCATAGGCCCAGCTCATCATCGCGATCGTAATAATTGCCAAGACAATCCCAATCCGAATCATATAAGCCCCTAACCCACGGGCAAAAATGCTCTCCTGCGGATCTTTGGGAGGTTGCTGCATCACAATCGCTTCCCCCGGTTCAACCGCCAGAGCCAAAGCTGGCAGACCATCGGTGACTAAGTTCATCCACAAAATTTGCAGTGGAGACAGGGGAACTCCGCCTAATCCGAGGATGGGAGCAGCGGCGATCGTCAGTACTTCGCCAATATTACTGCCGAGAATATAGCGAATAAACCGCCGAATGTTGACATAGACCACCCGTCCTTCTTCTACAGCCGAAACAATTGTGGCGAAGTTGTCATCCAGCAGCACCATATCGCTGGCTTCTTTACTCACATCGGTGCCGGTAATTCCCATCGCCACGCCAATATCAGCTTGCTTGAGGGCCGGTGCGTCATTCACCCCATCGCCCGTCATGGCAACCACATTCCCCTGCCGCTGTAGGGCCTGGACAATTCGCAATTTGTGCTCTGGCGAGACGCGGGCATAGACGTTCACCTGATCAACTTGGTTTTCTAGCTCCGGTAGGGACATCTGTTCTAGTTCTCGCCCCGTTAAGACGGCATCTTGGACGGTGGCAATGCCGAGACTTTCAGCTACCGCCTTGGCCGTCAGTTGATGGTCGCCCGTGATCATGACGGGGCGAATCCCGGCTAAGCGACATTTGGCCACCGCCTCTCGGACTTCTGGGCGAGGTGCGTCCAGCATGCCGACCAGCCCTAGCCAGGTTAAGCTGGCTTCGCTGGTGTCTTCAGATCCCTCTGGCGGTAGTTCAGCCAATCCTTTGTAAGCAAACCCCAGCACCCGTAAGCCCCGACTCGCTAAATAATTGTTCTGCCCTAAAATTTCAGTTCGATGGTCATTGCTGAGCAGCTCAATATGGTCGCCCACTTCTAGGTGAGTACAGCGCTCTAGGGTGAGTTCCGGTGAACCCTTAGTAAACATATAATAGGGCGAGCGATCGGGGTCATAGAGAGCCAAGCTGCCAACCGATTCATGCCGATTGCCGCGGGTATCAACAATCACGCTCATTCGTTTGCGATCGGAGTCAAACGGAAATTCCCCCACCCGCGGCAGCCACTTGTCTTTTTTGGCTTTTTCTAGCCCCGCTTTTCCAGCCACCGCCAGCAGCGCTCCTTCAGTCGGGTCACCCAGAATCACCCACTGTCCGTTTTCGGCTTGCAACAGGGCATCATTGCAGAGCACACAGCCCAGCAGCAAATCTTGCAGGTCAGGATGCTGCTCAAAGGTGACGGGCTGTCCATTGTCTTGAAATTCGCCGCTGGGGCTATAGCCTTCCCCGGTCACTTGCAGTCCGCCCTGGCTCGTGAACACATGCTGCACGACCATTTTATTTTGGGTCAGAGTGCCAGTCTTATCGGAGCAAATGGTGGTGACTGAACCCAATGTTTCAACCGCTGGCAGTTTGCGAATCAGGGCATTGCGTTTGACCATCCGCTGGGTGCCCAAGGCTAGAGTAACGGTGATTACAACCGGCAAACCCTCTGGCACGACGGCTACTGCCATACTGAGCGAGACTTTGACCAATTCTTCAAACAGGTCAGGCCGAAACAAACTGCCGCCGCCAATCACTAGGGCGACCAAAATCAGCGACCCGGTGACGAGGACATTGCCAAGTTGGGTCATCCGCTTTTGCAGCGGCGTCGGTTCAGTTTCTACCGATTGCAGGGCAGCGGCAATTTTGCCCAGTTCAGTGTTCATGCCAGTGCCTGTCACCAGGACGGTGCCGCGCCCCTGCACAACCTCGGTGCCTGCGAACACCAGGTTAATCCGATCGCCCAAGTCAGTGCTGTCGGGTAGCTTAATCTCCGTTCGCTTGTTTACGGCTTCAGCTTCCCCAGTTAAAGCAGACTCGCGCACTTGCAGATTAACTGCCTCCAACAAGCGCCCATCGGCGGCAATTTTCACCCCTGCCTCCAGCAGCATGATGTCCCCCGGCACCAACTGGGGCGACTCCACCTCTTGGGTTTTGCCGTCTCGAATCACTCGCACCTTGGGGGATGAAAGCCCCTTCAGAGCAGCCAGGGCCTTCTCGGCCTGGCTTTCTTGCAGATAACCCAAAATGCCGTTCAGAATCACCACGGCAAAAATCGCCACCGCATCTTTCGGGAACGGAAATTCCCCACTCATCATCCCTTCTCGAATGTCCAGAATGGCCGAGATAATTGCCACGGCAATTAGCATCAGCAGCATGATGTTTTTGAACTGATCCCAAAGGATTACTAGGGCGCTGCGTCCGCCTTCTTCTTGCAGTTCGTTGGCGCCGTATTCCTCTAGACGGGCTGCGGTTTGGTTAGTGGTTAAACCAGCCGCCCGATCGCTTTGCAGTGTTTCAACCGACTGAGCAGGGTCGAGGGTGTGCCAAAGAGGAGGCATGGGCGGAGATGAAGCTGACATAAGCAGATTTTAGGTGGGGCGATCTAACAACTTCCTAAAATCATAATTGCAAGCTGCCCAACTGTGGTCGGTGGTCTTTATTTCAGGAGCAACGTCGGCTAAGCCAACCCTGCTCCTGACAAATTTTGCCCGACCCCGGCTCTAACCAACCAAAACCGAAAGGATTGTTGAATTCTAGAGTTAGCTAATGCTCGAAAATTTGCTCAAAATCCCTTAGGTCTAAGGCTGCCAGCGTCGGTAAACAACCAAAGCAGGCTTGAGCTAGTTCCCACCGTCCTTCTCGTTGCAGCATTTGGGTCAGTTTGGCCCGGGCTGAAATTAGGTAGCGAACATCGTTGGCAGCGTAGCGCAGTTGCTCTTCTGAGAGGTGAGCTGCGTTCCCCCAGTCTGAACTTTGGGCTGTTTTATCCAGGTCAATCCCTTCGAGTTCTCTAATTAAGTCCTTGAGTCCGTGGCGGGGGCTGTAGGTGCGAGCCAACTTACTGGCAATTTTAGTACAAAACAAGGGCTGGACAGCGATCCCTAAATAATGTTGCAGAGTAGCAATATCAAAGCGGGCAAAATGGAAAATTTTGGTGACGCTAGAAGCTTCTAAAAGCTGCTTCAACTTGGGGGCTTCGGTCTGCCCTTGGGCAATTCTCAATACAGTTACCTTGCCGCGAACATCACACAATTGCACCAGACACAGCCGATCGCGGTGGGGGCGCAGCCCCATTGTTTCGGTATCCACCGCCAGACTCTCTGATTGCAGATATTGGTCTAAGGTAGCTGGCGTGAGGTCGCGATCGCAAATTTGAAAATCATCTGAAAAATCACTCTGCATAAACCAGGCTCAGCTTGGGTAGAAAATAAGGTGTCGTAAAAAGCAGCGATTGCTGTTAAAACTATCTGCATTGGCAAAGATAGCAGGTTAGCGAGGGCAGCTCTCAAATTGTCGCAACTGGGTTGACAAAACTGCCCTTAACCGCTGTACCATAGGTCGAGATTGCCAAGGTTTTTCGCTTGCAGCAAAGAAAAAAGTTAACTGATTCCACTGATTTCTAACTGAGAGGGGTGTTCTGGATGAAACCAAAGCGTTGGCTAGCCATGTTGGGCGCAAGTACCTTTGCATTGACGCTGTCTCCCCAAAGCGGTCAAACGTTTGAAAATAAAACCGCAATTGATTGGCGCTCTGGCTCTTTCCCGGTCGAAAATTTTCAGGCTTACACGTCTCCCTTTGGCTATCGCCCCTCTGCGACGGGTGGGGCCGGGACAGAATTTCACAGCGGTTTGGACTTTGCCGCCCCCGAAGGCAGCTACATTCGCAATTGGTGGACAGGGCGAGTGATTGAGGTTTCAGACAACACGGCCTGCGGCACAATGGTGCGGATTCAATCTGGCTCTTGGGTGCATGTTTACTGCCACATGAAGGGTTTTGTGTCGGGCAACACAATGATCGATCGGGCTGGGGGGATCCAAGTCTGGGTCGGTCAGGCAATCCCAGCCGGAGCCAGAATTGGTCGGGTTGGCATGACAGGGCGTACCACTGGCCCTCACCTGCACTGGGGACTGAAGTATCAAGGTTCGCTGGTCAATCCAGCGATCGTTTTGCAAGCCATGTACGCTTCCCAAGGGCGAGGTCAGCTCTCTGCGAGCAAGCCAAGGTAGTCAAGTTAATAACAAACAGCACTTAGCGCAGCACTTTCAGGATGATTGGCCGTTTCATTAATGACAGGTAAAGCTAAGACTTGGCGTAACCTAGGCTCAAATTTTTAGGAAAAAAGCGATCGAAGACTTCGCTGTAAAACTGAAATAGCTCAGCCTGAGAATATTTTTGGTGATCAATTAGCTCATCCATAATTAAATTGACCAACACCTCAAGTCCTTTTTTGGGATAGCGCTTTAAGAGCCGAATCCCAAAATAAACCGGCTTTTTCCGCAATTTGTAGGTGAAATCATCAATTTTTTGATTGTATGAGCGGTCTAAAATTGCGTTTAAAAACAGCACGCAAAATTCGATCTTCAATTCATTTGTCACCCAGGAAGCATCATTCATGCATTTCGTAAATGATTTTGCCAACAGTTCTTTGCCTGATGACTGTTGGCGAATCGAAATTTGAATGCTTTGCTGAATTGACTTTGGGTTAGGCTTCATCCATCAATCACCCCTTTCTAGTGCTGAAGCGGGCAGAATTAGGCGAGTCTTGATTGAGTAAAATCGATCGCAGTCAGAGCCAGCAGTCAATCATCTGAGCGGCAATTGTCTTCAAAAAGTGGCTGTGGTTAACACAGGCATAAAAAGCTAGAGTGGCTCTAGACGCAATGCTAACAGTTGGTTTGAAGCTGCCGTCGAGGATGAGGACACTTTTCGAGCTGGACTGTTTCAATCATCTTGCCTTGGGCAGGCAACACCGCCCCAAAGCAGAATTCTCAATCGGCTATGCTTCTCAGCCCTGGCTAAACCGCTAGATCAAAAAAGTCTGCCCAGAGCGTCTGATTTTGCCTTCTCGCTCCAGAATTTTTAATAATCGAGTCACAGTCACGCGGCTAGTGCCGATCGTTTCAGCAATATCTTGATGGGTGAGGCGCGGTTCCGTTAATCGTCCTTGGGGCAGCGATCGCCCAAACCGTAAGGCTAACCACTTTAAAAAATGCCAGAGGCGGTGGCGCACCGATTGGTGGTGCAAGATGCCCAGCAGTTCTTCACTTTTCCAGGCATTAAACAACAGCGCCGTCTGTAAATAGCGGCTGACTAAGGGCAGTTCACTCACTTTCACTGCTGTTAAACAGCGAATTTGATAAGGCTCCATCCGCGAGAGCGGCCGCCCGACGACATCTCCTTCGCCCCAGAATCCCAGCGTAGCCTGCGTTCCCTCTTCATCCCAGGTGACAGTGCGAACAACCCCACTCTCGATTTTCCAGAGTCGCTCCGGGCTAAGCGGCAGCATGTCTTTGCGCTGAAAACTATGCTGCGGATAAACAATTGAAAGGGGAGTTGTCGGTTTCGGAAACACTAAATCAAATTGTCTGATCAGTTCGTCAGGTCTCATACGTTTAATTCCTCTTCAACAAGACTTTGGTCTGCGATCGCCAATGCCCAGGCCGATCAGGTGGCTGATAATCTCGGCAATCAATCGCCTCCTCTGACAGCGCTTTACAGGGATGAACGGTGCATTTGAGGTGATAACTTCCGGTAAAGTAGGCGCAGTGACTACAGGGAATTTGATGCAGTCGCTGGAGGCGAGTGAAGCCATCTCGAATCGCCAGCCAGACTGACGTACAAAACAGCAGCAAGGTTGCCCCGATCGCGATCGGGCACAGCGGCTGCAATAAATTCTGACCCACTTGGGCAACGATAAATTGAGGCATCCGGTGAAGACACAGCCTAAGCCGTGGTTGAAAGAGGAATGTCCATCGGGAGCGCCTGAAGCTGAGTCCAAAAATTGAGAATTTGCTCACCGACCAGGGTTGGATAAAAATAATGAAAAAAATGCCGCCCAGTCGAACACTGCCAGAGCCGGCTTGACTGAGCAGGGCAATCCTGCCATCGGCTAGGCGAATCTGTTCCGACGCCCCAGCGTCGCCAGCCTTCAATTTGCTGCGGGTCAACCACCATATCGTCTTGACTGCCGCCCACAAACAGCGGCACAGGCACCCTGGCTGGCGGAATGCTAACCGGCTGGAACAGGCTATGGGGTGATAAAGAATTTTCTAAATCTCGCTCTAAGGTTGTAACGAGATTTTGGCTAATCGGCTTTGACTGGTAGCCAAATAGGTTATGAACCATTTGGGTCAAGATGGTTTTTCGACTACAGGGTAAAAGTTTCAGCAAGACATAGTAGTGCGATTGCCAGTTGATCGCCGGATGAATGCCGACTGCCAGCAGCGTCAGCGACTTGACCTGAGCAGGGTAACGGCGGGCATAGAGCAACCCCAGCAAGCCGCTTGTGCTGTGCCCCAGCAGATGCACGGGGCGATCGCCGACATACTCATGCAGCAGGTCTAGGGCGACTTCTAAGCAAGTTGGCTCGTCTTGGGTTTGGCAATACTGCCAATGGGCGATCGGCACCTGACGGGACAAGACTCTCAATAAAGGTCGATCAAACCCCTGTAAACTTGGGCTGGCATTGAGCCACAATACATCTGGCAGCGTAGACATTAAAACTCCCGATATTATCTTCTGGTTCGGCTGACGGAAACGGCTTGAAGCTAGCGTTAAGGGGCTACAGCCCAAGTTCTTGCTTGACTTGCGCCACCCAAGTTTTAATCCGGCTGGCGGTAAGGTCAGACTGGTTATCTTCGTCGATCGCCAAACCGACAAACTTGCCATTTTTAACCGCCTTTGATTCACTGTGGTCGTAGCCATCTGTCGGCCAGTAGCCGACGGTTTTGCCCCCTAACTCAGAAATCTTTGCTTCTAAAATCCCCATTGCATCCTGAAAATTATCGGCGTAGCCAACCTGATCGCCAACCCCAAAGTAGGCAACTTGCTTGCCGCTAAAGTCGATCGCATCTAGCTCTTCATAAAAGCCTTCCCAGTCGCTCTGCAATTCGCCAATATTCCAGGTGGGGCAACCAATCATCAAACAGCGATAGCCAGCAAAGTCGCTGGTGTCTGCCTTGGCAATGTCGTGTAAGTCAACTACGTTAGCGCCCAATTCCTGTTGAATTGCTTCCGCGATCGCCTCTGTGTTGCCAGTTTGGGTGCCGAAAAATAAACCAATTTGAGCCATATTTCCTCCAAGTTAAGTTACAAATGTTGCTGGTTTGGGCCAATCAGGCTTTGCTGATTGTTCTGAGCGCTCAAGGTCAAAGGTTGAGCAGATGTGGAGCGATTGGTCAGAGGCATTTCCTGCCGACAGTCAGGGCAGAGCCAATACAGTTCGTTTTTGCGAATATGTTGCAGCATTTTGCCTGAACAGGATAGACAGTTCATAGTTGAATAGTTGATGCCAAAACTTAAGGAAAGGGAGGGATGGCAGCGATCGAGGAGAACATCAGCCCCCCTCCCCAGTTGGCTCAAGAAGTTAGCTTTAAGACATTGGGTTAGGCTTCGGTGGTAGCATCTAGCGCCTGTTCAACCCGTTTGAAGTCAAAGCCAATTGCTCGTAAGGCATGCCACAGATGCCCCTGCAAGAAGAAGAACGCCAAGAAGAAGTGGGCGTTGGCTAACCAGCAGCGGGCAGTGTGCGCTCCCCCTGGTAACTGCACAGTGTCAGCAAAGTAGGGGGTAATGCCCAACTTCACCTCTAGGGCTGGCCCATAAAACTCAACCGGATAGGCCAGCGTGTTGACAGCGCAGAAGTAAGCTGCCACAAAGCCTGCTAGAGCAATCCCACCCAGGGAATAAGACAAAATCGCTTCGCCGGAAAAGATTAGCACCCGTTGAGCCCATTTCAGCGGCGGCACCACAATGTGCCAAATCCCGCCGCCAATCAGCATTACGCCTACATAAATGTGACCTCCAACCAAATCTTCAAGGCTACTGATGTTAGCAAAGTGGGTTTGGTAGCCATAAATCACGAGTGGATCAAGGGTCGGTTGCGTGACAAGCCGAACCGTTTGAGTCGTTGAGTCGTACAGCCCGCCAAAATACATCGCCTTGGCTGCCAGCAGCAGAGCGCCGGCGCCCAAAAACAGCAAATGATGTCCTAAAATCAAGCCCAGTTGCTTGGGGTCACTCCATTCAAAGTGAAACTTACGGGCTTGCCCGTTGGCCTGTTTGAGGTTTTCTGATCCGCGAAAGGTATGAAACAGAGCGCCAGCCCCCAAAACTGCCGAAGAGATCAGGTGAATGGCACCGATCGCAAAGTAAGGATAGGTGTTTTCGACAATGCCGCCTTTGCCAACCCCATAGCCAAGGGTAGCCAAGTGAGGCAGCAAAATTAAGCCTTGCTCACCCATGGATAGGTCAGGTGAGTAGCGAGAAATTTCAAATAGGGTAAAAGCGCCTGCCCAAAAGGCGATCAGGGCTGCTTGAGCAACGTGGGCAGCAATAAACAAGCCAGATAGGCTAGCGAAACGGGCATTTCCTGCCCACCAGTCGTACTTGACGCTGGGATGATCGTAGGTCTGCATAATCCAAAATTTCCTTGTGCGGTGTACTGCGAAAGATTCAAGCGGAGAGTCTCGTACTTTAAGCGCTATATATTGAGAATTAAACTCAATAAGCCCATTGCACCACAGTTCAGAATAATTCTCAATAAGTAGGTCGTAAAGTTTTGCTAAGGATTTGCCGGCTGCTCAGTTCTTCAAGGTCAACAAGCGCTCTGCGCTTGAACGTCCTCGCGACAGTCTTTGGAGCTGGATTTGACACTTAGGAGGGCGATCGCCTCAGCTCGCTTTAACCTTGGTGCCTTGCGACAGGTAACTCACTTGGACTAGGCAGGGCTGAAATTTTTATGGCACTGATTAGTGAATGCTATTTAGGGAAGCGTACCGTCCCTTTATAATGATTTAAGAGTTAGAAGCAAAATTAAACAGTTTGCTCAAAAATAAATTACCAAACAGCACTTTTTTTCCTAGCGTGGAGCAAGCGTCATGAGTACACCTGAACCTTCTCAAGCCAACAGTTCCGCCAGAACTCGCTCGACGCGAAGCCGAACCCCTGCTGCGAAAGCCGATGGCGGCAAATTAGTCGCTTTGGCGAAAGACGCGCCCGATGGTGCCGAAGCGGAAGAGGTCACAATCCAAGCGACAATCAATGTGGCAGGCATTCGCCCGATCGCAACTGACAAGGTAGAAATTATGGAAACCGTTAATATTTCTGGGATTCGCCCGATTATGGCCAGTGAGCTAGAAGTTGCTGACAGCATCAACATTGCTGGCTTGCGCCCAATTGCAACCGACAACTTTCAGGTTGTAGGATCCCTCAACATCATGGGAATTCGCCCAGTCGCTGCGGATAGTTTTCAGATTGTCGGCACCCTAGATTCAATGGGCATCCGTCCAGTTGGCTACAGCGGACTGCAGATCACAGAAAGCTTCGTCACGGCTGGCTTACGCCCGATCGCCTCCAATGAAATTGACAATGTGGGTGAGCTAATGGGCTTCCTGGATTAAACCGGCTTGCCTCGATAGCGAATTTCTGACTTGCGAGTATACCGTTTGGCAAAAAAGCTAATGCTGTTTTGATGCCCGAGGACGATCGCCGTGTCTCCCGCCTGTAGCCTCAGATTTAGGGCAGGCTCAGAGTCAATTCGCCCACCGCTGTCTCGGAGGGCAATCGTAATGAAAGCGCCATTGGCTTCCGCTTCCAGGTCGGCTAGCGTTAGCCCCTTTAGCGGAGAGTCTGGCAGAATTGGCAGTTCATCAATCTGTAAGTCAAGTTGCATCAACAGCTCAATTAGATGAGTCCGTTGGCTTTGCCTCTCCGTAGGAGAATTGCTCCTTTGACCCAAGTAGTCTAGGGTAGTGGGGCGAGTAATCAAGTTGATCATTCGCAGAGCCGTTGTTGTAGCCAGCAAAATCACATGATCTGCCCCTGCCAGTCGCAGCTTATGCTCCGTTTCTGGCAAGTCACCCCTAGCTAGAATTGTCAGCTTAGGATTCAGCTCACGGGCAGTCAGGGTAATGAAGACATTGCCAGCGTCGTTGGGCAAAACGGTTGCTAACACCTTTGCTCTCTTTACGCCGGCCGCTTGCAGAACGCTTTCATCGATCGCATTGCCGTGACAGGTCAGATAACCCATGGCATCAGCGACGGCCAGTTGTTCAGGTTGGCTATCTACCACGACAAATTTGACTTGGCTGTCGGTGAGCTGCTGCGCTAGAGACTTGCCGACATAGCCGAATCCACAAATGATTACATGGTCTTGTAAGTTCCTGTCTTGTAAGCTGCTGTCTTGCAAATTCCGGTCTTGTAAATCCATCACTAAACCTTTGCCCCCCGGTAGCGTAACTTGTGTTTGCCCTCTGCCAAGTCGGCAAATTTGGGCGTATCGCCTTTGTGGCCAAGCAAAATAATCTGATCGCCCGCTTCCAAGGTTTGATTTAAATCGAGCTGCATGGTTAAAGTGCCATTTTGCTGACGCAGGCCAACGACAACAAAAGCGCCATTGCCCGTCACTTCGGCGGAGCCTAAGCTTCTGCCAATGAGGCTAGAGTCGTTGGCGATCGCTAGCTCAGTCAACTGGACGCCAATTTGAGCTAGCAGGTCATTGATTTCAGTCCGATCGCCGCTTTGGTCAATAAACTCTAGCCCAGCGGGACGCGTAATTAAATTGGCTAACTGATGACCGACAATGCTAGTCGGCAAAACCACATGATCTGCCCCTGCCAGCCGCAGCTTACTTTCGGTGCTGGGTAAATTACCCCGGGCCAAAATCATCACCGTTGGGTTGAGACTGCGGGCTGTGAGGGTAATAAACACATTCATAGTGTCATCGGGCAGCACGGTTGCCAGCGCCTTGGCCCGCCCAATTCCAGCCGTCAGTAAGACAGCTTCATCGGCTGCACTGCCCAGACAGGTTAAGTAGCCCAGAGACTCTGCCTTGGCAATCCGGGCTGTGTTGTTATCGACAATAATAAATGGCAGTTTTAACTCCAGTAGGGAATGGGTCATCACCTGCCCAATTCGACCATAGCCACAGATAATGACATGCTGCTTAAGACCTTCAATGGTTCGTTCATTGCGTCGCACTGACAGAGCGCGATTAATTTCTCCCTCCGTCAGCATTTGGACAAAACCGCCAAGAATATAGGCACCCGACAGCACACCAGCAACAATCACAAACATCGTGAAAATCTTTTTTTCTGGCGTATCTAGAGGGTTAACTTCGCCGTAACCAATCCCAAAAATGGTGATCACGACCATGTAAACCGCGTCTAGCAGGCTCCAGCCGAATTTCATATAGCCAATGATCGCAATGATCAAGGTGCAGACAAAAAAGATGGTGCCAGTAACAATCCGCTTAAAAGATTCATGCATAAGGCGTTTGGGCAACCGAAAATAGCAAGTAAGGTGACTTAAACAGAGACAAGAGTGACGTAGTGCCCCCTAAATTCCCCAAATTTAGGGAATTGGGGCGAAAAAGGTCAGAACTTCACTTAGTACCTGACTTCTAAAAGAACAATCGAGAAGACTGGATTTACTCTAAGCCAAGCCAGCAGATTAAGACTGTAAGCAAGGTTGCCTTAAGGCGGAAATTTTTTGCTAAAGATAAGCTGGAACACGCTTCCCAGCTTGCAGGCACAAATGGTTTTGCAGCACGTCATCAAGGGTTGGCGCAGGTTCGATCGCGGCTCCAAACTCTGAAGTCAGCATAGAGTTTTGCTAACACGGGTAATGGTGGGGGACGCCTGATCTCAGACAAGCTCTCAGCAGCGATCGCAAATTCACCTTTCCGGTTCGAGATAGCTTTAGCTTGGCAAATGTTATGCTTTGATGTCTTGTGCAAAATCATTGGGTATGGTTCCATTGACCCCTATATTGACTGTACACTGCTAAAAAAGCTATGCCAAAAGGACTTTTGCCCAAGCAGATTGTTGTCTTTAGCCATGTGCTTGACAAAGTCGTCTTCACCCATGTCGTGATCATTGGGCTACCAACCGTCTTCTACTACTGTGCTTTGAGCGGTGGTTGGAACTTATCGATTCTGCAAGCGCTGATTCCAGCCCTCTATCTGGTGACTTCGCTGGTTGTGTTGATCGAAGCAACCGTAATGGCTCTCTGTTATTGTCACAATCCCAAACGAAGATGGGAACGGGGCTTGGTTCAGCGCTGCCTCCAGTCCATTTTTGCTAGTGCGTATGGCAGTTTTGTCGCTGTCTTGGGGTGGATCAAGCTTGCCCCAACAAAACCAAGCCAAACTATACCCACGTTTGCAACTAGCGAAATCAAGTCTATCCAACCTAGACGACCCTTGCCACGCTGTTCAATTATCGTGGTCGCCTATTTGCCAAATGAACAACACATCATTTTAGAAACCCTTCAGTACCTTTTGCTCAACGTTGAACATCCTCAAGCAGATCTGGAGATTATTCTCGCCTATAATCGGGCTGAAGAATTGCCGGTTGAACAAGCGTTGCAGCGTCTGGCATTGCGGCACCCAGAGCTGCATCTGCTGTTTGTGAAAGGCAGCAAAACCAAGGCAGAGAACTTAAATGCAGCCCTCCAAATCGTCACAGGGGAAGTGACCTGCATTCTGGATGCAGACCACCTGCCTCAGCCCAACTGTTTTCAGCAAGCCTGGTTCTGGTTAGAAGATGGCTCCTACGATGTTGTGCAAGGGCGGAATGTGATTCGCAATCACAACATTAACTGCTTGACGCGGATTATTGCTGTTGAATTTGAGTGCCTTTACGGGGTCAGTCATTCGGCAAGGTCTCTGCTGGTGGATACAGCCATGTTCTGCGGTTCAAATGGCTACTGGCGGACTTCTGTCTTACGGCGGATTCACTTCTCTGCCAAAATGATGACGGAAGATATTGATGCAACACTGCGGACATTGCTGATGGGTTATCGAATTGTCCATGACCCAACCATTGTGACGACAGAACTGGCCCCGCTTGATCTGCAATCTTTTTGGTTTCAGCGCAAACGATGGGCGCAAGGGTGGATAGAAGTTACCGTCAAATATCAATGGCCATTGCTACGTTCAGGTAGGCTCGACCCTTGGCAGAAACTCTACTGGACGCTGCTTCTCCTTTATAGTTCTGCTTTTCACCTGATTGCTTTGCAGATTTTCCCAATGATTTTTAGCCTGATGCTGAGGGATGGCTCTCTGGCGATGCTGAATCATACCTATCTTCCCTTTGCAACCGTTTTGACCTTTCTCAGCAGTCCTTATCAAGCCTTAATTGCAATGGGGATGACTAGGAATGCGATTCGCTACCCTTTGATCAACTTCCTGCTTTACATTGTCGCAACTCCTGTCTACTGCACCTTTAAAAACATCATTGCCGTGATTGCCACCTACGACTACTTGCTAGGTGAAAAAGAATGGATTGTAACTCGACGCGATCGCAGCAGCAGCCCTGCCCCGATCGCTTACGTGAAGCAGGTTAATCGCTGATTCGGCCCCGCTGATCGCCCTGATTTTGGTTTAACCTTTAACCAAGCTTTAGTTTTTCTTCCAGCGATCGCCACATCAATTTTGCCCAATCAAGGGATCATAAAGAAAACTCCAGCAATTAAACATCCTTCTGTGGAGGTTCGTCGAATGGTTCAGCGTGGTCGTCAAATCCTCGTTTCTCTGGTTTTAGTGGTACTACTGCTGGTGACAAGCTGTGCGCCCAAACCGCCTTCTCAGTTTGATCAGGCGCAGCAGCTTAGCTCCCAACCAGGGGCAATCGCGGTTGCTAAGAATGCGACGCAGGGCAGCGAGTTTAATGCCTTTTTTCCTAAGCCTGGCAACGGTTATGAGCGGCTCTACACCCAAGAGAAAAAAGGCTTCGCCGAAGCCAAACTGAAAAAAGACGGCAAGGATTTGGCAATGCTAGCGATTTCTGATACGAGCAGTATTCCGAGTGCGGCCCAAAAATTTCAGCAGAGTACCCAAAAAATTGGCGGCTACCCAGCGGTCGAAATTGGCTCCACTCAAACGGCCGTGCTGGTGGGCGATCGCTATCAGGTGAAAGTCCTCTCCCGTGACCCAGCCTTCGGGCCAGCCGAGCGCTCTAACTGGATCGCTAAATTTGACTTGAACGGTCTGGCCAAACTGAATTAAGGAGCCAATCATGAGTAAGCCAATTTTTGAGATTGTTGATCAGCTCCCGACCGGCGGAATTACGATTATGGCGCTGCGGGCGCTGGATTTTGCCGTGCCGGGACAGTGGAATAACCTGGTTGGATTTAAAAACACAATTCGGACGGTGACGGGCGAAACCGACGAAGCGATGATTCAGCAGATTGGCGATCGGGCCGTGTTTTTGTTTAACGACAAGTCCCAAGGCTATCAGCGCGCTCTGTGGCTTTATGAAACCGTCGATACGGCTGATGCTGCCCTGGGAGCCGCCGCCTTCGCCAACAAAGTCGGTGAAAAAATTCCCTTGTTCGGCTTTTTAGACAAGTTAACCCCGAAACCAGAACAGGCCCAAACGATCGATTTAACGGTCAAACTGGTCGTTGAACTGGTGGCATTTTGCCAGATTAACGGCATTCCAGGCGATAGCATTGGTGATTTTCTGGCCGCCTTGGGCGACTATGGCGGCGAGTCGTTAATGCGGATGGCTGCCTTAGTTTGCTTTGATGGCTTAATTCCCTTGGGCCCAGATTTTATCAATAAGGCCTTGAATGGTATCAGCAGCATGACGCCAAAAGAGCTGGAGCAAAATTCTACCTTCAACGGGGTCAAATCACTAATTCCAGGCGGCAACTCGGCGGGGCAGTTGAGCTTTATTAACCAAAGTTTTGATGCCACCAAAGGCTGGATGAGCGATTTTGTCTCTTACCGCAACCTCACCCCAGAAAAAGTGGTCAGCAACCTGCAAAACTTTGTCGAGATTTCTAAAGACAAACTCGACTATCTGGGCGCATTCTTAGATATGTCCACCAATTACTACACCCATACTGGCGTCCAAACCTTGGCCCGGCGACTGATTGAACGGGCTGTGGCAGAAATCTAGCGGTGCAGGCAAGGCAGGCGGCAAAACCCTCTCTAGCAGGGCTAATTTTGGCGGGTGGACAAAGCTCCCGGATGGGGCAAGATAAGGCATTGGTTAAATGGCAAGGCGTGCCGCTGCTGGAGCGCGTCTGCCAGGTAGCGGCCATTTGCTGCGATCGCCTTTACATCCTCACTCCCTGGCCTGATCGCTATCGACCGATTCTGACTGAACATCCCACCTTTTTGACTGAGACTGTGCCTGGTCAGGGGCCCCTAATCGCCTTCAGTCAAGGCTTGGCTCAAGTTCACCAAGACTGGGTGCTGCTGCTGGGCTGCGATTTGCCCTGCCTTGATCCAACTGTGATTCAGACCTGGGCTGGGCAACTGACAGATTTGCCAGATTCAGTCATGGCCTATGTGCCGCGCACTGACTATTGGCAGCCCCTCTGCGGCTTTTATCGGCGAACCGCTCAACCGCAATTGCAGGCGTTTATTGAATCAGGTGGGCGATCGTTTCAGACTTGGCTCAGCCAGATCAACGCTGAGGCGATCGCAGTAGAAGCGGCGACCGCTCCGATGCTGCGAAACTGCAATCGCCCCGCTGACTTAACCGATTAGGCTAAAGTGTTAGCTAGAGCGCGATTTGGACTGTAAGCATGACCCGACGGATTATTGAGTTACTACGCCACGGGCAACCGACCGAAACCGTCACCGTCAAAGGCTGGGTGCGGACAAAGCGAGAACTGAAGGAATTTACCTTTGTCGAAGTCAATGATGGCTCCTCGTTGCAGGGGCTTCAGGTGGTGCTAAAGCAGACATTGCCCAACTATGCTGAAAGTCTCAAACAACTCAACACCGGAGCCTCGATCGAAGTAAGAGGCGATTTAGTCGAATCTGAAGGCAAAAACCAGCGGATTGAACTCCAGGCCACTGAGGTCAAAATCTGGGGGGAAGCCGATCCAGAAACCTATCCGCTGCAAAAGAAGCGCCACAGCTTTGAGTTTTTACGCACGCTGGGGCATCTGCGATCGCGTACCAATACGCTGGGAGCGGTATTTCGGGTTCGCAATGCCTGTGCAACGGCGATCCATCAATTTTTCCAGGAGCGGGGATTTTTGTGGGTACACACGCCGATCGTCACCGCTAGCGACTGCGAAGGGGCAGGCGAAATGTTTGCTGTTACTAGCTTCAACCTGAAGCAAGTGCCGCTTACTCCCAACCAAACCGTCGACTACAGCCAAGACTTCTTCGAGCGTCCTGCCTTTTTAACCGTGAGTGGGCAACTGGAAGCCGAAATTATGGCGATGGCGTTTAGCAATGTCTACACGTTTGGGCCGACTTTCCGAGCTGAAAACTCAAATACTTCCCGCCATCTGGCTGAATTTTGGATGGTAGAACCTGAGATGGCCTTCTGCGATTTGGAAGGCGATATGGATTTAGCCGAGGCGTTCTTGAAATATATTTTTCAGCATGTCCTGACGACTTGCCCCGAAGATATGGAGTTTTTTCAGCAGCGAATTGATAGTTCGGTGCTAGATACTGCCCAAAATATTATTGAAAACCAGTTTGAACGACTGACCTATACTGAGGCGATCGCCCTTTTAGAAAAATCCCCTAAAAGCTTTGACTTCCCCGTCAAATGGGGCTTAGACCTCCAGTCGGAACACGAGCGCTACTTGGCAGAAGACCTGTTCAAAAAACCTGTGATTGTTACCGACTACCCAACTGAAATCAAGGCGTTTTATATGCGCCTCAGCGACGATGAAAAAACCGTCCGCGCAATGGATATTCTTGCCCCCAAAATCGGTGAAATTATCGGTGGTTCTCAGCGGGAAGAGCGTCTGGATGTGTTGCAGCGCCGCATCCAAGCCCAAGGACTCAACCCGGATGATTATTGGTGGTACTTAGACTTGCGTCGCTATGGCACGGTGCCCCACGCTGGCTTTGGGCTAGGGTTTGAGCGCCTAGTCCAATTCATGACCGGGATGGAAAACATTCGCGATGTGATTCCTTTTCCCCGCACCCCCGGCAGCGCTGAGTTTTGAAGATGTGGAGTTGCTCTAGGTTGATCGCTTTAAATCAACAACCACAAGGTAAATCAGCACAAATTCAATTAAAAACTGTTGAAATACAAGCAGCGGATCTAATCGCCATCCCTGAAAAAACAAAATGGCTCCAGATAAAATCAAAAGTAAAGGCAAAAAAACAAGTTGCAGTATGCGAGCAGTGGTGCTCACTGGGGAACCTGATCTTTGGATAGCAGCGACTAACTGATAAATCGATACTACACAGTACAGTATTCCCAGCAACATATTTAAAAGTCCAAGCAAACTGCCACCGCTTAAACCAACATTAACCATACAACCAACTCGCTACGCTAGAAATACTTTAGTTTTTGATCTAAGCCTAAGCTAATCTAGCGAAATCTCTTCAAATCTATGAAGACAAGATATAGAATTGCAGGATCAATCAAAAGCTGCCAGAAAAACATAAAAGGATCGTATCGCCATCCATAAAAAAATAGCAGAACACCAGAAGCAATCAATATCAGAGGACAAAAGATGAATCGTAAGATATGAACAGGAGTCACGATCGATGGGTTTGAGCGTAGGCTAGCAAGTCTTAATTGATAAAGATAGATCAAACAGTAAATTCCGAACAAGACATGAATGATGCCAAGTATCCTAGCGGGGAATAAATCAAAGTTTGTCATACAATCAAGTCCTTGACTAGAAATATAGCCTGATTTTAAATATAAAGGAATATCATTGTCGATTTGAATTGTCTTTAAAGTCTATTAAGACAAGAAAAACAATAATAATATTATTCGAAAGTTGTTGAAGCGCGATAAATGGATCTAGCTTTCCACCGAAAAAATAGGCAGTAATTCCTGACAGAAATAAAACCAGAGGCAAAAATTCTGCTTTCAAGGCTCGCGCAGGATTTCCAATCAAGAAAAATGATCTTGGGCTGGACGTATTAGGATCTAGTTGCTTAGGCTTGTTAGCTGAATAATATATACAGCACGATATTCCCAATAAAATATTAGTGACTCCAATTGTGCCGCCGTAGCCATAGATCCCAAACATTTAGTTCAATCCTTTAGGTTAGAAAATCAATACTCCAAGCTATAGCGTTTCTAAATTTATTTTAAATGGCTATGAACTTGAGTTTTGAAGAGGCGATCTCCTGCATTACTTATTACTGCTGTTCAAGTTGCTTTTGTTCCAATGTATTTTTTACTCTTTTTTTAATTGGAACGGCTGGATTTCCGGCATAAATAGTCATTGGTTCTAGCGATCGACCTGTGACGCTGCCTAGGCACAGAACAGCCCCTTTGCCGATCGTCACCCCTGCCCCAACGCAAGCACGGGCTGCAATCCAACTTCCCGCTTCAATATGAATTGGAGCAGCCATCAGCTTAAAGTTAGGATCGAACCAGTCATGATTCCCTGTGCACAGATAAACGCTTTGCGAAATACAAACGTTTTCTTCGAGCATAATTGGCGCAATATTGTCGAACCAGGCATCTTCACCAATCCAACAATAATCACCAATGGTTAATCGCCAAGGGAACTTAATTTTAACCCCCGTTTTGAACCGAACTTGCTGCCCAATTTCTGCCCCAAAACGTCTGAGTAACCAGACCTTAAAGCTAGAAAAAGGAACGAATCGACTGCGAACGATTGGATCGCCGCCGAAAAACCATAGCATCTGTTTCAGTAGTGATGCACCCGGTGTATAGTCACCAACTGTAAATTCGTTTAATTGCATATAGTTATTAATAAACTTAAGCTGAGTTAGATTGATCAGAAATTGCTATTGGAAACTTTCTTAAAAGAAAAAAGTGAACGAAATGCGACTAAAGTTGTGTTCATTTTGTTCCCAAAGATTTATACGTTTTCATTGACTAAAGATACGATATGTATTAAATTCTTCGAAGTTTAACTGCATAGCATTGGCTTGACTGAGGTTTGACAAGATTGAATTCGATTGGGAAAGTCATAGGCTGCTCTGCGATCGAGAAGTGCTGTAATCCTTTAGGTAAAAGGCTTTTTTTCTATGTTAAGCCCTATGATTCTAACTCCCAAGTTAGATTGTCTGCATTCAGTTGAACCAGCAATCTGTGAGCGAAATCAATCTTCTCTATGATTTAAATCACACCTTTGGGCGCTTGCGGTCACCATACTCTTCAACGGGGGGATGAGTTTCTCGCAAATATGTAAAACATTAGCGAGCATTCATAAGTTGTTGCTGAGTAAGGTATTGTGAATCCCTACTTGGTGTGCAAAAAGTAGATGGCCACAGGCACACTCAATCCATCTGCCTCGCAGACTTGCGAGTAAACCAGACAAAGGGAAAGTACGGAGAGAATTAGATTATGTCTACCCAACAATTGGGCAAACTTGCTGTGGGCAAAAATTCTGCCGCTGGAACAGGGTTATTGGCTCAGTATTTCAGCGATGTAAGTTTCACTAACCTTGTGCTGACAAAGACCGACTCTACAATTGATTTCAACTGGCACGGTAAAACTCCAGATCCGACAATTCGCACAGACTACTCTGTCCGCTGGACTGGGCAGTTGTCTTCAGTCTTTAGCGAACGCTATACCTTCCACATGGCGACTGAAGGAAAAGCCCGTTTGTGGATTAATGATCAGCTTGTGATCGACGATTGGGCAGATCATGATCTTAGAGAAGTGAGCGGCTCAGTGAATTTGGTGGCGGGTCAGCAGTACAGCATTCGGATGGACTTTGTTGAGAATATTAACTGGGGTGTTGCCAAGTTATTCTGGTCAAGTTCTTCTCAAACCAAGCAAGTCATTCCTCAATCTCAGCTCCATACTCCATTATCAACATCTTCATCCATGGCAAATTTGAGCGCCGCAGCTTTGAGTAGCGATCAGGGAGCTTCTGCAAGCATTTTTAGCTCAACAGCAACCCCCAACCAAGCCAAAACAGACGGAACCGGCAGCAGTGCTGACTACGAACTTGGGATGGAATTCAAAAGCGCCAAAGCTGGAACGATCAGCGCAATTCGCTATTATAAAGCTCCTGGTGAAACAGGCACCCACATTGGCCGGATCTGGTCTAGCTCAGGCAAATTACTGGGTAGCGTCACGTTCACGAACGAAACCGCATCGGGTTGGCAGCAGCAGCAATTAGCAAACCCATTGACCATTGATGCAAATACGACCTATATCGTTTCAGTCAATGCCAAAAGCTATTACGCTATTACGGAAAATGGACTGGCCACACCAGTTAAAAATGGCGATCTAACCGCTAGTAAAGGCGTTTTTAATACCGCTCCAGGTTCGTTGCCAACGCAATCCTGGAACAGCAGTAATTACTTCCGAGATGTTGTCTTTGTTCCCACGTTGTCCTCACCAGCGGGCACTCCGGGTAGCCTCGCTTTTAGTGCCCCCACCTTTAGTGTTAACGAAGACGGAATTGCAGTCGCTGCGGTAACTGTTACTCGCACTGGCGGCAGCAGTGGTGCTGTTGGAGCGACAATTACCCTCGCTGCTGGCACAGCAACGATCGCCGATTACAACGGCAACTCGATTGTTGTCACCTTTGCTGATGGTGATACGGCTGCTAAAACCATCAAGATTCCGATTGCTAATGACACGGTTAAAGAATCGAACGAAACCCTTAATCTCAGCTTAGGCAGTCTGATCGGTGGAGCAACCCTCGGCAGCCAAAAAACGGCCACCCTGACGATTATTGACAATGACTCTACTCCGGTCGTTGACTCTGCCCCAGTAGTGAGCTTTAGCTCCTCTAGCTCAGGTCAAACCACTCAGGCTGCTGCAACAGATCCGTCTGCCAAGAGCCAACAAGAGGGTAATACTGGCACCACGCCCTTTACGTTTTCAGTTACTCTCAGCAAAGCCAGCACTCAAGTGGTGACGGTGCCTTACACGATTAACAATGGCACAGCGATCGCTGGCTCTGACTATCTAGACAATGATGGAGTCCTCACCTTCAAAGCTGGTGAAACTAGCAAAACCATCACCGTTGCCGTCAATGGCGACACCACAGTCGAGCAAAACGAACAATTTACCGTCAATTTAGGGACGCCCAGTAATGCGACGCTAGGAACGATCAAACAGGTAACGACCACGATCGTCAACGATGATGTTAGCAGTCCCAGCCCAACTCCAACTAATGTTAATTTGCCTGGGTTAGGCACCCAGTCTGCGCCTGGTAGTAAACCTACTTTGCCGACTGGTTCAGATGTGTTTAGTCCTTCCTTTACTGGAATGGTGAGTAGCCAAGCACCCGTTATTTCTGAGTGGACTAAAACAGGCAAAGCTGGCGACACAATTGTTCTGACAGGCTGGAAGTTTTCGGGACTGACGGGTAGCCAAGCTGGAACTGATACAAAATTCTGGGTTTACGGTCAAAGTGAATCTGGTAACGGGGTCTTAAAGGAAGCCAAAATTGTCAAACTCGATGGTGATGTTGCTTCGATTACGCTACCGACTGGTTTACCCAGCGGATCGGAGTATATTGTCTGGGCCCAAAATGATTCCGGAGTCAGTAAGCCAATTACCATTAACCAAACTGAAGCTTGGTGGGTTGGCCCCGATGCTGCGACTAGAGGAGAAGTCACTTCTATTTTTGGGCGCAACCTGACTCAAGATGGTGGAACAACGACGGCAAATGTCTACATTGAAGACTCTGCGGGTAAGGGATACTGGGCACCGATTATCTCGGCCAATCCCTACAAAATTGATTTCAAAGTCCCGACAGGCTTAGCTAATGGCAGCTATAAAGTCTGGGTTCACAATGGTGACGGCGGTCAGTACGGTTGGTCGAAGCCCGTCACCCTAACGGTCAATGATGGGCTTACCTACACCGGCAAAACCTTCAACGTCAAAGATTTTGGTGCCAAAGGCGATGGTGTTACAGATGATACCCAAGCCATCTTTAACGCAATTACCGCCGCCTCCAAATCTTCTATGTCAACAGTGTACTTCCCGACTGGAACTTTTATGGTGAGTAAACCGATTTATGCTCACGGTAGTTTTGGGCAGAATGACATTCGATTTCAAGGAGCTGGGAAAAATTTAACAACAGTAAAGGCTGCCAAGAATTTCAGTGGAGAGTATATGTACCAAATGCAAAACGGCAGCAATGTCACTTTTGCGGATATGACACTGGATAGCAATGGTAAGCCATTAAGTAGAATTTTGATGATCCGTTCAGCTAGTGACATTCAGCTTCTGAATCTTAACCTTGATGGCGAGGGAAGTGGTCAAATGGCTCCATTTGATGTACACAATAGCACTCGCGTATTTGTGAAGAATTCTGACGTTACTGGCGCGCAGAGCTTTTTAGGAACTGCATCGCAGGTGTTCATCAATAGAAGCAATTTCTACGGCAGCGAATATGGTGCCAGCCTGCTAACTGGTTTTGGTACACAGATGCTGTCTATTACCAACTCGACAGGTCAAAATTTAGATCCTTCTGATCCTGAGAATGGCAAATGGGTTAACGGTCGTCTATGGGTAGATCAGTCTCATTGGTCAAATTCTCAATACCAGTATCTTGGCAACAATAAAACCATTGATTTATCTGTTGCAAATGTAACTGGTCTAGATCAAAATGCTGGTGAGCAAATTCTATGGGAGTCGATTCAAGCGGAGAAGGTAGGTTCTGTTACTTCGTCAACAGCAGCTACAGTCACTTTCTCATCCATTTCAGATGCTGACAGTACATATTTCCTAACGATTACGAGTGGAAAAGGAATTGGTCAAACTCGTCAGGTTAAGTCATTTAGCTCCGGGAATAAGACTGTCACAATAGAAGGCAACTGGAATGTTCTACCGGATTCTTCAAGCACTATCACTGTCAATCGACTGCCAAGTAATCTGGTAGTCTATAATAATCAGCTTGATGGTTTGTCAGACTACAAAACGAGGTTTACTGCTTCGGCAGGCGTCCAATCATATTATGGCTCTAACGACTTAATCGTCGATCGCAATACTTTCAAGGAACTGCGTAACGATATTTCACTGTATTCAGGATGGACAGAAAATGGCATTCGCCCATCCTACTTTACTCAAGTTACAGGAAACAAATTTACTGATTCACTGACAGGGCTGGGGTTTCATATTGATACCAGCGGTGGCGCAACAAAGCAGACCTACAATTTAGGTACCATCGTTCGTGGCAATTCCTCCAGCAATGTCAAGGAATCAATTGGATTATACTACAGTCCAACCAGTGGCGGACCGTATTCCAACATGAATGTGTTTGAGCAGAATACACTTGGAGCAGAGACTCGTTCAGTCTTGGAGTCAACAACAGGTAACAACGTTATCAACAATATTTCTCTTCTAAACTCTTTTATCTAAGGAGAACTTGTTGGTTTATACAGCGCTCTTTACACTGATATGAATCTGGTTGACTGCTGAGTCGTGAAATAGAGTGCTGCAGCACTCTATTTCACGACTCTTCTAGTTTTAAAGCAACGCAAACTAAGGGGACTATTCAGAAATAAAAACTTCTGCGTGAAAACTAGTATGTTTCCAGCCGGAGGGAAGTGGCATCAGTTTGTCACGCAAGTAAGTTGAGCCAAACCTAATCTCGCCAATTTCCATTCCATGACGATTAACAAGTTGACGTAAAGTTCGTGGGCAGAACCAGCATGTATGCTCTGGGTTATTACTAATTTCTTTGCTCAATGCAGCTTTAACAACGTGGCGCCAGTACCAAGGGTTGGGAGTAGATATCAGCAGCTTGCTATCAGCATGCATATGTTTCTTGCAACATTCAAGAAAGCCATTAAAATCATCTAAGTGTTCAATCAGATCTCCTGCAACAATGACATCAAACTTTTTACCTAGATCAAACCGCTGAGCATCTGCGGTCAATACATTAAAACCCAACTCTTGAAGATACTTAATTCCATCAGCATAGAGATCAATCCCAACAAGCGTTCGAGCAACCGTCTTCAAAGCTTTATGTACCCAATACTTGCTTTTGTAGGTTTCAGGATCGTGTGCTACGCATCCTATTTCTAGTACATCTTTATCTTGACTGTATTGAGTTACAAAGTGAATTTTGTGATCCGTCAATGCTATTTCATGTGAGAAATCTTTTGGGTTAACCTTCAGAAGTGCTCCTCTAATATGTGAAGAGTCAGTTTTGCCTTGCATAATATCTCCTAATGTGGAATGAAAAGTCTCAAAGGGGCAAATTTGGTTGTTTTAGCATATGAATCGACTAAGTTTTTCATAACTAATTTAATAATGATTTTTAAGTATTAAATTACTTAATTGCTAAATTATTACTAAATCAAAGAGTCGCTTTTTCTTCTCTTCAGCTCATAAATCTTGGCATCAACCAGAAAACGATACCAAAAGCCTTGTAAGAAATGAAAGATTAGACCCTCAATTCCATCCAAAAAGCCTAAGCCAATGACATAACGCATCAAGTAATAGAAAAAAGCTCTGATAAAAAGGGGTGACCTTGCATAGAGATTTTTCTTGACCCACCGTCTTTTCCGAGCTTGAGAAAATTGCTCTTCGCTCAATAGTTCGTCAGGCTGATCTAGTGTCAACCCGACTAAGTCTTTTACTTCGCGATCGGCATAGTGATTATGCTTATCTGTCCAGAAGGTCAGACCCTTCTGATTTTCGTCGATGATATCGTGCTTTAAATTGACGATACGCCCACTAGAAAGAATGATATGCTCGTCCATCCACCGTTCTTCACAAATACCGATACCGTTGCGCCAAATCCGCAAAAGCCAGGTTGGATAGTAGCCCCCATGACGAATCCATCGCCCCATGAAGAATACTCGGCGTTTAACCTGGTAACCTCCAATTTGGCCTGAAGCGTTGGGTAGCTCCTTTTGCAGTTCCTCAACGAGTTCAGGAGTGAGGCGTTCATCTGCATCAAGTCTCATAATCCAAGGATTGGAAATCGGCAAATTTCCTAATGCCCAATTAAGTTGTTTAGCATAGTTTTCCCAAGGATGGGTGAAAACTTGACATCCAGCTTGCTTGGCAATATCAACAGTTTGATCTGAGCTGCCAGAATCAACAATAAAAATTTCAGCATTTAGTGGTTGCAAACTTGCCAAGCAAGTCGGCAGATTTGCCGCCTCGTTTCGAGTCAAAATAATGATAGATAGAATCATGGACAATTTTTGTGAGCGGCGTTACTGAGATACACAGTAAAAAACTTATTTATTGAGTTTGATGGAAACGGTAGAATCTTTTTGGGTTTTTGTTTCTGATCAAATTTGTAGGGATGAGCGAGCCAAGTGCTCGTTAGTAATTCTAGTGTATACATCCTTCAATTTATTGGCGATCTGCTCCCAAGTGTAGTGTTCAAGGATCAATTTTTGGGCGCGATCGCCCATTACTTTAGCCTGCTCAGGATTTTCTAAACACCAGATTAAAGCTTCAGCAATTTTATCTACATCGATATCCACAACTAGCGCTGCTTGAGCTGCTGCCGCTTCGGGAAAGTTGCAGCCAGTTGTAATTACACAGGGTAATTTGGTAGCCATGCCTTCTAATACAGATATACTGAAGCCCTCTGAATAAGAAGGGGCAACATAAATGCTAGCAGCAGCTAGTGCAGCATATTTAAGAGAGCCTGTTAGCATGCCAGTAAAGGTAACAGCATCTAGACATCCTGCATCAAGAAAGTATTTCGTAGCCGTTTTTGAGAAGCCAGTATTGTCTGGCCCGGCAATCACTAGATGCGTTTGAGGAAACCGCTGATGAACTTTAGCAAACACAACCGAAAGTAGATCAATGCCTTTTTTTGGATCGATCCGCCCCAAAAAAATAATTAGCGTCTTGTCGCGAATATAAGGATAGTTGTGATAAAAAAGCTCAGCGTTGGGTAATTTTTCAAAGTCATGGGGATGAACCCCGTTAGGAATCAGTACTAGTGGAGCTTTCAACCTCAGGGGCTCAATCCGTTTAGCTTCAGAGGATGCCAGCATTTGAATAGCACTAGCGCGTTGAAGAGCAGGCTTTTCAAACCAAGAAAAGTAAAGTCCTTTCTTGCCAGATTTATAGGCTAGCGCCCAGGGCTCTAGCATGCCATGGGGGGTCATGATGTAAGGTACTTCACGTAACCAACATGCCCAGTGCGCTGGTAAAACTGGGTAGGAAAATATGGCGTTGGTATGCACTAGATCATAATCAGTGACATGTAGAAGCAACCAGCGAGTTAATGACCAACTAAACTTATAGTCCTTAAAATCCCAATAGGCAAAGTATTGGATGCGGTAATACTTTTCAACAATCCAGGTTTGTGTTGGAACATCTAAACTCGTAGAACCATTAGCAGTGGTGGTAATAATATCAACGTTAATTCCGAACCTCCCCAGCGCCTGAGCAAGCTCAAGCACACTTTTAGAAGGGCCTCCGTAAACAGAGCCGATCGCGGGAATCACTAATAGAACTTTCATAAATAGTTAGCTGCGTGCGAAAGCATATTCAACTGCCTGAGTTAAACCATTGCCAAAGAGATCTGGAGAAAATCTTTGGATATAATTCAAAGCAGCTTGACTCATCGCTTGCAAATCTACTTTACCTGAACTAATTTTTAGCATGAGTTGAGTCAACCCTGGCTGGTTTTCTGGGTTAAAACCAAATCCGGTGATACCATCAAGCACAAGATCTTCGAAGCAACCACAGCGGTTAGAAACAAGAACTGGTAAACCTGCTGCCATGGCTTCATTCACTACTAAACCCCACTGCTCTTGACTACTGGCATGTACAAAACAACTTGCATGGGCAAAGTAGGGCAAGAGTTCATCTTCCTTGAGAAAGCCAGGGAGGTGAACTCGGCCACCTAAGTTAAGGGTAGAAATTTGTTGTTCGATTTTGGGACGGAGAGCGCCGTCTCCACAAAGCACCAAATCCCAAGCGCTATCACCTACAATCTCCTGATAGGCTGCATAAGCTGAAATCAGGAAGTTGAGATTCTTCTTTGCCACAAAACGGTTGATTGCTAAGAAGTAACGCTTTTCAACTGGGGCTGGGAGAGATCGAATATTATCAGGATTAAATGAATCGTTGCGAACGACATCATAGCCCATGAAAATAGAACTGCTATCCATACCTAATTTAGTCAAATAGCGTTTTTGAGGTTTTCCACCTACCAGTGCAGCGCCAAATTGCTTAATGATTTTTGACTTGAGTGCTTCCACTAACCAAAATCTAGGCGCATCATCTTCTTTGGTTTCTGACATTAATATTGCTGAAGTATTAAATTTCCGGCACCACCTTAATCCCTCCCGAGCAACAGGAGTAGACCAACCAGGCAAAAGTACGGCATCAGGCTGTAGTTTGCTCAAGCAATCATTTAGGGCTTTACAGGCAACAGAGGAAAACGAGTCTTTACGTGTGTTGTAACGCTGAGAAGTAACAGGTAGCAAAGTTATCAATGGAATAGCTAAGTGATGACTAAAATCTCCCCACGGATGATCAAGAGTATCATCAGTAACCTGGACAGCAGTTAAACGCCATCCAAGATTTTTGCAGGCATTATGAGCAGCTTCAAGCCGAGTTACATGATAGCTACCAATATTGATAAAAATGACAACGATGTGCATTTGGCTACCTAAAAGAATCGCAACAATAACAAAAGAGGTTAACTTAGAAATAATCTCAACTAATTTCAAGCACTTGGTTAAACACGTTCATATATTTTTGGATAAAAATATCAGTAGTGTATTGTTTTGTAATTTTTTCAATAGAGTTATACCTGAATTGATTAGTGATAAGAGGATTTTCAATAAGATCTAGACAGTATTTGGTAAGTAAATCAATATTATGCTCTCTAATCAAATATCCATTCGCTTGGTGTAATAAAATGCTATCAGCACCTCCTTCTAAAATAGAAGCAACTACTGGTATGCCGTACCCCAAAGCTTCCAGAATTGTACGCCCCAATGCGTCAGAGTCTGAATTAAATAGAAGCAGATCTAAAGACTGGTAAAAAGGATTTAAATCCTTTTGCCACCCTATCCATTTTACCTTATCGTTGATTCCTAATTTTGTAGCAAACTCTTCAAGCTCCCCGCGTAGAGAACCATCTCCTGCAATCAGAAAAAGCAAATGAGGGTGAGGGCTAGAAAGTCTAGCACAAACTTCTAAAAAAATATCAAATCGCTTACGTGCTATGAGCCATCCTGCATTGCCTATAACGAAAGAGTCATCTGGAATGTCGAGCATTTTCCGAGCATTAACTCTCTCGTTAGCAGTAACAGCAGAGCATCGTTTGATTGAATTTTCAATCAAATAAAATTTATCTTGTAGTTGAGGAGCAATTTTTCTCGCTTCTTCAAGAATGTAAGATGACGCAAAAATAATTGCTTGGTAGTCATATTTAATGAATTCATAAAAAGCCTTCCACTTCAGCATGTCTTTAAATCCAGAACCATGGCAGAAATGTATTGACAAAATCTTTTTTGCAGAATGTGATCTTACGCTTAAACAACTTATCAACGTTGGTCCCGTTACTAAAATAATGTCACCAGAAAATTTTGAAATCTTACTATTCAACGAACAATAGGATTTATATCCAAAGATGCCTTCATAAAGGTTGTCTGATATAGGTATCTTATGGCTAGAAATAATTTCGCGCCCAACACCTGCAGGCGTCACACTTTGTACCTGCCAATCAATACCTCTACTCTGCGTTCCTTCCATCAAAATGTACGATGATTGTTCCATGCCACCTAAATTAAGGCATTGAATTAAGTTAAGGATCTTCATCTGCTTTTGTTGTTTGAGACTATCTTTTGATAAGCCAAGAATGGTGTTTTTAAAGTGATGTCAGAAAAATAATTCTACCTGTATACCTCTTGTATGCCTTAGATAATATCTAGTACTCATATATTTTTATAGGATGAGTTAATATTAGCTCTTGCGTAATATGCAGCTAAAGTTGAGAAAAATATTTGAAATATTGCGGCTGACAAGAATACTCCTATCCCATGAGTTATGCCCAACATTACTGGACTAATTAATCCAATATAGAGAAACCTGCTAAAAATATTTTCCTGATAAACAGCAGATATCCACAACTGTTTGAAAACATATCCGATCAGAGCAAATACAATCCATCCCAAATAACCAAATTCGACAAAAGAATCTCCAATTCCTGTATATGTAGTGCCAACAGGGAAGGTATAGCCGTAAAGATCTTGAAGTTTTTCAGGGTTGAGTAAATTGAATTGAAGGGATTCTTTGAATTCGCGGCCTACAATTTGTGCAGGCACATATTGGAATACAATATTATCCCACCAGCCAGAACCATATCCATACAAACCAAGTTTCTCCGATGCATCCATCAACAATGCGGCATTTCTAAGTTCTAGTATTTCGCCTGATTGCTGAAACTCAAAGGCGCTTTGAACAGCAGATTGTAAAACGCTCCAATTACCACTAAAAACTAAATCCCAAAAACCACTACGTATTGCTCCTAATGTTGGTATGATTACAAGCATTAGCAGTAAGGCTATAGTAACTAACCATCTAGGAGGTAAAATTTTTCGCACCATAAATAACGAAATTCCTACAATGACCAGTAGCGTTATCGTGGGTGTTCTTCGTCCACCAAGAACGCTGTTTATGAGGGGAAAGCCTGAGATAATTGTTAAAGTAATATTGACAAGCTTTGGATGCTTTAGCATTTGTAAAAGGAAAATTGCAAATGCAATATTAATAGTTTGAGAGAAAAAAAGATATATTGTTGCTGGTCCTGACCATTGAGCTCCAGGTTCGAGGTCGCTGACTGCATTTGATAATAAATAGTTAAAAAATAAGCCTTGAACCATCAACACTAATCCTGCTCTAAATAATTTTTGCTGATCAATAGGAATGTCTAGTTTTATCAACCATTTGAGATTTGGTTTTCTTGTGTAGCCAACCCAGCAAGCAGCTACGCAAAGGCATGAAACGATTAAAACTCTCTCTAAAGCATCTGGAGTTACAGGTCCAGGATTACTAACCAAGGAAAATGCTTGAGGTAGTATAAAGGAAGTAAATACACTACCCATAAAAAATGGGTATTGATAGACTCGTTCAACATGAACGAGTCCCCAACTTAACAAAGCTAAGCAACTTAAAACCAGAACATCTAGATAGAATGTGGTCATCAGAGTTTTGTTTTTTCTACTTTAATAAGGTTTCCTCGTAGACAAATAATATTGTTTGAGACAAGCAGCAAACTCTCAAAATCTTTTTATTGTTGAATGAGGATTTTTTGCAGCGTTTTTTCTGATTCGTTAAATACATCATCCAAGTATTGTTGAGTTTCACCTCTCCTTTCCGCTTTATTTATTGTAGTTAAATATATTTTAATCAGGTTGTCTGCAATTGATGAAATTTCATTGATGGACATAATGAAGCCATCAATACCATCTCTGACAATAGATCCTGAGTTTTTGGTGGTAATAACTGGTACGCCCATACTCATTGCTTCATAAGTCACCATAGCTGAACCTTCACTAACAGAAGGCAAAACAAACACATCTGCCCATGTATACAAGTCTTTTACCTGGGAACGCGGGATTCTGCCTAGAAATTCGCACACATCACCATACTCAACAATTCGCTCAGGCTTGATTTCCAACGAACCAACAACTTTACAAATAAAAGGGATTTCTCTTTTGATCTGGCGGAGGGCTTCAAGTAAATAAGGAATCCCTTTTCGCAGGCTGACTGAACCAACAAACAATATTCTTAATTCATCTCCACGCTCTAATGGAGTTTTAGTAAGCGATTGGTAGGGTGATGATTTTTCATCTTTTAGGCGACCTAAGGGAACAACAAATATCTTGCTTTCATCTACTTTTCTAGCAATTAGCGAGTCCTTAACAAAAGTAGAGCCACAGATAATGTGATCAGCTAAGTCTTGCTCGTCATGCTCTCGCTCCATTAATTGTATGTCAGCATAGTTAACAGTAACGGGAGTTAATGACCACCCATCCCATCGCTTTTCTTCTTCCAAAAGCAGTTGGTGTGCTAGTGACCAATCTACAAATGTTTGATCTAAGATACATCGGATATTTTGAGTTTTTGCATATTTAAATAACTCAAGACATGCACTATTAAAACCGTAGATAGTGTTAGCATTTCCAAGTCCACGCTGAATAATACGTTGACAAAACTCTTGCCCCGCACTAACAAATATTTGCGACAGTTCTTCAGGCAAAGCATTCTTCAGTTTTCTGGTATTTTGATATCCAAATTTAGGAAAATGAATAATTTCTGCATTTTCCAAGCCTGGTTCATACCTATCTAGGATTTTCTTAAGCAAGCTTGGAAGTATCTTATAAATTTTAGGATCCCGTAAGGAATTTGCCAGTTGACTGTGACCAGAATAGAAATCGGTATAGATTCTATCTAGGATGCCCCAGCGGTGAAATAATAAGGGTTCTTGATAATGCTTCCTGGCACCGAGTTGCGCTAGTAAAATTTTGGTTTTGCCCATGATTTATTAAGAGTTCTATTTACTTTACTATTCAGCGATTCGTAGTAATTTAGCCTGGAAAAACTTTAGATATCAGAGAGACAATTATAGTTTTCATAGCAATTTCTCTAAAGTCTGAGTTCGCAAGTCTGGGTTCGCATTTGCCATGTGTTCTGTCGAGCAAAATCCAGTGTTTTTGCATACATTTTTCTTCTGAATTTAAAGTCTCTAAAGTCCACGCATATCTCTCAGCCAATAGCCCAGAAGAGGTGATCTTCCAACAAATTCTCTAATCGTCGATCGTAAACGAGACGGTAATAGCTGAAACCGATGGATAGGCGGAGAAAAAGGTATTGGTATTTGATCCATCTTAGGTCTTTGAATTGGCTGGACATTTGAAATGCGATCAATCATTGATGCATAATGATTCCACATGACTGTTTCATTAAAGTCAGTCCGTGCCCGCTCAATTGCGGCAGAACTCAGTGCCTGATGACTTTCACAGGCGGATAAAACTTGTTTAGCCAAAGCGTAAGTATTGTTCAAGGGGGCAAACAGTCCTGATTTGTTTGCGATCGCAATTTCTTTTGTGCCCGTTTCAATATCCCAGGCAACTGGCACACACCCCATACTCATCGCTTCAATTGTAGCCATCCCGAATGGTTCGACTCGGCTCAACATGAGCAAAACTTTGGCAAACGCAGCAGTAGAGAAGATCAGATCACGATGCACATGACCATAAATCTGAATATGCTGAGAATTTGGCATCTGGTCAATTTTTGTTTCAAATGCTGGCTTAACATTGCCAAACCAGTGCAGTTTGCCAGAAAAACCCAGTTTAAAGAGTTGCTTCCACAGATTGAGTACATCAAATGCTCCCTTAGTCGGATTATCTCCTCCTAAAAAAATTAGGTCGTTTTGCCGCATTAAATTCATCTCTAGTCTGTCTGGGAACAAACAGCCATTACATATGACTGAGAGCTTCTGGGAATCTTTGAGCTGATGTCGAAATTTATGAGCTACAGTTTCGGAAACAGCAACAATTGCCTCTAGATTATCTTCTTCTTGCAAAGCGGTAGCCCAGTAGCGCGGAGCAGTATCATGGACAACATAAACACATTTAATGTTTGAAGGTAGATGGGGAATTACAGGATCGAATTCTCGACAATCATTGATCAACACTATATCCTGTGGATTTTCTGCTAACCATTGCAAGAGAACTTTGGGTGTTTCTGGAGCAGAAGCTGATAATTCTAATGACGATACTTTGAATGTCTGATCACCGATCCAAGACGGGGCATGAAGCATGAGCATTGTTGCTTCATAACCAGCCTTAACAGCTTGCCTGCAGCAGGAAATAGCGACAGGGGATATGCCGCCACTCTTGTCACTAGGAATTAGCCAACAAAGTTTCATTTTACAAATTTCAGTTTCTATTGACTAATGGATACACTGTAAAACAAAATTTCGGAGATCATCTCTAGGTATGTTTCTCTATTAATTGCTTCATTTTCAATCGATTGTACCTTTGGTTTACGTAGCAGTTTTCTAATTGCAAATAGTGGGAAGCCAAGTATAAAAGGTAAGAGCATTTGACTTGAAATGGCCAACTTCAGCCACTTGTTAGATAGCAATAATTTTCGATTAGATTTTAGTGCAATTTGTAAATTTTGCCACAATATATCTTGTCGCAAAAAAAACAACTGATCAGATGGTAAGCCTAGCCTTTCCCGATAAGGATTAGCATTGGAGGTCATCCAGAGTAAATCTTTAGTTAAAACAGCTTCTTCTGAATCGAAGAAGTAGTTTTTAGTCAATTGGTCGGGATGAAAACGGTAAGCACAAACGGGTTGGTCAACCGCTACAACAGGGTGATTTGAAGATAAGGCAACAAATATTTCCCAATCTGCGATCCCAACAAGACCTGTGTTAAAACCTCCAATATCTCGGAGTAACTCTGTGCGAAAAATAGAAGCGCTAGGGAGATAACCTGAGTAATATTCAAGTTTTGCCCACTGCTGACTTGTTTTTAGTGCGGGAACATAAGGTTTCTGATAAGAATGCAATTTAACTTTATGCTGATCATGAAGCTCTTCAAACTCAATGGAACCTCCAAGGCAAATTGCCGCCTTAGATACGTCTTGAAGAGCTTTAAGCTGCATCTTGATTGCTTGTGGGAACAGCAAATCATCGCTATGCAAATACTTAACAAATGGCGTTTGGCAATGCTCTAATCCACGCATTGCATTTTTAAACTGACCTACATTCGCATCGTAGCGATGGTATTCAATTTTCAAATCTGTGAACTGTTCTAACACCTCTTTGAAACTATCTGTGGAGGCATCGTCGCAAATGATAACAGCAAAATCCTTGTAAGTTTGCCGTCGCAGCGATTCTAGAGCTTGAGCTAGCATTCTAGCTCGATTATAAATAGGAATAACAACTGATAATTGCATGTTTGGATTTTTTCGATCATTGGCACTAGAAGTCATTTCTTGATGATTTGACGATATAAGTCAATATATCTTTGAGCTTGTATTTCTAATGTATACTCTTCAAGCACGATCTCTCGACAAGTTTCGCTCATACTTTGTCGTAAGTTTTGGTCTTCTAACAGTTGAGTAATTCCATGACAGAAATCTGCAATGTTTTCTGGCTCAGCCAAGTAACCTGTGATACCTGGGCGAACGATATCGGGCACACCCCCAACTTTGAAGGCAACTGTTGGTGTGCCACAGGCAGCAGCTTCTTGAGCAACTAACCCGAAAGAGTCAGCCCGAGTTGGGAACAAAAATAAATCTGCCGCAGAATAAGCGATTGACTTGATGCGATCGCTACTCACATAGCCAAGATTAACTGTGGGTATATCTATAGTTTCAGAGATCATTTCACCCCCTCGACCCATAATCAGAAGCGCAACTTCAGCTTTGAGCGATGCTGGCAAACCTTGGAGAGCTTTGAGCAGCAAATCCCCGCCCTTACGGCTATAGTCAAGAGCAATAGCGCCAAACATCAGCACTTTCTTACCTGCTGGAATACCTAGCAGCCTGCGGCACTGCTCCGGATCAAGAGGCTGATAGGCTTCTGTATCAATGCCAAGAGGGATATGGTGAATGGGGAAGCGATTAAGCATACTCTGCCTCGCTTTCTCGGCTAACCAGCTTCCGTTAGCTACAATCGTTAACTGAGAACGACTATAAACCCAGTTTTTGAGTTTCCATTCAAGGCGGGTATTGTCTTTGCCAATGGGAGGATATTCGTTCAGGTAAGGGCATTTGCCACAGCCAGTTTTCCAGCGATCGCATTCATAGCTAAACCCACAGTGCCCTGTAAAGCTCCACATTTGGTGAAGAGTCATCACAGCAGGCTTGTCATAAGTGAACTGCGGCAGAGCTAAGTAGTTAAAATATCCGCCAAGAAGATCGTGAAAATTGAGAATATCTGCTTCTTGATAAAATTGATGTTTGGGAATATCAAAAGTGCTAAGGATCGTTAGATAGTTCAAACCTGCACGGGAGGTGAGGTGATTGAGTTTGGTTGCAATTGGAAATCTATCAGGAATAACAGCAACTTTGCCATCACAAGTTGTTGCTCTACCCACCAACAATCGAGACTGATGACCCTGATTTAATAATCCTTGATGCAGTCGGTGGGCTGCGATCGCAGCGCCATCGAGAATGTCATACTGATTAACATGAAGAATATTCATTATTTAGATTATTTCAGCAATGATTTCAAATCATTCACAAATACTTCTATTGGATCTCTTGGTATTACCTTTCTAATGTCAATAGCAGCAGAGCGCCCTATTTGTTCCCACAAATCCCGTTTCTGCCAGGCCCTCTCCATTGCATCATCCAAGTACTCTACAGTAGGCGCGATTGCTACAAAACCATTGACACCATCCTGAATTAGCTCAGGAACGAGACCTACATTTGTTGCAATACAGGGTCTAGCACACAACATAGCTTCAACTAAAACTATAGGTCCTGCCTCAAACCGAGATGATAAAATCAGCGCGTGATGGTCTTCCCATATAGATTTGACGTTATCAACAAAGCCAGAAAAAGTAACATTTCCTAGATCCCACAATTGTTTCAATTCATACAGGGATTGTTGATTTATGCCTGTACCAAAAAGAGATAGCTCGATCGGTCTACTTCTCCATTTCTCTAGTCTTAAAATCTCAAACAGTAGATCTTGTCCCTTTTGCCAAGGCTCAAGGCGACCAACACAGGCTAGCTTTAAAGTCTTATTTTCTGCAGGCCACGGAATTTTGATGTCGTAAGAAACATTCAATGGATTAGCAATAACCTTTGCATTTTTAAGTTCGACTGCTAACTGTTTTTCAGTGAGCGTCAAATTAGCATGCGAAATAAAGAAACATTGTTCTGCCTGAGGATAAGCTTTAGCGAGTCTGATTGCTGCGTCGTCACATGGCCATAAGCTCTCTGCCGAAGCATTGTGAGCAATGGTAACAAAAGGTATATTTCTAGCTATGCATGCTTCTATCCAGGGCAGACCGTCATGGTTATGGGCTTGAGAAATAATGACTAATTCAGGACAATGCTGATCTAGAAACGAGAAATTCCTATGTGGGAAAAACTTTGATATCAACTTCTGAATTCGATTTTTGTTTCGTCTTACAACTATACATCCTGAGTTTTCAAGACAGGAAATCTGCTTTGCTTCATTTTTCCAGCCTTTAACGTTTGCACTGACAGTAAGTCCCTGTTTTGCCATACGCATAGCAGTTTGCGACCAAAGCTCTTCACTCGCTCCCCAAGGTGCATATTCATTAGTTGCGATGAAAGAAATCTTCATGTCTTTATCCAAGTTAAGTAAACGCAAGAAAATTTATCTATAAATGGCAATGCCTCAAGGTAAAATATTCTATAAACAGTTCATTGGGATACAGCTTCTCATTCAAACTGGAAATTATTTCATGAGCAATTTTAATAACCGAACACTCAACCATTCGGGTAATAGTTGTTTGAAAGAGAGGCGAGAACCACTTTTAATCATATATTTAATCGAGTAGGACAACTTCTGCTCAAGTGGCATAATTGAGAGATGAGCCTGCATCAATGAGTCCATGTCGAAGTCGTATTTATTAAGGATTGGTAGGTAGACATCAGGCTCACCAAAAAACATCTGGTCTGTTGATTCCGTTATAGAAGTTAGCCTAGGCGTAGTGATAGCACGTTCGTATAATTCATTTAAGGAACATTGCCAATTTTCCCCCCAATGTACTTCTGCAATTTCCTTGCTAGTTGCTTCTCCAAGGGAAAGCCGATGTTTCTCATCTTCGACTAAACGTGACAGAACGGCAGTATAGTCCCTAAGATTATGTACATAAATCAAGCTTTTAGTTAGTCCAGGCATATCAGCGCCCAAGATTTTAGATGCATCAGAGTAAGGGTAAAGGCTGACGAGCGGTACACCATAGCTTCCTGCCTCTAACATTGATGTTGTTGAGTTAATGGGAAACGAATCAACGTAAATGTCAGCAGCCTGGTGAAATATAGCCGTATCATCTCGTTCTGGGTATACAATAACTCTCCCCCCAGTTTTATAAATGGCATCTGCCCAATTTTCTCTACTATCAGGACCAATTACAACTAGAACTGTATTTGGATATTGTATAAGTAAGGGAACATGAATATCTGCAAAAGTAGTTGCATTAATTGTTCTATATTTGAGTGCCCTTGCGATCGAAAGCAACACAATACTGTCTTCTGGAAGACCAAGCTTTTTCTTGGCTTCTGAGCGGGGAAGCGATCTTTGAGTAGGTTCTATAATGATTGGTAGTAGTAAATTGCGATCGACTTCAATGCCTCTCCGTTCCATTGATAGACATCTACCAGACTCACGAAGATTAGCAACGATATCACTGATACTTTTTCCTAGCCAAAATAGATGATCTGCGTGATTTAATAAGATAATTGGGGGGCTAGGATGTTCTTCTTTATTGGCAAAAGCAATGATTGGAATAACATCGTGGTTATATACATGCAATATAACTAAATCTGCTACTGCGGCAATTTCTCGTAGTCGCCTTGCCCAAGCGATTAGGCTGCCTATAGTCTCGTTTAGCTTGTAAATCTTCCCGCCACTATTAATCACTGAATCTCTTAGAATTTTCGGCACATCTTTCCCCCCTGGCTGTCGCGTTAGAACAAGGGAGTGGGAGCGATCGCTATCTTGCTGAATCCAGCGCCAAATCATCCTAGAAAGTCCACCAATAGATTGGACAGAACTTGCGACATGCAGTATGTATTTTGGTGTTTCTTGAAGTGGTTGACTCCTTTTAAGATTAGTGTTGGTTGATATGGCTTTCCTGCCGATGCTGAGCAGAATTTCCTCTAATTCAGTATTAACGAAAAAACCGCAATGTTGGCATGCTGCATAAAGGGCAGCCATCTCTCCATAGACGGCTGCTAGATCATACTTACCAAGTATTGTGAAGTCTTTTGCCTGAGTTACTAAGCGAGAGAATTCTTGATGATGTTGCTGGATCAGGCGACTACCTTCTTCTCGCCAGATGCTAAAAGTATCGTCAGGCATTATCCCAGTCATTTTTATCCATTCTTGACTTATTGTTCCCAAAGCCACTCTTAAACTTAACAAACTGTCCTTAAATCTTTAAGGGAAACTTACACGGCTTTTCGCTTTGCAGCATTAAGGGACTTTGAGTGCTTTTTGACCTCTAACACCTCCAAAATCTGCTTTTGTATCTCCTGCCAATCTTAGAGAGAAAAACGTCAGGATCCTTGTAAAAAGCATTCTAACTCTCTGTTAGCAGTTTTCGTGTCAATCAAGCTAGAACAATCCCAGAAGAGGGAGTTTGAGGTCTTGCCCCCATCCTGGTCAACACATTGGTGGCAATCTGCTGGGCCCGAATATCAGTGCGTGGATCATCTAGTCCATAGCTGTCTAATCCCCACATCCATTGAATAGAGCCAGTATTGAAGACTTCAGCTCCACTACCGGCTGTATAGCGAATCGAGTTTGAGATATTAGTGTCTGTGCCCGGCGGCAAGACTGGCAAACCACCAACAGGAGTAACGGCCGATCCAGACAAAACGACTAAGTTAAGCGGCGTATGACCGTTATTAACAATCCCACTGCCCTGCCGACATTGCGTACAGCAGAAGCCAGTTGTGACTGAATCCCACTCGTAGCCGACCAATCCCCGCAATGAGTCGCCATTTTGGAGGCCAGTATTGGCAAAGTAAGAATCGGAACTATTAGAAACCACATAGTCAAAACCGCCGTAGAATTGACCCGTCGCACCAATATCGCCAGTGTACATAACCCCTAATAAGGCGTTTTCAGGTCGATTCAGCTCAGGGCTACGGAAAGTAGTTGTTGCTTCGTAAGGATTCGTTTGGGCAATTGGGTCGAGTGCAACCCCACTGCCTACCCCAGATGTGTCTTTGTAGGCAACTATTACACGATTGTCTTGACCAGAGCTAGAATCTTCGTACCGCACCCGCCAGTAGCCTGTATTCGCGGAGAAAATTGCGATGTTGACCGGGGTCAACGAGTCCCGCGCATCCTCGATATTGTTGCGCTCTTCCATCGACCAGTATTCGTCGTGGCCTACCGACTCGTAGACATTGTAAGAGTGGAGTTGCAGTGGATTGATCGTTAGATCAGTGTTGGTAAAATACGAGACATCGTATCCTTGGGATTCTTGCCAACGGATCATGTTGTATTCCCAAGTCATTACATTGTTGCTGCCTTCACCAGATTGGTCATTTGATTGGGCGAAGGGGCGATCGTAAGAAACCTTGTAGGCTCGTTGACTATTATTACTGTTGAAATCGTACAAGCTGTAGCCGCCATAGTTGTTGTAGGCTGCCATTGTACTGAAGGCATTGTTGAAGCCGATCGCTGCGGGTTGGAAGTCATTGCGAACGACAAACCAAATTTGAGTTTGCTTGCCTGCGTTCGGACCTGTTGTCAGTGTTACCTTGGCCAGATAAAGCCCACTCACCCAGTCGCTACTCACCTGTAGGTTATAAGAAGTTTGCCAATTAGTCTCAACCATTCTGGTGGTTGGATCAACTGTAAAACCAGCCTGGGTAAAGCCATTCAACGTGCCGCTACTGTCCATCAGTCGCCCACCAGCCCCACCGTACCAGCCCAGACGATAGGTATCAATTTTGAACGTACCAGTTTGCCCCAAGGAGACTTTCAGACCAACTGTTTCACCAGCATTCACACTGGTGGCATCAGCATAGCCTGCCACTTGGCTATCAGTCGCCTGATTGGTAATTTTCCAACCTGTCGAGCCTTGCTTTTGATTCTCAATTACAATCCGGTTTTGAGTGCCGATTGTTGTCCCAAAGGTAAAGAGACTCTCAAAAGTATTGTTGTTGTCAGTGTAAGAAGCAAAAGCTCTAATCTGTCTGCCTGCCAGGGAAGCACCCAGCGTCAAGGCTTGCCCAACCGCACCAGCAATATTCGTCCAGGCATTATTGACAAACTGCTGCCACTGGTAGTTAATCAGTACATTTGTCAGTCCATCGGAGTCTAAGACAATTGCCTTCAGGACTTGGCCAACCACTGCACTGCCCCGCAGCACGGCATTCCCAACATCATTCACATTAGTCACTGCCGCTGTTGCCACACTCAGCCTATTTTCGTAGGTGCCCAAGGCATCGACATAGGTTGCCCTGACTCGAATCTGCTTGCCTACTTGGTCATCCCCAAGTTTGAAGGTGCGCTGGGTTGCTCCGGCAATATTAACCCAGGCATTATCTTGAAACTGCTGCCATTGATAATTAAACGTCACGCCGCTCAATCCATCAGCGTCAGCCACATTTGCAGTCAGGGTCTGATTCTCAGTGACGCTACCGCTCGTCGAGACGACTCCTAAATCGTTGCCGCTGGGCTGATCGGCTGCAAACACCAGATCGCGATAGTAGTTTGAGTTTTGGAACGATTGAGTCGGTAGCGCATTGATCGAACCCAACACACCACCGCCTCCACCGTTCCCGCCATTGGAGACAGTGGTCATATCACCACTATCAACTACACTGGTTAGTCGGTTAGAGGTAAAAGCATAATAGCTGTTGGCATTGACTGAAATAGTGTAGGTCGTATTAGCTTGAATGCGGAATGGAGTTGCTAATGCCTGCTCTTGCCAACCGTAAGAAGTTTCATTCGTAAAAGTGACACTTGCCAGCAACTGCCCTGTAGACGACCAAATTTTTCCAACATGGGTGCCTGTTTCGCTAGGAGCCTTCCAGTAGCGAATTGCTTGAACCACACCTGCTGTGACGCTTCTGAATTTGAGACCTAGCTCATAGGACACCCCAACTCCATCAGTAATATTGGTGAAGTTAGGCATATCTGCCAGTGAAAAGACGGTTTCATAGGTTGTCACAACTGGGCTGGTCGTAGAACTCGTGACATTTTCGCTGCTGCCAAAGCTATCGGTGTAGCTGGCACTTACGCGCAGTTGCTTGCCAAGTAAAGCATTGGTCAAGGCTAGGGATCGCCCAGTAGCGCCACTAATATTGCTCCAAGTGCTGCCATTCAATTGCTGCCATTGGTAGTTGACGGTTGTAAATCCATCGCCATCAATCACGTTTGCCGTTAAGACTTCGCCGATGCCTGTTGTGCCTCGAACGGCGATCGCGCCTACATCATTGACGTTGACGACCGCAGTAGTAGCAGCACTGAAGATATTTTCGTTGTTACCGTCGCTATCAGTGTAGGTGGCTCTTACCCGCACTTGCTTGCTCGACTGAGCATTACCCAAGGTTAGGGTTTGAGCCGTCGCCCCGCTAATATCCGTCCAGGTAGTGCCATTCAGTTGCTGCCACTGGTAATTGATCGTGACTCCAGTTGTGCCATTACCATCGCTAACATTGGCGGTCAAGGTTTGATTTTCTGTTGCTGTTCCGTTCAGCGCAACTGTACCGGGAATATTTGCAGCTGGTGGATTGGCCGCAAAAACGATATCTCGGAAATAGTTAGAGTTTTGCCAAGATTGGGTTGGGAAAGCGCTAGGATTGGGGTTGAAAACTCCGTTACTTCCGTCAGCAATAGCACTGATGTTACCGTTAGTGACTGTTGCCGCTAACCCATTGCTTGTAGAGACATAATAGCTGTTTGTGTTAACAGAAACGATGTAGGTCGTGTTGGCGTTGATAGCTAATGAGGTTGCTAACGCTTGCTCCTGCCAACCTGAGGCTGTTTCGTTCGTGAAGGCCACACTGGCTAACAATTCACCTGTATTTGACCAGATCCGGCCAGTATGGCTGCCCGTTTCGTTGGGGGACTTGAAATAGCGAATTGCGTTAATTTTGCCAGACTTAGAAGTTCTGAACTCCATCCCAAGTTCATAGTCACCGGCACTACCCGCTCCATCCGTCTCATTGAGTAGCGCCGGAGTTGTGGTTGGTGAAAATAAACTCTGTGTCTGGACAGGGGCTGTGATAGTGCTACTGGCCGGACTCAAAATATTTTCGCTTCCCCCCAAGACGTCAGTGTAGGTAGCACTTATCCTTACTTGCTGCCCGACATAGCTACTGTCGAGGGCTAAGTTTTGCCCAGTCGCACCGCTAATATTGCTCCAAGTGGTACCGTTTGTGCTGCTCTGCCATTGATAGCTGATTGTGACGCCGGTTAGCCCATCGACATCTGCTACATTCGCCGTTAAAGTTTGGTTTTGGGCTGGCGTGCCAGCGATCGCAACGACTCCCGCATCATTGACGTTGGCGATCGCCGTTGTAGCGGGGCTGAAGATATTCTCACTAGTGCCCAACGCATCCGTATAGGTGGCATTGACTCGCACCTGTCGCCCTACCTGAGCTTGCTGCAGCGTCAAGGTGCGGGCAGTCGCACCGCTAATATTGCTCCAAGTGCCGCCACTAAGCTGCTGCCACTGGTAGTTAATCGTGGCGCCAGTTAATCCATTCGCATCTGCGACATTGGCCGTCAGGGTTTGGTTTTGGGTCGGTGTTCCACTGACACCCACTGTGCCTACGTTATTGGTGCCAGTCGGATTTGGGGTAAAGTCAACATCTCGGAAGTAGTTGCTATTGTTCCACGACTGGGTGGGGAATAACCCAGGCGCAAGATTAAAGACGCCATTGCTGCCCCTCAAATCGCCATTGCTGATCGGGCTGTTGAACCCATTCGGGCTAATGGCGTAATGCGTGTTCACGTTCACCGACACAATATACGTGGTGCCAGCGGCGATCGCGATAGGCGTACTCAAAGCTTGCTGCTGCCATCCCGATGCGGTTTCGTTGCTAAAGGTAACTTGTGCTAGTTGCGTGCCAGTACTCGACCAGATTTTACCGACATGGCTCCCCGTTTCACCGGCCGCCTTGTAGTAGCGAATCGCATTGAGGGTGCCCGCTTTGGTGCTGGTGAACTGCATGCCCAACTCGTAATCGCCCGCACTGCCCGTGCCATCTGTCTTGTTGGGTTGGCTGGGGGTTTGGCTGGTGAACAGGGTCGCCAATTGCCCTTGATAGCCTTCGATTAGAGCATCGCTCAAGGGAGAGGTTGTCTCAATTTCGCCGGTGGCGTACTCTAGCAGCCAATCTCCTCCGGCTCCGGTTAGGTCGGTCGAGGCAGCAATATCAGCTCCCGTCAAGCTGCTTAACCCCTGCACGAAAGCTTGACCCACTTCTCCTTCTGCCACATTGCAGCCGTAGCACCAGATGTCAGCATCAGCACTCAAGGATGCTTTCCAGCGTTCAACTTCAGTTGCATACTGCCCTAAAGAAGCGCTACTCAGAACACTGCTTCCTAACTGCAACTGTCCAACGCTGCCGTGGGAGAAAATGTTGATGCCTGTTAGATTATTGAACTGTTGGAGGGTTTCCGTAATTTGGGCGATGCCATCGCGGCTGGGGTCGAGCAAGACTTTCACGTCTGCTTGCACCCCAGCCATCACCTGGGAGGCATCGGCAATATTCGCATCAATAAAAGCAACCGTCTGTGGAATGATCGAGGAGGATGCCGAACTAAGCTGGAAACCACTCAAGGAACTAGGATCAACTAACATAAAATTCCGCCTACAATTCAACAGGGCAACATCGCTCAGCCCTTACGACCAAAGCTCTGATCGTAAGGTTCAGATGTACTTGGCCTGCCAAGATCAGCCATCAATGCCGAAAAGCATTAACAGCGCCTCAACAAAGCTATTTACATCTAGCGTCTAAATAATCTGCTCAGTATAGAGTTCGTACTGGAAGGCAGAACCTATCTGAGATTGAGATGATGCAGCCTAACTGTGCGCAAACGAAATTTTGGATTTTAAGACATTAGGAGAAAATTTCTTGACTCAGAGTAATCGCCCTCAATTGCCTAAATGCTTCCAGTTGCTTGGTTGAATAGGAGAGCCAAGCTCTGATGCAGATCTGAAGTGCTGAGAGTAAGGTTATCAAGTCACTTCTTGGTCGATTATGCCGGATGAACTTCCAAAACGTAAAGCGAAAATCGCTCGACTTAATATTTCTTATTCATTGCGGTGATTGATATCACCACAATGAACTGAAAAAATGTTGATTTCTCCGTTGGTTGATTCCCGATTAGGCGATCGCCGGACTCAGACAGGCGGTTTTGAGGGTGTCAACCACGTAGTCTTGCTGGCTTTCTGTCATTTGATGAAACAGTGGAAGCAAGATAGCTTGATCCTGAGCTTGTTCACTTTCAAGCAGGCGATCGCAGCTTCCTGGCTGACATTGGCAGGGTGAATTCTTACCCCCGCAAGTCCAGGTTTCAATTTGGTAGGCTGGCTCCCGATGGGCGCACATAATCCCGCGTCGGGTGGCAATCCCAGCATCTAGCATTGCCTGCATCACTTTCAGTTGGTCAGATTGCTCTGGCAGCCGGACGCAGAAGCTTTGCCAGTTGCTTTTGGCCCAGGTAGGTTCGGTTGGCAGCTTCAAACCGGGCAAATCCGCTAGGTCAGCTTGGTAGCGCTGGGCCAGATAGCGGCGGCGATCGACAATTTCTGGCAGTCGTTTGAGCTGTTCTCGGCCGACAGCGGCCTGAATGTCGGTCATTCGGTAGTTATAGCCCAGCATCGGATAGGACTCAAAGATTACTTGTTTGGCACCGTGGCGCACTGTGTCCGGGACGCTCATCCCATGCTGCCGCCAGAGTCGGAACTGCTGATCCCACTCTGGGTTGTTGGTGGTCAACATGCCACCGTCACCGGTGCTAATCACTTTTCGGGGGTGAAAAGAAAAACAGGCAATATCGCCGTGGGCCCGGCCAATTTTCTCCCACTGATCGTTTAATCGAACTTCACTGCCGATCGCGCAGGCAGCATCTTCAATTACAGGTAGATTGTGGCGGTGAGCAATCTCTAAAATTGGCTTTAAGTCACAGGGCATCCCCATTTGGTGAACGACCAGAATGGCGCGGGTGCGAGCTGTAATCGCATCGGCAATCAACAGGGGATTGATATTGTAGCTTTGCGGCTCAATGTCTACAAAGACCGGCGTCGCCCCACAGTAGCGAATGCTGTTGGCTGTAGCAATGTAGGAGTGACTGACGGTGATCACTTCATCCCCTGGCTTAACCCCAACGGCCAGCAGAGCTAGGTGCAACGCTGTTGTGCAATTTGAAACGGCACAGGCATGGGCTGCCCCAACATAGGCAGCAAACTCTTGCTCAAACGCCGCCACCTCTGGGCCTTGCGTCACCCAGCCAGACATAATTACCCGCTGAGCGGCGGTAGCCTCTGGTTCGCCCATGCAAGGGATGGCGATCGGGATAAATGATTTCACCTCAGACACGTTGATTAACTCCTAATTATAGTTACTGAAAACCCTGACAGATTGAGGACTCCCTTGGGATCAGTCGGTCTCTCAATTCAATTCAAGTCTTTTCCATCACCCAGCTTTGATCTAGATTGCCCTAATTTTTAAGAAAATCTCCTGAGTTGCATCAAACCTCGCAGCAGTGTTAGCTGATAGCGGGGAAGCCCCGCGCTCTAACTGCTTCGGAGGAGCGTAGGGTTGGCAACGAATCGCCATAAGTGCAATAATTCCCGTACAACATAAACGCTGCAAAGATTGCAAAAACCAAGCAATCAGGATCGTGAAAATTAAACGATCGTAGCAGTCAGTCATGATTGTTTTACAAAATTTGGGTCTTGGGAACCAGGACTTCTGCCCTTGGAGGCAATGTCAGACCAATAGAACTACGGAGTTCTGGAGGCTGTTGCCGATGAATTGGGAAGCCCGTGCTGGATTGCCGAGCAATCAGCGTCGGGTAGTTCACATAAGGGCTGAAACCTTTAGATCAAAACCCGTGTTTGACATAGCAATTATCGGCGGTGGCATTGTTGGTTTATCGACGGCAATGACGATCGGGCAACGTCACCCCCAAGCAAAAATTCTGGTGATCGAAAAAGAGAGCGAGTGGGCATTTCACCAAACGGGAAATAACAGCGGTGTAATTCATTCTGGCATCTACTATAAACCAGGCAGCTTTAAGGCTAAGTTTTGCCGTGATGGTAGCGCCTCGATGGTGCGCTTTTGTCAGGAGCACAACATTCGGCACGAGGTTTGTGGCAAGGTGATCATCGCCACTCAGCCCCAAGAATTGCCGCTGCTGGAAAACCTTTATCAGCGCGGACTTGCCAATGAAATGCCCGTCGCTCGAATCACGGCTGAAGAGGTGAAAGAACTGGAACCCCATGTCCGCTGCTTGGAGGGAATTCGGGTCTTCTCAACTGGAATTGCCGACTATCACCAGGTTTGCCAGGTGATGGTAGAACAAGTGAAAGCTCAGGGTGGTGAATTGCATCTCAACACGAAGCTAAAGCGGCTGATTGAAACATCCAACGGACAGATTTTAGCTACCAATCAAGGCAGCTTTGAAGCTAAATTTGTGATCAACTGTGCGGGACTGCACAGCGATCGCGTTGCTAAGTTAGGCCAGGTTGATCCAGAAGCTAAGATTGTTCCCTTTCGGGGCGAGTACTACGAGCTAAAGCCAGACAAGCGCTACCTGGTCAAAAATTTAATCTACCCAGTGCCAAACCCAAGTTTTCCTTTTTTGGGCGTGCACTTTACCCGGATGATTGATGGCAATGTCCACGCGGGGCCAAACGCCGTCCTGAGCTGGAAGCGGGAAGGCTACAAGAAAACCGATTTTAACCTGCGCGATTTTGCCGAAGTGATGACCTATCCAGGCTTCTGGCGCTTGGCAACTAAACACGCCAAGGAAGGGCTGCAAGAAATGGTGCGATCGTGGCTGAAGCCAGCCTTTGTCCACAGTTTGCAGCAGTTGATTCCAGAGATTCAATCTGAAGATCTGGTGCCCAGTCATGCCGGGGTGCGGGCGCAAGCCCTTTTACCCAACGGCAATCTGGTGGATGATTTTCTGATTGTGAATGGTCGGCATTCGATTCATGTCTGTAATGCGCCTTCACCAGCCGCCACTTCCGCGCTGGAAATTGGGCGAGCGATCGCAGCTCAAGTGCCTGCGCCCTAAACTTCACACCAGATTAAGACCTAACCGGGCTGCTGACTGGCTTAAACGCTGCTGGCTTCTGGTTTGAGTTTCTTTTCAGACCACCAACTCACCAGCCGCCGCAGCCCTTCTTCTAGAGAGACTTCGGCTTCAAACCCCAGCATTTGCTTGGCTTTGCTGACATCAGCTAACCGCCGCTGCACTGGGTTGACCTTGCGTTCTGGGCCATATTCTGGCTGCAAATCAGAACCCATCACTTTGGCTAAAGCATCGGCCAAATCATTGAGGCTGCTTTCGACTCCACTAGCTACGTTAAACACCTCATCCGTTGCGTCAGCTTTAGCAGCCAGGATATTCGCTCTGGCGATATCTTCAATGTAAACAAAATCCATTGTCTGTTCGCCGTCGCCAAAAATTAATGGCGGTTGACCGTTGGCAATCCGATCCATCCAGCGAATCAGTACCTCTGTATAGACGCCGTAAATATCCATCCGCGGCCCGTAAACGTTGAAGTAGCGGAGGGCAACGTAGTCTAAGCCATACTTATCGTAGAAGCTGCGAAACAAGCCCTCGTTAAATGTTTTAGCTGCCCCGTAAAGGGTGCGGTTGTTGTAGGGATGATGGGACTCGGTGGTTGGAAATTCTTCTGCCATGCCGTAGACCGAAGCGGAGGAGGCAGTAACTACTTTTTTGACGCCAGCATTGACTGCCGCTTCCAGGACGTTGAACGTGCCGTCGGCCATCACTTCTAAAGCCAAGCGCGGCTCTTCGGCGCACTGAGTAATCCGGATCGCGGCTTGATGAAAGACAGTATCAACATTTTGCATCACCTCGGCCAGCACTTTTTGGTCGCGGATGTCGCCTTCAACCAAAATCAGCGATCCATGCTCTTTCGCCCAAGCTAGGTTATCGAGGCAACCACGGGTAAAGTTGTCGAGCACAATAATCTCGGCCACTTCTTCTTTGACTAGCAGGTCAGCAATGTGGGAGCCAACTAGACCAGCACCACCAGTAATTAATACGCGACTATTTTGCATTTTCTTGGAGTTTTGTAAGGTGTTGTTCGAGGGTTTGAATCCGTTTTAGCAGATCAGAGGTACGTAACCCTAGGGTAGACTTGACAGACTTGATCACAGTTGCAGCGATCGCTTTTTCTGCTCCTTCAATTTGAACTTCAAAAATTCTCAGTACGCCATCTCCAGTTAGGACATCGACAAATCCGGCGGCTTTGGATCGCCCAATTACCCTGCCGGGAATCCGACCAACATAGTTGGGGGGATGCTCAACCGGCTTGGCCCGCCAAATCCGCGTTTGTTGACCTTGAAAATAGGTGTAAGCGCCTGGAAATGGAGCAACCAGCGCCCGAATCAAACAGTCGATTTTGCGGGTTGAATCTGACCAATTAATTTCACCGTCTTCTGCTAAACGGGTGCAGCAGTAGGTGGCTTCGGTCTGATCTTGGAGCAAGCCTTGGTAGCCACTCAAGGCTTTGACAACCGTGTCTCCCAAATGCTGTTGCTGAATTTGATTCAAGCGATCGTAGAGGTCGGCGATAGTATCATCAAACTGAATTGAAATCGGCTGCTGAAATAAGATATTTCCGCCATCTAAATCGGGTGAGATGCGATGGATCGTAATTGCGGCAGTTGGCTCATCGTTAATCATGGCCCAATTCACATTGGCCCGACCCCGGTATTGAGGTAAGGGTGAGTAATGGACATTGATAAAAGTCGAGAGTTGAATCAGTTCTGGCGGCAGAATTTGATGATAGGAAGAAACGACGACGCAATCAGGCTGATCCTGCAAAATTAACGCTTTAATTTGCGCCTGCGAGGTATCAGAGTAGATGGGAATACCAGACTGTTGAGCCAGTTCTAAAACTGGATCAGCTACGTTAGGCTCAATGTTTCTGACCAATGCCTGGACATTGCACTTGGCGATCAAAGAGGTTAAGGCGCTCAATGTAGTGGTGCCAAGACCGACGAGTAAGACATTAGTCATCGATCGCCCTCACAGCAGTTGCAGGTAGTCCAGCTCATCCGGCGGCTGGGGTGATTGCTGTTGCTGCCACGCAACCGCGGCAGCTTTCAGTCCACCCGTTTGCAGACGGATAATTGGTTCCGGCCCGACCCCTGAGGGCAAGATGCCCATGTGTCCAGGCTTCGGTTCTGCCTCTGGCCAGAGGGGAATGCCTTGAGCGACAAAGGCAGGGCGATCCAGATCTCCCCAGTACTGCGCCACCACTGCCCCTGGCCAATGCTTAGCGATCGCCACTGCATCAGCTCCAGACAAGACTGGCTTAGCTTGGGGGTGCAGCGCCACCAGAATGGCATCGTAGTCATTGTCTGGGGCTGCCGCAGCTAAGCTGTCAACCAGATCTACAGAGGCTCCAGCGCTGACTAAGCCCCGCTCAATGAACCCGCTAAACGGGTTATCGCACAGCAGTAAGATGCGGCTGGTGTAGACAGAGATCCCAGCATCCAACAGCAGCTTCACCGCCATCACGCCCAGGAAGGAAAACACGTCCACGTCAGGGTGGCGCTCATTCACCCCGGCGACTTGAATTCCCCGCTGGCGACAGGCGGCTAGGTCAAGGTCTTCCGGGCGAAACTCCCAGGCTTCATACATTAAGCCGATCACGGTCGTTGCTTTCATCCAGTTAATCAGCTCGGCATTGAGCGGACGGACGTGCCCGCTATTCGTCACCAGGTCTACCTGAGCCACGATCGCTTGGGGCTTCTCGGTGATCAATTCAATCCGATCGCTGACCCCGGCCAATTCAGCTAAGCCTTGAGTCAAGGCCTTGACTTCCTCCACACTGCCATAGCGGCTGGCTTGGACAACCGCAAACACTTTGGCCGCGCCTGCCATCGCAGCAATCACAGGCGTGACCACGTAGGCTCCAGTGGCCGCTTCGGTCAGGACTTGCAAGTTTTGGAGCCGCAAATCACAGCCCTGAATCGACTGCCGGATCAGGTTAACCAGACGCTGGTGATTTAAACCAGGACGAGAATCGCTCATCAGACACCCACTTTGGCCAGGATGCCTTGTAAACTTGTAGCCACTGTCTGGACTTGGGCTGGGGTGAGTTCAGGATACATGGGCAGCGAAAACACTTCTTTGGCCGCTTGCTCGGTGTGGGGGAAATCTCCGGCTTGGTAGCCCAAATCGGCGTAAGCAGTTTGCAGATGCACCGGAATCGGATAATGAATGCCGGTTTGAATCCCTTGCTCTTGCAGCTTTTGCTGGAGGGTGTCGCGATCGCCAGATCTCACCACATAAACATGGTAAGCGTGGTAGCTGTAGGGCATGGCAGTCGGACTAACCAAATCCAAGCCAGCCAAAAGCTGATTGTACTGAACGGCATGGGCACGTCTGGCTTCCGTCCAAGCATCTAAGTGACGCAGCTTGACCCGCAGAATTGCCCCTTGCAAGCCGTCCATCCGGTAGTTGTAGCCCTTGAGAACATGGTGATACCTTTTTTCCTGCCCCCAGTCTCGCAGCATCCGCAGTGTGCGATCGTAGTCAGGATTGCTGGTGACGACCATGCCGCCTTCGCCATAGGCGCCTAAGTTCTTGCCGGGGTAAAAGCTAAAGCAGCCAATATCGCCAATGCTGCCGACCCGCCGACCTTTATACTCAGACCGATGGGCTTGGGCTGCATCTTCAATCACGACTAAATTATGGCGGCGGGCAATCTCCATAATCGGGTCCATGTCGGCAGGCTGACCGTATAAATGCACCGGCAGAATTGCTTTCGTGCGGCTGGTAATCGCCGCTTCAATTTTAGTCACATCGATCGTGTAGGAAACCGGATCAATATCAACAAAAACGGGTTTAGCGCCGGTGTAGCAGATGGCAGCAGTGGTGGCAACAAAGGTATGGGGAACAGAAATTACCTCATCTCCCGCCCCAATCCCGGCGGCTAAGAGCGCCAGATGCAGGGCGCTTGTACCTGTGTTGACGGCAATCCCAGAACCAGCATTGCAATAGGCCGCAAATTCTGATTCCAGGGCTGCAACCTCACTGCCCAGAATAAACTGGGTGCTGTCGAGCAGATTTAAAACCGCCGGGTCAATTTCATCTTTAATGCTTAAATATTGAGCTTTTAGGTCTACAAACGGAATCATACAGTTACCTCTGCCAAATCTAGTTCAACCATTTGACCATGCTGCTTGATCGATTGAGTCGCCGCTTCCAGAATCTTGACGACCCGCAAACCAGCCGTTCCATCTGTGATTGGGCGATCGCCATTTTTAACGCAGTCAATCAAGTGCAGTCCTTCGGTGCGGAGTGCTTCGGTTACATCTAAATGAGGCGACCACATATCGCCCGCCCGATAGCCAATTAGCATCTGGTAAAGCCTTTCCGGTGAATTATGCCCATTGACGGTGATGCCGCGGTCGTACACTTTGACTTTTTCGCTCGGCTCTAAATCATCATAAACAATCATTTTCTGACTGCCACCAATGAGGGTACGACGCACTTTAACGGGTGCCAACCAATTAACATTAATGTGGGCAATCAAATTGCCAGGGAAAAATAGGGTCAAATAAGCCAAATTTTCTGGTTCGCCTGGCACGTGACTGACCCCAGTTGCTGAGACAGCATAGGGCTGGGCGGGTAAAACATAGTCCATGATTGAGAGGTCGTGCACGGCCAAATCCCAAATCACGCTGACATCGTGCTGAAATAAGCCCAAGTTGACGCGCACTGAATCGTAGTAGTAGAGGTCGCCAATCTGATTTGTGTCAACCAGCTCGCGCATTTTACGCACCGCCCCAGTGTAGGCAAAGGTATGGTCAACCATCAGCACCAGGTTGCGCTTTTCGGCTTCTTCAACCAGCCGCAGGGCTTGCTCTGCGGTAGGAGTGATTGGCTTTTCAACAAAGACATGCTTGCCTGCTTGCAAAGCTCTCAACGCCAAGTCAAAGTGAGTTGAAACTGGCGTAGCGATCGTCACTACGTCAATACTGGCGCTATTAAAAATGTCTTGACAGTCGGTTGTGACTTGAATGGTTGGGTATCGTGCCTGAACTTTAGCCAGTAACTCTGGCTTAAAGTCGCTGACCATGGTTACCTTGGCACCTGGAATTTCGGCAAAATTCCTGACGAGATTTGGGCCCCAATAGCCATAACCAATCACACCGATATTAATATTACTTTCCATGGCACTTTGATGATAATTGTTCAGTTGAAACGAGGATTGCCGAGAGCGCCCCTCAATGAGTCAGGCAATCGCCAGCAGCCTTGAAGGATTGTCAGCTATTTAACGACTAATTAACAATGTTTTTAGAGTGAACTGCATCCGATCAAATATGTCTAAATTGCACCTAAACGAATAACTTGCGTGTTTGGATTTGGGATGATGGTCATAGGCGATTCAGTAGCTCAGCAACCCCGAAATGTATGTCAGCATCCCTAATCTAAGGCTACCCATTCTCAGGTCTTTTTATGACTTTACCCCGAGAACTTTAGCAGTGCTAGGGGCAAATCAGAGGACAAATTTTATCTCTTGAGGAGGAATGATGTTCCCTGGCTCAGAACTGCGATCGCAGACTGATTGAGCTGACGCATGCAATGTCAAGTAAGCTAACAGTCCTAGCTCAATTGAATCATTTGCGATTGAGCAGCGGTTGTATCATGCAGAATCCCATAGTCATTTCTGGCATACTGCACCTGCAACAACAGGCGATCCTGACGCATGGGAACCGTAGCCTTGTGGAAACAAAGGGGATACTCGACGAACCCATAGCCAGGCTGACCACAAATCGTTTCCACAGCCTTTATGCCGTAGTAATCAATAATATCCTGGTCTTCTTCTCGCTTTCTGAGTAAAAAATGCTGGAGTTTCTTTTTCTGATGACTGCCGCGCACGCAAACATGTGGTCCGCCAAACTCGTCAACGTTGGTGAGGTAGAAGAAAAACTTCAGGCAGCGATAATCATCAACATCGTAATGAAACATGCAAGCCGTTGCACTCTTCTCCTGACGGGTTAGCTCGGTCGCAAAGTTCCAGTACAAGCGATTTCCCTGGTGAACTGGTTTGGCATCTAAATACTTAGCGGCAATTTCTAGTAGAACTGGGTCAGATTGCAGTTTCTCAATCGCAGGGCACAGAGCAGCAGTATTTAGATACCGAGCTAAAGCGATCCTTCTGCCAAGCGCTTTTTCCGCTGCTGATTTTTCATGGTAGTAGAAGCCCAAGCTAGGATCAGACTGGCTAATTGCAGATGAAGCATAGCAGGGCGTAGAGTAGGCGTGATCAAGAATTGCTTGCACAGTTGCTTGAGGCAAATTGATGCCTAAGCACAGTCCATCTTGTTTCAATTCATCAACAATCTGATCAACGTTAACAGCCTGAAAGTAAGAGCTACCTTTAGTTAAGGTTAAAGGAGTTGACGGCAATGCAGCCGGCTTTGAAGATAATGAGCCAGTGAAACGACTAAACTTTCGCATCAAAAACCATTTAGGGTTCTGCGTTAAGCCGCCCAGGTCTTCGCTAATCGAAAAACGAAGTTTTGACCAGAATCGATTCCACTTATTATCCAAAAAATTACTAGTCATCAACACTCCAGGAGCCAAGGGTTTTAGGGTAAATGCATTTGTTGAAAGCGGCAATTCTTAACTTTGAATTGCCAAAGGCAATGTATCTCAAGCACAAGGCTTCAAATACAAGCAATTTCAGAAATTCACCTTCCGATTGAGATATATCTGCTCTTAGAAGCAAAAAACAATGCGTTCTAGTTGCGGTGAATTTAAGTAACTGAAACCTAATGACTGCATAGTCATTAGCAACTTATACCATAGTGAAGACTAAATAAGCAATTGATATTTATTGACTTAATTAAAATCTCCTGAATGTTTTTTTGGTACTTTCTAGTCTTAATTCTGGCTCGTATTCCGGACATCGCCAATTACCCGGGCAGGTACACCGACGACAATTGCGTAATCAGGAATATCACGTGTAACGACTGCTCCTGCTCCAATCAGTGCCTTCTTCCCAATCGTCAGCCCTGGCAAAATAGTCGCATTGCTGCCAATAGAAGCGCTTTGCTTGATCCGCGTCTCAACCACCTGCCAGTCAGTATCAGCTTGTAGGCTACCGTCTTCGTTTGTAGCTTGCGGATAAATATCATTGGTAAACATCACGCCATGACCAATAAATACTTCGTCTTCAATCACAACACCTTCGCACAGAAAGCTATGGGAGGAGACTTTGCATCGACTACCAACCACAACATTTTTCTGAATCTCAACAAAGGCACCAATCTTTGTTTCGTCCCCAATCGTGCAGCCGTAGAGATTAACGAGATCAGGGTGGAAAATCTTAACGTTTTTTCCGATTTGAACATCATTATTGATTGCCATATTTAATCTCGTTGCCGAACACTTTAAAGCTTAAGTCACGGGAGGTGAGCAAGATTACCCGATTTTTTCGGCCGATTGCCAAAATGCATCCTCTAAGTAAGTGCATTCGTCCGCTTGCCATTGGTACTCTGGACGCTCGATTTCATGCATGACGACTTCAAACTGGCAAATATTCCGCAAGTTTTCCAGCATGGTTTCGCTACGACGCTCAGAAAACCAGGTGGTTAGGGTGTAAGAACCCATATAGAGCCTAAGTTTAGGAATTTCGCATCGAACGATAAATGTTCCTGGTTCACGGCGAAAAGCAGCTTCCGGATCGTAAAACCAAAAAATAGAAATCGGTTGCTGAAGAGCGCTGATAACTTGAAATGAAAACCACAAACTTTCATGGGGTTGAGTGATGGAGAGAGCAAATTCAAAGGCGATCGCTCGCCCCCAGCAGTGAACGCCATCGCCCTCTGAGGTATGCACCTTCGCCCAAGCAACATGATTACCATTTTTGTTAGATGGAGCTTGGTAATATCCCTGCGGCTCAGACTCATCTTTTTGACCAGCAATGTATAAGCGAACGGCTTGATCGGTTTTGCCATCAAACTGGACGTTGCCTTTGTATAGGAGGATAGAACGTTGGGTGAGCTGGGCGATCGCTTGCATACTATGGCTAACAAATAAAACGGTTCGCCCTTCCTTGGTTGCTACGTCTCCCATTTTGCCCAAGCATTTCTTCTGAAACGCTGCATCACCGACCGCTAGCACCTCATCAACAATCAAAATTTCTGGCTCTAGATGGGCGGCAACCGCAAAAGCCAAACGGACATACATGCCAGAAGAGTAGCGCTTAACGGGTGTATCCAAAAATCGCTCAATTTCAGCAAACGCAACGATTTCGTCGAATTTTTTCTTGATCTCCAGCCTACCCATGCCTAAAATGGCACCGTTGAGATAGATGTTTTCTCTGCCTGTCAGTTCAGGGTGAAAGCCTGTTCCTACCTCCAACAGACTGGCTACTCGTCCTCTAACGGCAATTTGACCTCTTGAGGGTTCGGTAATTCGACTTAACAGCTTTAAGAGAGTTGATTTTCCAGCCCCGTTGCGACCAATAACGCCGATCGCTTCACCTTGGTTAATCTCAAACGAAACATCATTCAGAGCCCAAAATTCTTCGCGATTGAGCGGCAGCTTTTTTTCCTGCTTCGCTGGCAGCAAATTTTTGCCAAGGGACCTAAGACTACCTGTAACAATATCTCTTAAGGTTTTGTAGCGATATTTGCCTTCTTCTTGATGACTAATTAGGTATTTCTTACCTAAATTCTTAACCCGAATGATAGTATCAGACATCTGCGTTGCTCCCACTTAAATTACATCTGCAAATGTCCGTTCCATTCGGCGGAAGTACCAAATGCCAGTTATCTGTAAGAAAATGACCAAGGCTACAGATAGAGCAAGCCCAGGTAAATAGATTGTCGATTCTCCACCTAAAATCGCCCACCGAAAACCATCAATTACGCCAACCATTGGATTTAAAGCATAGAGTAAGCGCCATTGCTCCGGCACAATACTACTACTAAATCCAACGGGTGAAATATACAGACCAAACTGGACAGTAAATGGGACAATATAGCGAAAATCTCTATACTCGACGTTCAGGGCTGCAAACCAAAGCCCTGCTCCAGTAGCAGCAAAAAATGCAATTACAATAAACAGTGGCAAGGTCAAAATTCGCCAGCCAGGCACAAAATCGTACCAAGCCATCAGCCCAATCAAGATTATCCCGGAAATCATGAAATCGACAAAGCTAACCACGACTGCGCTGACAGGCACAATCAAACGCGGAAAGTAAACTTTGGAAATCAAGTTGGCATTGCTAATTAGACTGTTGCTGCACTCTGATAGTGAATTCGAGAAGAATTGCCAGGGCAACATGGCAGCGAAGACTAAAATTGGGTAAGGCGCTCCTTCCGAGGGCAGTTTTGCTAATTTGCCGAATACAAACGTAAAAACAACCATCGTCAGGAAAGGTCGGATCAAAGCCCAAGCAATCCCAATGATGGTTTGTTTGTAGCGGACGAGGATATCTCGCCAGGCCAAAAAGTAAAATAGCTCCCGGTAGCGCCACAAGTCTTTCCAATACTCTTTCTCAGCCCGCCCCGCTTCTATAATTAACTCTGCTTGACCAGAAATATCTTGGCTTTTCATAAGATTACGTTTTAAACAATCGAAAATAGCTTTTGCAACAGTAGTAATGTTGTTTAGTCAAATACCGTTAGTTAAAATCAACTTTGGTTAGTCTTGTCTTACTCAACGCCTCAAAGCATCTTAACTGTCTTTATGGATACTCATCTAGCAAAGGCTCAGTTGGCGCAAAATTGACAACTACCCCCAGAAAGTTGCATTCGCATGTTTGCAATATTTCCATTGCTCTGGTTAGTGCTTGCGGTGTGGAACGCCGCAGACCGGCAACCAAAATTCCACCATCAACATGAGGCACCAGACACTGAGCATCAAACCGCTGCAAGATGCCTGGAGTATCGATCAGAATGCAGTCATACGAGGAACGACATTCCTCCAGCAATTGAGCCAACTGCTGTGATGAAAGTAACGCGATGGACTGGTCTGTCAGCAAACCGGACGGAATAATATCTAGTTGCCGACCGGCGATCGCGGTCTGGGGAGTCGTCATTGTCTGGGAAGTGGTAGTATGCCTCTGACTCTGGGAATTTTTGCTTTCTTCTTCCGATAAAAATTGACGTTGCTCAACTGACGCTAAATTAATTGTCTGACCACTGACAGAGATTGTCTGCACGACATGCTGCCAAGGCTGCACATTTTGCAAAACCGTCGTCAGTCCATTTGCATTACTGATGCCAAAAATGCGATGAATGGATGGACTGTAAAAATCAGCATCAATAATCAAAACTTTTTTACCAAGTTCTGTTAGCGCGATGCCCAAACGACTAATTAAGGTTGTTTTTCCTTCCCTGCTGATCGATGAAACCAGCATGAAAACTTTTCCTTCCCCAGTTTCAGACTGAGCCAACCCCTTTGATTTAAGAACTAAGGCGGTTGAACGCATGCTTTCAGTTAAAGCGTTAATGTTCTTGAGCGGAACATTAAGGCTGGGTTTAAAGCGAGCGAACAAACTTGGGTAAACTTCCGGCGCAATACCCAAGATAGGCAAACCTGTTAATTCTTTTACTTCTTGAACTCGTTTGAGTCTGCGATCCAGCTTTTCCAGGAGCATGGCGATACCGACTCCAGCCAGCAAGCTAATCACTGCACCAACCAGCGCATCGCGCTTCAAATTGGGTGAGATCGGCTCCGTCGGCAAATAAGGCGGCTCCAAAATTTTCCAAGATGATGTCTCTTGCGCCTCCCGTACCTGCAGCTCATTCAATTTCGTCAAAAAATTGTTGACAACTTGGGCACTGGCTTCATATTGGCGCTGGAGGTCTTTATAAACTTGCTGTGGAGCCAGTCGTTTTTGAACATTCTGCCCTGCTGCTACCTCTGCTTTGCGAAGTCCATCGACTTGCGCTGCCTGAGCAGTAAGCGTGGTTTGAGTCTCAAGCAATTTTTGAGACAAAGCCTGCTGCGTGGCACCACTTGGCACTGACTGCCCTGCAGCTTTCGATCGCTTGCTACCCAAAACTCTCCTAATTTGAGCCTGCAACAAACCTTGAGTTTCTTCAACAGTCGCTTTGAGCTCCTGCACACGCGGATGACCCGGCAGAAACTGAGTTTGAGCCAGCGCATACTGAGCTTCACTTTCCCGTAGTTGAGTCACCAACTTTTGATAGGTGGCATCCTGACTCAAAATCGCATCAGTTAGGACTGTGCTTGGGTTTTGTCCAGATGCAGACACTTGCTTCAACAACTGCTGATAAGTCTGCTGAGTTTGCCTCAGGGCGATTTCAGCAACTTGCAGCTGTTGCTGAAGCTCAGTTTGAAGCTGAACCGCAGACGCAGCCGACGAGTCAGGATCATCAACATTATTTTGCTTGCGAAAGGCTGTAATGGCTAAAGAAGCATCATTGAGCTTTCTTCTCGCGTCTGGAAGTTGTTCTTCAATAAAGCGAATTGCATTAGTGACTGGCGATCGCTTACTCTCTTTGCTGTAGGCAACGTAGGTTGAAACGAGAGCAGCCACAATCGCTCGATTGCGCTCAGGATCAGTGTCCTTGAAAGACACCATCAGGACATTGGCTTTGCCAACTTGCCGCAAAGATAAGTTAAATGCCACCTCTTGAACTGAATAAACTTGATACTTGGGATCAAGATTTTTGAGAGCTTTCGCCAATAGAGAGGGACTCTTGAGAATTTCGATTTCAGTCGAAAGTTCGTTTTCAGCGTCTTTAGTGTTAGTGGGTTGAGTTGGGTTCTCCCCAGCCACCGGAACTGAAACCTGATTTTCAATCAAAATCAAAGAGTCTGACTGATAGGTAGGAGTCCTACCAAGGCTAAGAATGATCGAAGCCACAAATAATGTCAAAGCAACGGCTGATGCTGCAAACTTGTGCCTAGCTAATGCAGACCAGACATCAGGCTCTGAAGCTGATTCGCGAGTCAGCTTACTTGATTCTGGAAGAGCATGACTCGCAGGTTTAAGTTGATATTCTTCCATACTCTCGCCTTAGAAAGTCAGGTTTGAATTCCCTCCAATGTAGCTGAATTGAATCGCTACTCATAGAGCTGGCTCATATTTTCTGAGCACAAAATTAATGGTGTCTGGATGAACCCAGCCTTTGAGGACAGCAACCTCTCCAAATCTTAGCCCACCATGCTGAATGTCTTGAGTCTTTAGAATGTCGTTAATTTGACCTTCTGTCAGTAGGCCAGCTTCCCGCAGGAGCTGACCAATCGGTTTATTCAGTGTCAAAATCGAGTTAACGACTTCTGGTCTGACCCAGCCTTTGAGGACGGCAATCTCTCCAAATTTGAGACCACTATGCTGCTTGCCGCTTTGCATCGTTAAGATGTCATTCACCTGCACTTCTGTCAGCAATCCCGCTTCTTTGAGTAACTGACCAATTTGTCGGCGGTAAATTCTCTGGCGATGGTTAAATCTGACAGCCGAAGACTGCGCTTGGCTAACTAAGCCATGTTTAGCCTTTTCATGCAAACCTAGCACCCGCGCATACTGCTTGGCACAAATTTCTAGCGTGAAGTTGGAAACCAAATACTCGCGGCCTGCACGCCCCATTCGCTGGGCAACCTTTGGTTGAGATGCCAGAGCGCGGAGAAATTGGGATAGATTTTCGCTGTCGCCATTCACAAAAGTGGCACCACACTTTGCGTCTTTAATCAGATGATTAAGGTATGAATGAGATTCACAAATGGCAGCCACTGGCCGGCCAGCAGCCAACATACTATAAAGTTTACTGGGAGCAACCACTCCCTCCATGCCTTGCTTCATACTCACTAATGAGACATCGCAAGCTGTGAGTGAGTAGGGAAGAACACTCCGATCTTGGTAAGGCAAAAAGAGACAGTTGTTTAAGCCTTGTTCCCTCGCAAAATTCACACAAGTCTGATAGCTGGCTCCGTCTCCAATGAAGACAAATTGAATTGGCTCATCCCGCAATTTGAGCGCTGCCTCCAAGATTGTTTCCATGTCGTGGCAACGACCACTGTTGCCTGAATACAGCACTGTAAACTTATCAGCCAAACCATGCTGTTGCGCAAACCAATTTTCTGACTTTTCAAGTGGGACAATTTTATCTGGATCAGTCCAGTTATGAATAACTGAGATTTTTTGCTGTAGCTGAGGGTATTTTTTGACAATGCGCTCCTTCATAGAACCATTCATGACAATAATGCCCTTGGCTCGACTAAAGGTAAGGCGATTGCAGAATTCCCAAAATTTGACCAATAGGTTGGTTTGAGACGCCACGTCTAGGTTGACCACGACTTCTGGGTACAAATCATAAATCAGGCAGACATAGGGAATCCCAAACAAAAGATTTCCGAACCAACCCAAGATCGGCAAGAAAGGCGGAGCTGATGTTAGCAGCAAGGTGTCTTGATGTTTAACTTGTTTGAGCATGAAAAGCCCTGCCCGCAGGACAAACAGCATGCCATTCACCAGTTTGTGGCGAATGCGGCTGGAGAAAAAGCGAGTTGCCTGCGATCGCCGAATCGTGACTTTATTTAGATACTCATGCTTTTGGGCAACGCAATCAACCGCATAAGCCGGCTGCCCTGTAAAAACATAAGTCTTTTGACCTTGAGCTCCCAAATGATTCGCTAAATCGTTAATTAATTGCCCTGTCGGTGCATAATCTGGTGGGTAATATTGTGTGATAATGCACAGCCTGCCAGTGCTAGTACTTTCAAAGGGCAGAGCTGGCGAACTAAATTTAGGGTGAAGTTGCGTAACTTTATGATTTAGTGAAGAAGCACCTAAGGAAGAGTCTAAATCTGGATAAACTTGCCTTTGAGCTAATTTCTTATTCATGGCTGTAGTAAGAATTTGGGAACCAGGGAAATAACCGAACAAGTGGAATGAGTGTGTGCAAACAGCAGCACTAAGGTTGAGAAGAGGCTTGAAAAATAATCAGCTCTAAATGCCACTGAATGCTTTGACTCCTTGATAACGAGTTTGTCTAGCACTGCGCTTTGTAAACTCTCCAACAGAAGGATTGCCGTCAGATTGAATCACTCCTGTTGCTTGCTGCCAAAGTTCCTGGGGACAGGAGCGCAGACGATAGGTCAGTCCATCTATTTTTCGCACCTGATACCACTCCTTTCTTTGGCACTGGGCACACCAGAAGGCCTCTATCCACTCACCTTGCAGTGGAACTGCCGTTTTGGCATTGATTAATAAAGAAGCTGATAGCCGATTCATTCCCCTTTGCTGTAATTGCCTGGGATCATTGGCAAAAAGGGAGTATTTCTGACTAACACTGTCTAGGTAGCAGCCATGAATGGGGCAATGCACTGCTCTTCTTTTCGAACGCTTTCGATTACGATTACACCTTTTCTGCACTTTGGCCTCCAAATTTAACTGAAGAATAGGTCTGTTACTCTTCAGGAAGGTTGCTATGGAGAAACTGAGATCCTGAAGACCATCTAAAGTTCACTCCTAATCGACTAATAAATATTTACTAGTTGAAGCTCAGACTATCTGAAGAAATTCTCATTTAGGCTACCCAAGCGTACCTAGAGCTGACGCTGTGTGCAGCTCTATGTCAATCTCTGATTCAGATGGTTAACTGGTCTAAGCTGTTGGGAGTGCTGCGTCCGCTGTTACCTAACAGCAAAACGACTGAGAAGTGATCGATCTTACAGTTGCGTCAGAATCTTTGCTTTAATAGGCAGGAAATGGTCATCTGCCCAGGCAACAAGACATTGACTCTCAAGCAAGGTGAAACCTAATGAAAATAAAGTTGAAAGCTTAGAACCTCCAAGAGTCCTAAAAGCAGTCTGTGGATTTTCAGTCACACACATTGGCGGAATACTCTGAAAAAGCTTTTCGCGAGCATATCTTTTCGGGAAGAACAGGGACATTCTGAAAACTCCTAATACTCTTGACCTTGTGAGGCTTTAAGCAGTCACTTGGAGGAAGAGCAACGACCGCTCAAGATCCATAGAAAGCTTAAATACTGTAAACATAACGAGGCAAACCGAATATCAAATGCAAATTAACACTCAGTAATATTTTTGTGGATACTATACACATATATCCTGCTTGGCTCAATTATGACTCATCCTTTCTAGGTAGGCAATACGGAAATCCATCTTTTTTAAAATCTTTTTATATTTGGGGTGATCTTTGTCACACCGGATTCTCAACCACTCAGTTCTTTTTTTACCTATTTCAGTAAAAATAGGAGATCGATCAAGGTGATGACAATCTGATCTCTCTAGCGAGATTAATAGGACAGACGAAGGAAGCATTTAATCTGTTTCAGAAATTTGTGACTTTTATAGTCTGGCTTGGTTAGCTTAAACTAGCAGTGACCTGTATCCTTCTAGAACGTGACCTCGATTGGTTTAACCTGTGGTTTAGGTCAACCCTGCTTAGGCACAGCATACCCAAAATGCCATTTGTTTATCTCCGTACGGTTAAATTTCAGGATACAGATGCAGCGGGTGTCGTTTATTTTGCTAACGTTTTGAACTTTTGCCATGAAGCGTACGAGGCATCTCTAGCAGAGACTGACATTGACTTACAAGATTTTTTTAGGGGTACAAAAGCTGCTGTCCCGATCGCCCATGCGAGGGTAGATTTTTTGCGTCCGCTCTACTGTGGCGATCGGTTGGCTATTCATTTAACAGCGCAACATCGAGATAGCTCAGCCTTTAGAGTTGATTACCAGATTTACAAGATGACTGATTCGGAGCAACTAGTAAGCCGAGCCGTCACTGAGCATATTTACCTCAAAAACGACCGCCGCACCCGAACGTCTCTCTCACTAGAGTTGAGAAACTGGGTGCAGCGGTGGAATCCAAATCAAGAGAGTTAGAAGCTAGGGATCATGGACTTTGTTAATTAATTTACCTGCTTAGGCATCAGGCAATAGGGTGCTGGAGTAAGCATCTGCAACGTCGAAACCAGGAGTACGCTGAGTGTGGTCGATCGCCTTGCCAGTCACTGAGGCAGCGATCGCTTCGAAAGAAGCAGAGCGCCAGTTCCGCTCATGAATGGGCTTAGATTGTTCGCCCAAAAAATAAGCCTGAGTGCCCAGAACGGCAGCAGCAGCCCAGCCAACAATAATTACAGCAGTTAGAAGCAGCATTGCTTTGACCTCAATCGTTTAGAGTGTTTGAATTTTGTCTGTGTATGTGTGAATTGCCAATGTTTCAGCGAACAAGTTTACGCAAGCAGTCCTAATTTTTTGCCGTTGTCGCGAGCAAGGCGAATCATGTTTTGCCGGGCCGTCCGCTCAATCCCGACTCGGTTGCAAAAGTTGGTAATGGCTTGAGAGTGGAGGGCGATCGCCTTACCGCGTAAGCGAGTAAATTCAAGACTTCCTATCCAGCTCCGCAATAAAACTACAATCGGTGCAAACATTGGTCAATCCCCAGTTACAGAAGAACTTTGTGAACTTATGTAAACAATCATAGGCATATTGTTACAAAAATGCAACATTTTTTGCAAATTTTCTTTAAAAATGTATGCAACAAAAATCTCGTTATCCAAGCAGGCGAGAATTGCTCTATAGCCATAGCCAGGTTAGTTAGGACATCTGCCGAACCGCCCCCCGGCCCCAGAATTGGGGCCGGGGGGCTAGGAATGCTCAAACGACAGTGGCGGCAGCTCTATCTCTCGTCATGGGCGGTGACAAGCAAAAAAACGGGTCTTTACACTGTAAAGACCCGTTTCGGTTTCAGGTTTGAGCTAGCTGATAGTAGCTACAGAGCCATCATGTTTACTCACCTGGAAGAGATTCATCAAAAACAGCCGAGTAGAGAAACCCAGCGATGATGGCGCCAACAATTGGGGCAACCCAGAATAGCCAGACTTGTGAGAAGTATTCGGTGCCAGCAAAAATGGCGACGCCAGTGCTGCGAGCAGGGTTGACAGAAGTGTTTGTGACCGGAATGCTAATCAGGTGAATCAAGGTCAACCCTAAGCCAATCGCGATCGGAGCAAACCCTTGTGGAGCGCGGCGGTCAGTGGAACCCAGAATAATCATTAAGAACATAAAGGTCAAAACAACCTCTGTGATCAAACAGGCGATTAGAGAATAACCGCCCGGAGAAAGGGCACCGAAACCGTTTGTGGCTAGCGCCCCTGGCCCAGAGAGGACAAAACCACCTTCACGGCCGGTTGCAATCAGATAGACTAGACCACCGGCAACGATCGCGCCTAAAACTTGGGCAACGATGTAGGGTAGTAAATCAGAACTCGGAAAGCGCTTGCCAGCCCACAACCCAAACGAAACGGCAGGGTTAAGGTGACAGCCAGAAATATGGCCGATCGCGTAGGCCATGGTTAGAACGGTCAAACCAAAGGCTAGGGAAACGCCAGCAAAAGCAATCCCAAAGTAATTTGCGGATTCACCGACTTTGGCGGTATAGGGAAAAGCAGCCGCTAAGACCGCGCTACCGCAGCCGCCTAAGACTAGCCAGAAAGTGCCGATGAACTCGGCTAAAAATCGTTTTGGTAAAGGCATTTGTTTGAAGACTCATAGTCACTGGTCGCGGTAAAGCATATCACTATATGGTTTTGAAGCAAAGGTTTAGTAGTAATTGCTACGTTCGATCAATCGGTAGTCCTAGCCAATCACTGAGTTCAGTCGCTAACCACTCAATTTCAGCCTCGCTTAGCCAAGCATTAACCTTGGGGCTGAAGCGGTAGGTCTGCCCCCCGGCCCAAATAATCAGTTGCGGTTGGACTTCGACTCGATCACCATCACTGTCTTTTTTATAGTGGCGCTCAACCAGCTCGATCCGGGTAATGTCTTGGCGGGGACTGGGGCGGGGAATATAGCGCTTGCAGCCAAACAGTTCGTACTGCTGAGAAATCTGTTGCTCCGTTAAGTGCAAGCGCATCTTCCCAAATAAGCCAAAGATGACTGTCCCTGCCATCCCGATCCCAACCGCCCAAAACGGCAGCGAGAAGAGGGCAAACACAAGATTAATCGGCAACGGAGCCATCAGGGCCATGCCTGTCCACAGCATGATGAAAGAGTTCCAAGCGATCGCAAACAGCCCCATAAATGCTAATCCAGCCACTGCTAAGGGGTTAGTCCGTCCCGGCGGGAACCGAATTTCTAGGGTTTGGGCCGCTTTTTTGAGCAAAATTTTGCTGTTGGCTGGGCGTTGAACAATCGCTGCTGACAGCGCAGGTAAATCAAGTGCCGCTAACGCTTCACGGGCGGAGGTGAAGCGGCGGCTTAAACTCGGCTGCACCATCCGCTGGAGCCAGCGAGTCAGCCCTGGACTGAGGGGAGTCAAAGGCGTAAACTGAAGCTGCTGATCGACCTGAGTCAGATCGGCGGGGTGTTGCCCTGTTACCCAATAAATCAGCGTTGCGCCCAAGCTATACAAGTCAGAAGCAGGCATGGTGCGTCCGCCAAACTGCTCCGGCGGCATGTAGCCATAGGTTCCCACAACGGTGATCGTGTGAGAGGCTTTTGGTAAGGCAACTGAGCCAAAATCGACCAAGTAGACCTCGCCAATTCTGGCAACGGGTAGATCGCTCAAGAGAATGTTGCTGGGTTTGATGTCTCGATGGACGATGGGGGGATCATGATCATGCAGATAGATCAAGATCTCTAGAACTGATTTGGCGAGAGCGATCAGGTCTGATTCATTGAAACTGCGGGTCTGTAAATGAGCTTCTAATGAGGAAGCACTAATGTAGGCCTGGACGAGGGCAAACCCCTTGCCGCTGGGTAAGTCTAAATCAAAGTAATCTAAATAACGAGGAATGGCGGGGTGAGAGAGCGATCGCAGTACGGCGGCTTCCCGTTCAAATAGCTTTAAGTCCTCCCATTCAATATCCTCCCCAAAGATGAGGCGCTTGATTACCACTTGCTTGTAGGTTTTTAAATCTCTGGCTAGATAGGTGCGGCGGCCCGACCGCTTTCCTAACAGCCGCTCAATTCGATAGCGATCGCCAAACAGTTCGCCCGGTGCGTCTCCAACTGTCTTGAGGGTCATGATCTCGCTCATTTGAATTACAGGACTCAGTATGCCCTCATTCCTCGGCTGCGATTACAACCCATCCGGTTCCAGGTAGGGATAACCTACCTCCGCCCAACTGAATACTATGCTTAGATGAAGAATATCTCCTTTAGCTTAAGTTGGAGAACAGCCTTGAATCTGAATAATCCTAGAGCACTGCTGAGCAACTATCCTGCTATTAAATCCTGGCTGATCTTTTTAGTCGTTGTCTGGCTGTTTAGCCTGATTGGCTTAGGGTGGTTGGTCAAACTGTCTTTGATTTTGCTAGGGCTAGTTTTAATCACCCCGCTAGCGCTGTTTTTGGGGTTGCAGTGGTGGCTAAAGCGGAGCTTGGTGCAAGAAGAATGCCCAGTCTGTAGCTTTGAATTAGTAGGGTTAAATAACCGACAACTGCAATGTCCTAGCTGTGGCGAAAATTTGCAAGTTAGCGATCGCCACTTTCACCGCCTGACCCCACCTGGCACGATTGATGTCCAAGCTGTAGAAGTATCAGCCCAAGTTGTTGATGACTAGACAAAGCTAGATTGGCTTGGCACTGCGGTAAAATCAACTTTTCACCCCAAACCCATCCGACTCAGAGTCGGATGGGTTTTCGGTTTGCGAGGGTTTCAAGTCAGAGCGTGAGAAGTCTGCTCCAGGTAAGCGCTCACTCCTGCCGCAAGTTGGAGCAGATTTGGCTCTATTTTGCCGCCCAGAAATTCCTCGACGACACCGGCAATCATCTGAGCCAAAAAATGAGGGACGCCATGAATTTTGCTAGGGTCGATCGCTAGCTTGCCTTTGCTAACGAGTTTAGTGCCACCGTTTGACTCTAGAAAATAATTTTTGCCAATACAGCTCACAGCATCTGTAAAGGCATGGGTTTCAATTTGCCAGTCGGTGGTGAAGTCGATCGGGTTCCAGGTAGTTCGTTCTGTCCAGGACAGCATTGACTCACTCAGCAAGGCGCGAGCCGGGGGCGGGATCTCGCCGCCGCCATGCCACACGTTCACCAATTGCACCCGCCCCTCTGCTTCAGTCCGAGCTTGAGGCTCAATCCCCTTCACGTTTGGTAGGTAGGGGATCAAATCCAAGAGCTGGTCTCGATAGGTGGCAAACACCAGCGATTGCGGGAACGGGATCAAGATTTCAGCGTTAATCTGCATAAGCCCATCATCCTAGTGAAGGCAACCAAACAGCAAAAAACGGCAGAAAAGTTTCCAATTTCTGCCGTTCCTGGTAGATGCTTTGACAATCTAACCAATGGGGATCGGTCTACTCTGCGCCTTGGGGCAGTAGTTGTCGGCGTTCACCTTGAATCACCTTGACTTGACCATCATCACCCACATCTACGATCGCAGTGTCGCCGTCTTTGACGCGCCCAGACAGAATTTCTTCCGCCAAGCTATCTTCCAGCAAGCGCATAATCGCTCTCCGCAGCGGTCGAGCACCGTAGCTAGGGTTATAGCCTTCCTCGACTAAGCGATCTTTGAATCGCTCTGTCACTTCTAAGGTGATCCCCTGCTCCGTCAGCCGCCCAAAGACTTCCTTAAGCAGAATATCGGAAATCTGCTTCACCTCGTCCTTCGTCAACTGACGGAAGACAATGATTTCGTCTAGACGGTTGAGGAATTCTGGGCGGAAGTATTGCTTTAACTCTTCGTTCACCAAGGATTTAATCCGGTTGTACTGAGAATCGGCTTCATTACCGCTGCCGCCAAACTCAAAGCCGAGTCCACCGCCACCTTTTTCAATCACTTTGGAACCGATGTTCGAGGTCATGATCAAGAGGGTGTTCTTGAAGTCGACAGTCCGACCCTTGGCATCAGTCAAGCGACCGTCTTCCAGAATTTGCAGCAGCAAATTGAAGACATCGGGGTGAGCCTTTTCGATTTCATCAAACAGAACGACGGTATAGGGGCGTCTACGGACGGCTTCAGTCAGTTGCCCACCTTCGTTGTAGCCAACGTAGCCGGGGGGCGAACCAATCAGCTTAGAAACCGTATGCCGCTCCATGTACTCCGACATATCTAGCCGGATCATCGCATCTTCAGAGCCAAAGAAGTAAGCGGCTAGAGATTTGGTCAGCTCAGTTTTACCAACCCCGGTTGGGCCGGAGAAGATAAAGCTAGCGATCGGGCGGTTGGGATTTTTCAGCCCTACTCTCGCCCGCCGAATGGCGCGGGAAATTGCCCGCACGGCTTCATCCTGACCAATCAGGCGCTGATGCAGGGTGTCTTCCATGTGCATCAGTTTCTCAGACTCAGATTCCGTTAGCTTGCTAACCGGCACCCCTGTCCAGGAGGCGACAATGTGGGCAATGTCTTCCTCATTCACCTCGGGAGATTGATCTTCGCTGGTCGATTCGGCTTTCTTAGATTGCGACAGGTCGCGAATTTTGCCCTTTAACTCCATTTCGCGATCGCGCAGTTCGCCCGCTTTGTCAAAGTTTTGGGAGCGCACCGCGTCGTCTTTTTCCTTCAGGACTTGCCGCAGTTCTTTATCGAGTTCTTTGGCGGCTGGAGGCAACTGCGAGTTGATCAAGCGCACCCGTGAACCGGCTTCGTCGATTAAGTCGATTGCCTTGTCGGGCAGAAAGCGGTCAGAAATATAGCGATCGGAGAGCTTGGCGGCAGCTTCCAGCGCTTCGTCCAGGATTTTCAGCTTGTGGTGCTTCTCGTAACGCTCCCGCAGACCGTAGAGAATCTCAATTGTTTCATCGACCGAGGGTTCTCCGACCGTCACCGGCTGGAAGCGGCGCTCTAGGGCCGCATCGCGCTCAATGTGCTTGCGGTACTCATCCAGGGTTGTGGCGCCAATACACTGGAGTTCACCCCGCGCCAAGGCTGGCTTCAGAATGTTGGCAGCGTCGATCGCTCCTTCGGCAGCCCCGGCCCCAATTAGAGTGTGGACTTCATCAATCACCAAGACGACGTTACCGGCCTGGCGGATCTCGTCCATAATTTTTTTCAGCCGCTCTTCAAATTCGCCCCGGTACTTGGTGCCGGCCACCAGCAAGCCAATGTCAAGGGTAACAACCCGCTTGTCTTGCAGAATATCTGGAATATCGCTGTTGGCAATTCGCTGGGCTAATCCTTCGGCAATCGCCGTTTTGCCCACGCCTGGTTCACCAATCAGGACTGGATTATTTTTGGTTCGGCGACCAAGAATTTGAATCACGCGCTCAATCTCTTTTTGGCGGCCAACCACCGGATCAAGTTTGCCGTCGGCGGCCAACTGAGTCAGGTTAGAGCCAAACTCATCCAAGGTTGGGGTCTTGGTTCGCCCTTGACTGCTGCCAGCAGAAACTTCCGCCGTTTCACCCAGCATCCGAATCACTTGGGTGCGCACTTTGGACAGGTCAACGCCTAAGTTTTCTAGAACTCTGGCGGCAACGCCCTCGCCTTCTCGGATCAAGCCCAGCAGCAGATGCTCAGTCCCAATATAGTTGTGACCTAACTGACGGGCTTCTTCCAAAGACAGCTCTAAAACTCGCTTTGCTCTGGGAGTAAAGGGAATTTCAACCGCGACAAAGCCCGATCCCCGACCAATAATTTTCTCGACTTCAATCCGGGCATCTTTGAGGTTGACCCCCATCGATTTTAAGACTTTGGCAGCAACGCCAGTTCCTTCCCCGATTAACCCTAGAAGGATTTGCTCTGTCCCCACAAAATTGTGCCCCAATCGGCGGGCTTCTTCTTGGGCGAGCATGATGACCTTAATTGCCTTTTCTGTAAAGCGTTCAAACATGGCGTATTCCCAATGGTTGCTGCGTGCAGGTAAGACCAATCTTAACACAGGAACTTTGTCCTAATTGGTCAAGAGCAAACCTCAAAAGCATCGCTATTTACAATAGTTTCAGGCCATGGAGGAGAACTTCTTATTCTTCATTGTAGCGACAGAAATTCAAATATTTTTTGTTGTCAAACATTAATCGTCTTTCAGCTTGGGATCAAGCGCTAACTTGGGCTAGTTCGCTCCTGCTTGCAGGCATGGATTCAATTCACTGGCGATTTGCAAGTGCCAACCTTTGATCTCCAAGCTAGCCATCGTCTGCTGCTGCTGTTGTCTGAGCAGTTGCGCAAATTCTGGTTTCTCCAGCTCACCTCGCCACAAAATCAAGCCATCTTCGCCCGTATCAGGGTAGTATCGCCGTCGCCGTCCTGCAACTTGGAATCCGAACTTTTCGTAGAGGGCAAGCGCCACCCGATTAGATTCTCGTACCTCCAGGGTTGTTCGTTCTGACCGATGCTGACAGCCCAACCAAAGCAGTCCAATCAGCAGAATTTGCCCCAGTCCCGATCGCTGGTAGCCGGGATGAACCGCGATCAGGGTAATATGCATTTCTTCCAGAATCCGCCAGCTACAGCCCATGCCAATCAGCAGTTGGTCAGATTGATTAATCTCAGGGCTGTTTATCTGAAGGCTATCAACTAGATTCGGTCGGTCTGATGAGCAATCTAACGAGCAAGTTAAGGCCAGCAGGGTGCTGATATCACGTTCAAATTCTTGCTGGTAGCCGGCCAAGTTCCATAAGCCACCCAAACAAATTTGATCTAAGCCTACGGCAGCCGCTAGCAGATCCTCAGACATCGGTTTAAGCGTTAAATCAGGCATGACAAAATTTAGCGTTCACTAAAGTGCCTCTGCAAACAGAATCGCCCGGTCAGCCGCTAAATTGTACACTGGTAAAAACAAATCTTTAACTGTTGCCAAACCTGTCATGCTTTGACAGAAATCCTCAAAACCTATGGTGTTGCTCGACTCTCCCCAAACGGCTGCTCTGAGTTCTCTGTTGACTTCCCCGGTTGACCTAGACAGCCGCTCCCCCAATCAGCAGCTACTGCCGCTGACTGCCTGCCTTAACGATCGCGATCACTTGGAAATTGGCGGTTGTGATGTGGTGGATCTAGTCGCTCAGTTTGGCTCCCCGCTCTACATTTTGGATGAGCAGACGCTGCGAGTTGGTGCCCAGCAATATCAGCAGGCAATGCAGCGCTACTATCCCGGTTCTGCTCAGGTTATTTATGCCTCGAAGGCCTGGAATTGCCTGGCAACCTGCGCGATTGTAACTAGCGAAGGCTTCGGGATTGACGTTGCCTCTGGCGGCGAACTTTACACCGCCCTGCAAGCTGGCGTCAGCGGTGAGAAAATTTACTTCCACGGCAATAATAAGTCGCTGCCAGAACTAGAGTTTGCGATCGCGGCCGGCTGTACAGTGGTGGCAGACAACTGGCTGGAGCTAGAGCGGCTAGCGGAATTAGCCCCAGCCAGCGGCAATTCGCCCAGAGTGATGCTGCGGATTACGCCTGGAATTGAGTGCCATACCCACGAGTACATTCGGACAGGGCACCTCGACAGCAAATTTGGCTTTGATCCGAATCAAATCTCGGCGCTGTTAGACTTTGCCGTTCAGCATTCCCAGGTCAACTGGGTCGGTTTTCATGCCCACATTGGCTCTCAAATTTTTGAGTTGCAGCCGCACCAAGATTTGGCAGGCGTGTTGGCGGACTGGCTGGCGGCGGCGATCGCGGCTGGGCTACCCATGAACGAGCTAAATGTTGGGGGCGGCTTAGGGATTCGCTACGTTGAGTCAGATCAACCGCCCAGTATTACAGACTGGGTGAAAGTCGTGGCTGAAAGCATTGCGGCTGCTTGCCAAGACCGGGGTCTACCGCTGCCCAAACTAATTTGTGAGCCAGGTCGGTCTTTAATTGGCCCGGCTTGTGTGACTGCCTATACGATTGGCGGACATAAAGAGGTGCCCGGCATCCGTACCTATGTGGCGGTTGATGGCGGCATGTCAGATAACCCGCGACCGATTACCTATCAGTCAGCTTACCGAGCTGTTGTTGGCAATCGGATGGCTGCTCCGGTCAGCCAGACTGTTACCGTGGCGGGGAAGCACTGTGAATCTGGAGATATTCTGCTCAAAGATGCCCAACTTCCGGTGACTGAACCTGGCGATATTCTCGTCGTGATGACAACTGGAGCCTACAATTACAGCATGGCTTCCAACTATAACCGTTTGACTCGACCAGCGGCGGTGCTGGTGCACTCAGGCGAAGCCAACCTGATCTTGAAGCGGGAGACCTATCAAGATTTGGTTAAAAATGATTTGCTGCCAGAGCGACTAGTTTAAAACCTGCATTGCCTGCAATGTTTGATTGTTGATATTAATCTGGCTTGTTTGATCAAATTTCCGTAAGGCTCAACATTTTCCCAAGGCGCAATGGCAGGCTTACAGCAAGGGCTGATATACCAGAACGGGACTCAGGGCTGGTTAAGCGCGATCGAGCCTAGTCATTTAGCCCTGCTGATCCGACCGCTGCTGGGGCCGTTTTTACTGGGATTGCTAGATCTCACCTTGGTGTTGGGCCTCACCTATATGGTGCTGCTGGTGATTGCCGAGCGGCGCACCCTATGGATGATCAGAGGATTCATTTTTTTGATGCTGGCCACGGTGGGCAGTCAAATCCTGCGGCTGAATTTGCTCACCTTTGTGTTAACTAACTTGGTGATTGGTTCGGCTGTGGCGCTGTCGGTAATTTTGCAGTCAGAAATCCGCTGGTTTTTGGAGCAATTAGGGCGTGGTCAAATTCTTGTGCTGCTCAGACCGAGTCAACGATTGACCCTCAAAACCGATAATGTAGTGGATGAAATTGTTGAAGCAGTCAAGGAACTCTCTCAAAATCGAACCGGTGCACTGCTGATCTTAGAAACCAGCAGTCTACCGATGGATGAACGAGATTTTTCTGTGCCGGGGGTAAAGTTGAATGCGGATGTCTCGAAAGAGCTAATTCAAACTATTTTTCAGACCTCGACGCTGTTGCACGACGGGGCGCTCTTAATTCGCGGCTCCCGAATTGTCGCGGCTAGCGTGATTCTGCCCCTTTCAGAACGAACGGCCTCTCGGCAATTAGGAACACGACACCGAGCGGCAATGGGAATTACAGAGCGAGTAGAAACCTGTGCCTGTATAGTTGTATCTGAAGAAACGGGTTCGATTTCACTAGCAGAGAAGGGGGTACTGAACCGACCCCTAACCAGCAGTAAGCTGAAAGAGCTACTAGAGACTCGCCTACTTGACTCGGTAGAAAGTGAGACTGAGACAACCGGTTTGCGAGGTCTATGGCGGAAAGTTCAAGCTAAAATTTTTACCCCTGGCTTTCGTCGTTTACTTCGCTTCCCTGCCTTTCGCAAAAAAACATGACTGCTAAACCGACCTTACTGCGAGACCTGCCGGCTGATCTGGATGTGAAACGCCTACCCAGACATGTGGCGGTGATTATGGATGGCAATGGCCGCTGGGCTAAGCAGCAGGGCTTGCCGCGGATTATGGGGCATCGTCACGGCGTGGACACGCTAAAAGAACTGCTGCGCTGCTGCAAAGATTGGGGAATTGAAGCGCTGACCGCCTACGCCTTTTCGACTGAGAATTGGGGACGACCGCTGGCGGAAGTTGAGTTTTTGATGACGCTATTTGAGCGAGTGCTGCGGCGAGAACTGAAAGAACTGATCAGCGAAGGAGTCCAAATTCACTTTGTCGGCGACTTGGGGTCGCTGCCAGAGTCACTGCAAGAGGAGATTGAGCGGGCGATGTCGGCTACTCGCCATAACCAAACGATTCGGTTTACGGTGGCAACAAACTACGGCGGCAGAAGAGAAATTCTGCAAGCCTGTCGGGCGATCGCAGAACAGGTCGAAAAAGGCCAACTCCAGGTGGTTGATATTGATGAGGCCCTGTTTGAGAGGCATCTCTACACTGCTGGCACCTGCGATCCTGACCTGTTGATTCGGACAAGCGGAGAAATGCGGGTCAGTAATTTTTTGCTGTGGCAAGTTGCCTATTCTGAAATCTACGTGACTGAAACGCTGTGGCCAAATTTCGATCGCCAAGAGTTTCATCGAGCGCTGTCTGACTATCAGCAGCGCCACCGGCGGTTTGGGCTTGTATAAAAGGCGCTGATTAGATCAGATTTGCAGACAATAACCGCAGCTCAAGCATAAGAGGCTGGATTCAAGACTGGCGGGGCGGCAGGCGTTTGCTGGCTTGAACTGGAGGCTGTCGGATCGGTTTTAATTCTTCAAAGCTACTCTTAATTGCCCCGGCGATCGGAATGGATAAAACCACGCCCAGTAAGCCAGCCATCCGCGCTCCAATCAATAAGGCGATAAACTGCCAGAGTGGGTTCAGCCCAATCATGTTGCCCAACAATTTTGGGGCTAGCAGGTTGTCTTTGACCTGTTGCAGGACGATCGCAGCGATGCCAACTAAGATTGCTAGCCGGAGGCTCTGCAAGATCACCAACAGGACAACAATGCCGATCCCTAGGGTTGCCCCAACGACTGGAATCAGTTGAGAGGCTGCAATTAGGAGGGCAAATAGAAAGCCAAAGTTTACCCGAAAAAACATCATCACTGGCAGCATGGCCAGGAACATAAACAGCGCGAGCAGCAACTGCACAATAAAAAAGCGCTGAAAGTTAAACCGTAGCGATCGCCCAATCACGGCACCAAATGGCGCAGGCAGCAGGTTGATTAGCCCTTGCCACAGCCGTCCGCCATAAAACAGCATGTAGAAAGCCAGCACCAAAATTAAGACCATATCTAGCAGCCGCCCTAAGGTTCCGATCGCAAACCCCGGCAGTAGCTCCAGCAGGGCTTGGGCTCTGACTGTGAGTTGGGTTCTAATTTCCTCCAGATTGAAATACAGGCTATGGCTATTGGCAAATCGGCTTAAGCCAGCCAAATTGCGATCGCCATTTTCGAGCCAGCCTGGCAGTCCTTGCAAAAGTTGAGTTGCCTGTTGAATCGTCAAGGGTATTAGCACAAAGCCAGCAATTCCCAAGGCAGCCAGCGTAATCAACAGCACTAGCAAAATTGCCTGATCGCGTCTCAGACTTAGCCGCTGTAATCCTTCGACAATGTTGTTGAGTAGAAAAGCCAGAATTGCCGCCACCGTAATCACGGTCAGCACATACTCGAAATAGCTAAAAATCTGGGCAAGAATCCAAACATTGAGAGCAACCAGCGGAACGCTAAGCCCCAGAATCAAGTAGCGGCGAAAGGAGTCAGAGGAGCGCACAGGTGTTGCCTGCCAAAAGATAATTCAGCCGAAAATTATGCCTGCCCGTACTTGAAGTACCAGCCAACTCCCACCAATAGGATAATCGCGATCGCCCCGAAGCCAAGCGGGCTAGGATACCAAAATGCAGCTTCTAAATGATTAATGTAGCCGGGTTGGAGTTGCCAAGTCAGCGTCCGCCCCTGCCGCTGGACGCCTGGATTAATCAAAGTAGTGGGTGCGTCTGGGATAGAGAGGCTGCGCGCTCCCCAAGGCGTTTTGAGGTTAAAGCTCATCTCTAACAATGAGCTGGGGCTGAGCAAAACATCCCCCGTTGCCGAGTGCACCCCCAGCGATCGCAAGTCGAGGTCATAGCTGAGCCGATCGCGAAACAGCAGCAAGAAATTTTGCTCAGCTACTTCTAAATGGGAGGCGATCGCCGGCAAAGGTAAGGATTGAGCTTGATTAGCACCCTCGGCTAAAGGCTGAAAAAAGCGATTTAACTTTGTTGCCAAATCCATACCGTTCGCAAACGGCAAAATCACTTCTAATTCTTGGGGATTAATTTTCTGAGTCCGTCCTCCCACTTGCTTGACTTGGCGCTGAATTTGCTCTAGCCAGCCCTGAGATTTTTGGCTAGCAGCCAGCGATCCAGCTAATTGCAGGTGTTGCCTCACTTCTCCACCGCCCTGACCGGCAAAATTAATTTCGAGGTCAGAGCGAACGCAGCCAGAAATCAGCAGTGATATTGCGAGTAGACCCAGCACAAACCAACGTCTGAGCGGTGGGACTAACAGTTGGCGGCTGGCAAAGGTTTGCCCTAGTTGCTTGCGATCGACGGACTTACTCAGCATCATGAATCTGGTAACGGTGAGCATTGTTCCCAGCATACCGCCGCCGTAACCTCACCAGCGTGAGTGTCGTGATCTGATTTGGATTCTGATTTAGATTATGCCGTGATTTTTGCGGCTTCCAGCCAAAGCGGATAGATAATTTTCAATCGCATAAGTTTAGGGGCGATCGCCGTTTACGATGAGTAGGTATAGCGAACGTGCTTAGGATGCAGCTTATGTCATTCTCTGGTGGCTATCAAAGCAAGGTGCTCAAGTTTGTGGTGCAGCAGTCGCGCCAATTGAGCGATCGCCTGCAACAGCAAGCCCGACAGACTAAGGTGGCAACAGTCTGGGGGCTACAGGTGCTGCTGTATCCGTTCTATCGCCTGCTGCAAACCACCCGCAGCCAACCCTTCAGACAAGCAGTAGCAAATGGCTGGAGTCAGCTTCAGCGGCTCAAAGGCACTCCAGATACCGTTGATCAGCCGCCCGCAGATACGCCGATTCAGCGAGTGTTAGCAGCGATTCAATGCCACTGGTTAGCGCCTGCTGCTAGTTCAGCCCTAGCGATTGAGTCAGTCACTAACCCAGCGATCGCCACCGTCGAAATTCAACCCCTGCGCCGCTTATCGCTGTTGGCCAAAGCTCGCCAAAATTTGAGTCGGCTTTGGCAGCAGGTTAGCCACCACCTGAGATCTGATTTGGGATCTAATCTTAGTTTGGCAGTGGCAGAGGGCAGTCAGCTATCTGCGCCTACCCAGATTCAAGGCATTGCTACCCATTTGCCCAATCGGCATCTGGTGCTGGTGACAACCCAAAATCAAGTTTTAGATATTTTGACCCCCCAGCAGCAGCACCAGCTCCAGCAATGGTTGATCTGGGAGTTCGCTGAGTATTGCCGTCAACTCCGGAGAGCCTATCGTCTAGCTGGACAAACTATCTCATTACCGCAGTGGGGCACTGCCAATGCCTTGCCAGGGCGATCGCCTGCCTTATCCGCTTCAGCCCCCAAACCCGCACTGCCAGCCCAAAAAGTCCGTCAATTGCGCCCGGCCCTGCCAGCCCTACCCGTTTGGAATGCCCTCTGGCAGAAGGTAAAAGCAGGCGTGAGTCAACTGGACGATCGATTGGCCCTAACTGCTTTGCCGCCTGCGCTCAAATCACCAAATCTGCCGCAACCTCAACTGCCTGTAGTCAGTCTGCCTGGACTTGCGTCTCTCTTCCCGCCCGTCACCCCAGCCGGAGCCATTCAGATTAAAGAAGCAAAGCCGCCAATTCACCCCACAGCAGCAGCTAAATCTGAGCTAACCCCCCGTCACAGCTTTGCTGTCGCTGGTGCGGCCGGCATCGAAATTGAAGCCGAAGCCTTTGTAATTGGCTATGAAAAGCATTTCCTAGAGAGAATTTTAGAAGGCTTAGATCGGCTGATGGTTGGGTTGGAAGCGATCGTTGCTGTGCTCTGGCAAAAGCTATCCACGATTGAGCAGATCCGCCGCTGGCAGCAGTGGCTGAGCCGCTTCTTTTCGTTGTAGGCAAGGGCGATCGCGAAAACTTTGCTTAGAACACCCGCTGCTGAGTAACAGTCTCTTGGGCTACGTTGCTGTTTTCAGATTCCCCTAAATCCCCCTTAAAAAGGGGGACTTTGAAGTCTGAAGCCCCCTTTTTAAGGGGGTTGGGGGATTGTGCAAAGCACACGCTGCGCGAACAAGGTTTCAGGCTTCACCCGCGAACCGCCAAAAGGAATAGAGCATAAAAATTTTAATTTTTGTGCTGTGATCTAAATCATTTGAGCGGCTCGTAATTGTCCGCAGGCAGCATTTTGATCTAAGCCGCGCGATCGGCGAATGCTAGCAGCAATATTTTTATCTTGGAGAATTTCTAGAAAAGCCTGCATCCGTCGCCCATCCGGGCGCTGATAATCAACTTCGCTAATCGGATTGTAGGGAATTAAATTAATGTGACTTTGCCATCCCTTCAAATGCTGGGCTAGCTCTTGGGCGTGCTGAGGCAGGTCATTCACCCCCGCCAGCAAAATGTATTCAAACGTCACTCGCCGTCCGGTTAGGCTGACATAGTCTCGACATTCTTGCAGCAGTTCTGCCAGCGGGTAGGCTTTGGCGCTGGGAATCAGTTGGTTGCGGAGCTTCTGATTCGAGGCGTGTAAGCTGACAGCCAAAGTCGCTTGGAGATGGTAGTCTGCCAAGCGGCGAATTTTGCCAGGGATGCCGACAGTAGAAATTGTCAGCGATCGCTGACCAATTCCAATATCTTGATTGATTGATTGAACCGCCCCTAGAACCGCCTCTAGGTTCAACAGCGGTTCGCCCATCCCCATGAACACGACATTACTCACCCGCTGCTGAAAGTCTTCCTGCACCGTCAGCACCTGATCGACAATCTCATGGCGGGCCAGGTTACGGGTAAATCCACCTTTGCCGGTCGCACAAAAATCGCAGCCCATCGGGCAACCCACTTGGGATGAAACGCAGACCGTCAAGCGCTTAGCCGTTGGAATGCCAACCGCTTCCACAATTTGCCCATCGCTCAACCGGAGTAGATATTTGACCGTGCCATCGTGGGCTGGCGATCTTAGATCCACGGTGGAGCGCCCAATTTCTACTGCTGCCACCTGGGTGCGCCAAGCCTGCGGAAACACCGTAATTTCTTGCAGTGAGCGCGCCCCTTTTTGATAAATCCACTGGTGTAACTGCTGCCCCCGGTAGGTTGGTTGCTGCTGACTGGCTATCCAAGCGGTCAACTCAGTCTTAGAAGCGCCCAACAGAGGGGGCAAGCTGGCGGATAGAGGTTCAGCAGATTCAGCGATCGGCAGCAGTGCCATAGGGATACAAGGAGTGATGATAGTAACAATTAGGGAGTAGTTGTTTTGGCCGGAGCTTGTTGCTTAGCGCAGAACTCAACGCTGTCATTCAGTGCCTTGACGTTGACGGCTTGGGCGTCTGTCAACTTCTCACCTGCCGACAGCGACTTATCAAGTCCGACAAAGTCATCTAAAGTCAGCCGAGTTTGAATTTGATCGATCGCGCATTGGCAGTAGCTATCCACAACCGTGGCCGAAAGGCTAGGGGCTGACTGTTTGGCGCTGGCAGCGCAGGCGTCCTTAAAATCAGAGACAACTTTGGGGGGATAGGTTTCGGCTTGAGCGATCGCTGTGTTTCCCAACACCAAAGACATCGCGACTAGAGGCATCATCGACAAAAACTTCATGCACTAACCTCACAGAAAAAGTTACATCACTACTGTACACACTCACAGCCCGGTCGTCCTCTTTCGATAGGGAGCGACTGAATTGTCAGAACACAGATGAGAGGCTAGACGATTTTACTAGACATGAAGTGCCCGCCAAAATCGTCCTCAGCAATATTTCGGAACCAATATTTAGGCATCCGGTAAACACCCCCTGAGGTTTACGGTTCACCCCATGTCTGGTTCAGCAGCAGCAGTCTAAAGTAGTAAGTGTCGAAGGCAAACGAGATTCCGCAAAGGTTCTAGCTTCTGAACGCAGGGTGATTCTAGACTTTTGCCGGCTCTGATTTGCGCTTTGACCAACTCCATTTTTCTGAAACAACAAAGGTGGTTAATTCTATGGCTATTGTGCGTTGGCAGCCGTTGTATGAACTGAATACGCTCAGTCGAGAAATGAATCGCTTGTTTGAGCAACTGCCTCAACTGATGGACACTCCAGACCTGCTGAATCAAGGCAATGGCTGGGTACCTGCGATCGAGGTCAAGGAAAGCGATGCTGAGATTATCTTACGGGCTGAAGTGCCTGGTTTGAGGGCTGAAGACTTGGATGTGCAAGTGACTCGTAATGCTGTCGCTATCTCTGGCGAACACCGCTACGAGAAAAAAACAGAGGACAAAGGCTACTTTCACTCGGAGTTCCGCTATGGCAAATTCCAGCGGATTGTGCCATTGCCCAGCAAGGTGGAAAACGAGCAAGTGCAAGCTGAGTTCAAAGACGGCATTCTAACTCTGACGTTGCCCAAAGCAGCGGATGAGCGCCGGAAAGTGTTTCGGGTTGACCTGAATCAACCGAAGCAGCTAGAGAACGGACAGGGTTAGGTTCCGTCTCCAGGGTTGATTTTTCATTGATAAGACCGATGAAAAATCAACCCGATACATTCCTCTCTAAGATTGACCCAAGCCTGAATGAGGGCGGTTCAGGTTCGGTAAATACCCCTTCATCAGAAGGGGACTGCGATCGCAGTATAGAGAGGAGCGTAAACAGATAGCAGACCGCTAGTTGTACTGGCTAGCAATTCGTCCTAGAGACATCGGCATTTTTAAAAGGAGCCAAAGAATCGTATGGCAAAAGTTGTTGGAATTGACCTGGGTACTACTAATTCGTGCGTGGCAGTGATGGAAGGGGGCAAGCCAACTGTGATTGCCAACGCTGAAGGGTTTCGGACGACTCCCTCAGTGGTTGCCTTTGCCAAAAATGGCGATCGCTTGGTCGGGCAAATTGCCAAACGCCAGTCGGTGATGAATCCAGAGAACACTTTTTATTCTGTGAAGCGCTTCATCGGTCGCCGCTTTGATGAAGTAACCCATGAAGCAACTGAAGTTTCCTACAAAATCTTAAACGTCAACGGCAACGTCAAAATTGACTGTTCTGCGGTTGGCAAGCAATTTGCGCCGGAAGAAATTTCGGCTCAGGTCTTGCGGAAGCTGGTCGAAGATGCCAGTAAGTATCTAGGCGAAACTGTTACCCAAGCAGTCATTACCGTGCCAGCCTACTTCAATGACTCCCAGCGCCAAGCCACCAAAGATGCTGGCAAAATTGCTGGGGTTGAGGTGCTGCGGATTATCAACGAACCGACGGCGGCTTCCTTGGCTTACGGCTTAGACAAGAAGAGTAATGAAACCATCTTGGTCTTTGACTTGGGTGGTGGGACGTTTGACGTTTCGATTCTGGAAGTTGGCGACGGTGTATTTGAAGTTCTCTCAACCTCTGGTGATACTCACTTGGGGGGCGATGACTTCGACAAGAAAATCGTTGACTACCTAGCTGAAGAGTTTAGGAAAGCGGAAGGCATTGACCTGCGCAAAGACAAGCAAGCCCTCCAGCGGCTAACCGAAGCGGCTGAAAAAGCCAAGATTGAGCTTTCGAGCGTCACCCAAGCAGAAATCAACCTGCCCTTTATTACAGCGACTCAAGACGGGCCGAAGCACCTCGACACGACGCTGTCGCGGGCGAAGTTTGAAGAACTCTGTTCTGATTTGATTGATCGTTGCCGAATCCCAGTTGAGAACGCTGTTCGCGATGCCAAAATTGACAAATCCAGCCTTGATGAAGTGGTGCTAGTCGGTGGTTCAACCCGGATTCCCGCCATCCAAGAACTGGTCAAGCGAGTCTTGGGCAAAGATCCTAACCAAACTGTCAACCCAGATGAAGTGGTAGCCGTTGGGGCTGCGATTCAAGCCGGTGTGCTGGCGGGTGAAGTCAAAGACATTCTGCTGCTCGATGTCACCCCGCTGTCTCTGGGGGTTGAAACCTTGGGCGGTGTGATGACCAAAATCATTCCCCGCAACACGACCATCCCGACCAAAAAATCGGAGGTGTTCTCGACGGCAGTTGATGGGCAAGCCAACGTCGAAATCCATGTCCTGCAAGGTGAGCGGGAAATGGCCAACGACAACAAAGACTTGGGCGTGTTTCGGTTAGATGGAATTCCGCCTGCTCCTCGTGGCGTGCCTCAAATTGAAGTCACCTTTGACATTGATGCCAACGGGATTCTCAATGTCAAAGCCAGAGACAAAGGCACAGGCAAGGAACAGTCGATCAGCATTACGGGCGCTTCGACCCTCCCCTCGGATGAGGTTGACCGGATGGTGCGCGAAGCCGAACAAAATGCTTCGGCAGATAAAGAACGGCGCGAAAACATCGAAACCAAAAACCAAGCTGATTCTTTGGCCTATCAGGCTGAGAAACAACTGGCTGAACTGGGCGATAAGGTTCCTGCTGCTGAAAAAGACAAGATCCAGAGCATGATCTCTGAATTGCGAGAAGCGATTTCCCAGGAGAACTACAGTCGGATCAAAACTTTGACAACTGACCTCCAGCAAGCGCTTTATACCCTCAGCACTAACCTCTACCAGCAAAGCGGTGGCGGTGATGCTCCTCCCCCTCCCGGTGATGGGGGTGCTGGCCCCAGCGATGGCGGCGGCTCAGGTGACGATGTGATTGATGCTGAGTTCTCTGAAACGAAGTAGTTAATGACTTGATCTAGATTGATGATTAAAGCCCTCCTTGGCAATCCAAGGAGGGCTTTAATCATCATGCGGGGGTTTCAAACAACAAACTGGCTCAGGGTCAGCGTAAGCCGCTAACGCCAATCTTGCCAATTGTTGTTAAAGATTGACATGTCAGGAAAAGCGATCGGGTTGCCATTGTCCACCAAGCGACGCTGTAAAGCTGCCAAGGGCTGCTGATTCGGGCGCGGAATATTCTCAACCAGTTGATAAGGCAAGATCCCGGCTTCAAGCACGAAGGCGGCCGTGGTGCCAGCCGCAGCCCCAGCCGACCATTCAATCGAATGGACGCGATAGGCAGCGGCTGCAATGTGGCTAATCGCAATGTTTTTGCCAGTGACTAGCAAATTATCAATCCGGGGCGGAATCATTGCCCGCAGCGGAATCTGAAAGGGGTAAGTTTCATCAGCTCCTTGTCGCTCGCCGGGGCGCTCGATGTTGCCGGGCTTTTCTGGCGGAGAATAGAGCATACAGGGATGGAAGTCGATGTTGTAGTTGCCAATCCCCACGCTGTCAGGATAGATTCGGGCCCGCGATCGCCAATCGAGGGTTTCTGGGGTCAATTTGCCAAGAATCAGATCAATTGTCTTCAGTCCGGCCATGGCTACGGCTAGGTTGTAGTAGGTTTCCGGCTTCAGCGTGCCAGCGTAAAAGGGGTCTTGGTAGTTTTTGCGCGAAACATCAGTTTCATTAATCTCAAATCCTTGGTTGTAGGCAAAGTCTGCCCGCCCAATCAGCCGCCGTCCTTCTCGAATGTAGGGGTACTTTGATAAGCCGTGCGCGGTGCCCATTGGCGAAGCCAGCCCCTGCAAGTAGCGCAGATTCGGCCAGGGGCGCTTGCTGTCCGGGCCCAATTTAGAATCGGTCGTGCCTGCCAGCAGCCAATAGTAATAGCCCTGGGCTAGTTCTTCTGCTCCGCGCAAACTCTCGACCCGCAGCCCCCCCTGCCAACCCCCCGGTGCTAATTGGCCTTGGGACGACAACTGGTCTTGGGTGTAAACAAAATTGTCGATCGCCGTGCCTGGCCCATAGTCGTTGCCGCCGCCCCAGTTTTGCATCGAAATATCCCCCGGCGTTACACTTTCAGAGGCTTGACCGAGCTTGGCGCTAAAAATGCGCCGATAGCTAAACACAAGGGCTGGCGTTTGGGCGTAGCGGGGGGCATCGTAGCTATAAAAGGCTTGGTATTGAGGATAAAAACTTGGCATCAGCGCAGTTTGCGGTTGGGCAGTCGCTTCAATCGCAAAGGTGTAGGTAAAGGCTTGCGGACAGTAAGCATAGGCCGTCGCGCTAGAAGCAGAAGGATCGCTGTAGGTGAGGGGATCAATTCCCAGCCGGTGGGGCAAGTTGGCCAGCCCCAACAGTTCGCCAGTTTCGGTCGCTTCCACCACGATCCATTGCCCCGTTGCGGGCGGACGCAACTGAATCATTGTTTTCTGGAACAGCTTTGAGTCTTGCTCACTGTAGCTATCGGCCAACGTCTGGGAGAGCGGATAGGTGTTCAGGGGCGGCGCACTAGGGGCAGGACGATGCTGAATCGCTCGTACCGATTGAATTTGCTGCCCTTGACCAACGGGCTGAATTTGTAAATCTTTGACCACGGTGTTGGGAAAGAACTGTAACTTGCCTTTTCCGTGTTTGGCCGCTTCAGCCAGCATCTCCGTTAAAACTTGATGCCCTTGTGCGGGCAGAAAGCAAACCAGACTGACCCAACAATCTCCTGGTTGGGGATTGTCGGACAGAGCAATCAATCGCTGGCGCATTTCCAAGTAGCCTTTCGGAAAGTAAAGCCGCGATCGCTGAGTCGGGCGCTCATCCAAGGCGGATGTGCCTTGAGCAGAAACTTGTCCGCCTAGCCAATCGGTAATTTCCGTCAGGCAAACATTCCGTCCCGCCTTTAAGGCTTCGTAAGCTGCTGCCACCCCAGCCAGCCCACCGCCAACCACCAACACATCGCAGGTGGCTTCCTGATCGATCGGGCGCGGGGCAGCTAGCCCGCTTGAGCCAACGGTGATAAGACCACAGCTAATCAGAATAGAAAGACCAGGAACAACACAGTTGATTGAATTTATGACCTTTTTCGCCCCCCAGCCCCCAAATTTGGGGGAGTGACTTCTGAAGTCCCCCAAATTTGGGGGATTTAGGGGGCGACTGCTTAACTCCTCGAGCAAAGGGAAGCGCATAGTTGTACCTTGCACGTCAGCAAAACTTCTAGGACTAATCCTACTGATTTACTGAGGAGCGGATTAAAAATGCAGATTAGTATTTACCCAATTGCGGTTGAGAAATAGAGCTATTGCCAACAGTAAGTTTTGGATTTGACAATCCATTCACAGGTAGAGGCAAGCACCAGAACCAGGCTATACTGCCTTGGGCGGTTGGTTTTGCAAGGAACTTAGCATGGTAGCAGTAGCGGTTTTGGCGGCAGGGCGGGGAACGCGCATGAAGTCGAGCTTGCCCAAGGTTTTACATGCTTTGGGTGGGCGATCGCTGGTGGAGTGGGCGATCGACAGCACGGCTGAAATTGCCCCCTCGCGACAAATTGTGATTGTTGGCTATGGCAGTGAGCTGGTGCGCCAAGCTCTAGGACACCTGGCTGGGGTCGAGTTTGTTGAACAAACCCAGCAGCTTGGCACTGGTCACGCCGTCCAGCAAGTGATGCCCCTGCTAGCCGGATTTGAAGACAATTTACTGGTGCTAAATGGCGATGTTCCCCTTCTGCGTCCGCAAACCCTCAAACTGCTGCTAGAGACTCACCGCCAGAATGGCAATGCAGCGACAATTTTGACGGCTCAACTGCCTGACCCGAAGGGCTATGGGCGAGTGATTTGCGATGGCAACAATATCCTCAAGCAAATTATTGAAGACCGCGACTGCACCCCAGCTCAAAAGCAAAATCGGCGGATTAATGCCGGAGTTTACTGCTTTCGCTATCCAGACTTGGCCAGGGTGCTGCCGCAACTGCAAACCAACAACGACCAGCAGGAATACTACCTCACCGATGCCGTCAATTTTCTATCCCCCGTAATGGCGGTTGATGTAGACGACTACGAAGAAATCTTGGGCATCAACGATCGCAAACAATTGGCAACGGCCTACGCGATTTTGCAAGGTCGGATCAAAGACCACTGGATGGCGGCGGGCGTTACCCTGGTTGATCCAGAGAGTACGACGATTGACCATACGGTGCAAATTCAACCAGATGTGGTGATTGAACCGCAAACCCATCTGCGCGGCCAAACTGTGATTGAGTCAGGCAGCCGAATTGGCCCTGGCAGCCTGATCGAAAACAGCCAAGTTGGCCCCGAAGCAACGGTACTTTACTCCGTGATCAGAGACAGTCGGATCCTGGCAGGCTCAACGGTTGGCCCCTATGCCCACTTACGGGGTCATGCCGAAGTTGGCTCCAACTGCCGAATTGGTAATTTTGTTGAGCTAAAAAATACCAGTCTCGGCGATCGCACGAATGTTGCTCACCTCTCGTACTTGGGCGATACTACCGCCGGAACGCAGGTGAATATCGGCGGCGGCACAATTACCGCCAACTACGATGGGGTGAAAAAGCACCGCACCCACATTGGCGATCGCAGCAAAACTGGCGTCAATAATGCCCTAGTTGCCCCCTTAACGATTGCCGAAGATGTGACGATCGCGGCGGGTTCGACGATCAACGAAGATGTGCCGGCCGATAGTTTGGCGATCGCCCGCGCCCGTCAAGTGATCAAACCCGGCTGGCGACTGCGCGCCTCTACCCCAACCCCTGACTGAACCTGATTTGAGTCATCATGATTGGAGTGGGCTTCCTTAAGGCTCACAGGTCGCAATGAGGGTAGCTACAAGATGACAGCAAAAAACGTTCTGGGAGACAGCTTAGAAACCTGCTGCACCGCCCCGATGACTGGCTTTTTCCGGAATGGGCGATGTGAAACCGGCCCACAAGATACGGGTGTGCATGTTGTCTGCGCTCAAGTTACGGCTGAATTTCTCGCCTTTACTCGATCGCGCGGCAATGACCTCAGCACTGCGTCCTTTAGCTTTCCGGGGCTAAAACCGGGCGATCGCTGGTGCTTGTGCGCTGCTCGCTGGCAAGAAGCCTTAGCTGCTGGTGCGGCCCCGCCCGTTCTGCTGTCTGCCACCCACGAGTCCGCTCTCAGCATTATTGCTCTGGATGATCTAAAAGCTCATGCCTTAACCCACCCGCTCTAATTTGTAAAATTCCGGTTAAGCAAAGCAGTATGCTCGCATCCACTCAACCAAGATAATGCCTGCCGATCAGATGGACTCTCAGCCAATCCGCTTCCTGCGATTCTAATAGCGCTCAAAGAGAATCCGAAAGCGCTTGAGCCGTCGAATCCCATGCTCAACTTTCACCCGCTGTTGAGCTAAGGCGCGATTCGTTTGTTTGTCAGCGTTTTCATCGGGGTAAATTCCGGGGTAAGTTTACAACCCCAGACAGCCCTAACGACCTATCTTCATTGGCTTACTGACAACCAATAACACCTTCAGGAGTCCTCTATCAAACTCCCAAAAGCCTTACAAATTATTAGTTCCCCAACTAATCGGAGCGACACGATTTGAACGTGCGACCCCCACTACCCCAAAGTGGTGCGCTACCAAGCTGCGCTACGCCCCGGAACGGTCTTACATCTTACCATACATGCATGAGTGAGGCAGGACTATCCAAAGAAGTCTGCAAAACTTGGGCAGCTTCAATCAAGCCAGGTAAGACATGGGCCGGCCAGCGCGCTTCTACTTGCCGACCGGTGAGCACAATCAGGTATAAGTCATAGTTTTGAGGGTAGCCACTTACCTGCATCCACAGCAAATCGGTGCTGGTTTCACAGGCGATCGCCTCTTCAGCCATCAACGCTTCAGCCATCTGCTCGACCGTTGCCACCAATTGAGCAAGCAAACGGCAAAAATCGGCAAATTCTTCCTCAGTTAGCTCTACAGCCCAGTCCTCTGTGCCAGCCAACCCCTTAAAATCAGCCGCCTCTGAGTCCCAACCCAAGCGCCAGCCAACTCCCTGCTTTAGTAGTTTGCCCATCATCAAGGCATCAGCAACTGAGCGCCTCCGGTTGGGCGAGGCTGCGCTGGCGTTAAAACAGACGGAGGGGATAGCAGTTGAGCATCACCGCTGCGGGGTAAGGGTTGTAACGTTGGCTTGGCGACGGGTGCAGGCGCCGGCGGCGGGCTGGGGCTGACAGCAGGCGGCAGTGGAGTTGTTGTCACCTGCGAGGCCCCACCTGCATAAATATCGACCAGAGCTTGCAGCAGACTATCTCGCTGTTGACGGTTAAGCTTGCGAATAATTGCCCGATCGCCATCAAGTGGATTAGTTTTTAGAAAAGCTTTGCCTGGATAAGCTCCTGGCTCCAGAAAATCATTTGTGCCGAGGTAATCTGCGAAGGTAACTTTCCAATCGAGCCGAAATTGCGGTGTCCGCCCTTTGACGGTGGTGTGATACTGGATAAAGCGCTCAACCAGCGTACTGTCCGTTGCTTGCTGATTATTATCTTTGCGGAGGTATTGATTTTCGAGTGGGAACTCCGGCAAGCGCTGATAAACTTGGTCAGCTACTTTGCGAGGGCTAACGCCAGTTTGAGCGATCGCAGCCGGAGGCAGTGCCGAAACGCTGCTGAGTGCTACAGACGCGGCAAACACTACAGTACCAAGACAAAGTAAACCAGCTAACCTCAACATCTCCGCTCACTCCCTGTCAACTGGTTAGAGCGAAGAATCATCAATAATTTCTGGCTGGAGCAATTCATCAGACATTTCAACGATTGCCTGCAAAACCGACTTGATTCCAGAATCGTCGTAGTCTTCTTCGTTGTAGCGACGCTGCTTGGCTCGGTTCGCCACTTGAACCGTAATCCGGTAGCGATTAGAAGATGCTTCAATCAACTCTTCCGCCCGCCGCATAATTTGGGCTGTGTTGAGAGGATGACGCTTGTGCATAAATTCAAAATCCTGGGTTACAGAGTAAATGGCGATCGCCTACCTTGCCAATTTAACTCGATCTGCTAGCGATCGGCTAATTTATCGTCGTCGCTTTTGGTCAAGTCGTTTTGTTGGGGCACGAGTCAATCAAATCAATCTAAGTTTTTGGCACTAAGCGGTAAACCTCTCAATAATGCCACCCCCAATCAGCAGGTCGTCTTGGTACCAGACGGCTGCCTGCCCAGGCGTAATCCCAAACTGCGGCTGATCAAAAATTAGCTTCACCCGATCAGGTTCAGCTAGGGGCACCACCGTCACAGGCACTGCCGCCGAACGATAGCGAATTTGCACTTCCGCTCGCAATGGAGCGCTAGGCGCAGCCAGGGATGACCAATTCACCCGTTGCAGCGTGCATTCTGGCTGTTGAGCCGTGTCGCGATCGCCAACAATCACCCGGTTCATGACCGGATCTAGGCCAATCACGTACAGCGGCTGAGCAGCCGCTACTCCCAGCCCCTTGCGCTGGCCAATCGTGTAGTGGTGAACGCCTTGGTGATGTCCAAGCACCTGCCCAGCCTGATTCACAATTTCTCCCGCTTGGGGGCGTATATATTGATCCAAAAAAGTCTGCATTGAACCGTGGCGCTCGACCAAGCATAAATCTTGGCTCTCCGGCTTGTCAGCAGTGTGTAAATTAAAAGCCGCCGCAATTTGACGCGTTTCAGCTTTGGTTTGCTCACCTAAAGGAAATAGGGTGTGCGCCAAGTGATTTTGGGTTAAATCGTAGAGAAAGTAGGACTGATCTTTGTGACGGTCAATCGCCCGCCGGAGCTGATATCGCTCCGAATCAGGGTCATAGGTGATCCGAGCATAGTGCCCCGTCGCGATCGCCTCAATTCCCAGCTCTGCCTGGGCATAGCTAAGCATCGGGCCAAACTTAACCGTGCGATTGCACTGAGAACAAGGCAACGGCGTCACCCCTGCCTGATAGCCAGCCACCAGATAATCGACAATTTGGGTCTGAAATAATTCACGCGTATCCACAACATGGTGAGGAACGCCTAAGTCTTCACAGAGCTTGGCAGCATCCACCATGCCCTCAGAGCAGCACTGGCCTTTACCTTTCATCAGCCATAGGGTCAGCCCTACCACCTGGTAGCCCTGATGGTGCAAACTGGCCGCAGCGACGGAACTATCGACTCCGCCGGAAAGACCGACGACAACCTTCTTCATTACACTCAACCTAAATTGACTTGTGCTGTCTCAAAAGCTTTAAATCTAAGCTAACATTTGCAACCCTCTGATTCTGAAGCTGCACTCTCCCAACAGCCTCAAATTGCCCAAAAATCCGTCGCAGGAGATCTTTTTCCTAAGTCTTTCCGCTTTCGCAGATGATCTGAGACAGTTGCAGGCAGATAGAATCTTGACTGTTTTACTAACACAATCACATTTTGTAGCCATGCCAGCCTTAGACCCGCTGACTCCATTATAATTTTGGTGGCTACCAGCAATTGCAAAGCGCCTCCAAACGGGGAGCGCGTACTTCCAGACGGCTTAAACTAGAGCTATGCTAGGGGGATAAGCAAAATTTGAGTTCGGTTGTAGGATTGGTTTGTTCTCTTGACAGTCATCTCTCCGAAGTCTCAGCAAGGTCGCTTTTCATTTTTGGAGATACATTGAATGTCAATTTACATCGGCAACCTATCCTACGATGCTTCTCAGGAAGATATTAGCGCCGTATTTGCCGAATATGGCACCGTCAAGCAAGTCCATTTGCCCATTGATCGAGAAACCGGTAAGAAGCGAGGCTTTGGGTTTGTAGAAATGTCAACTGATGCGGAAGAAGATGCTGCAATTACCGAGCTAGACGGAGCTGAATGGATGGGACGCCAATTGCGAGTTAACAAGGCTCGTCCGCGTACGGAAGGTGGTGCTCGCAGCGGTGGCGATTGGAAGGGAAACGATAGCTTCTCGCGTCGCTACTAAGTAGATTAATTTGAAAGCTTTGGAGGGGTTTTGGATTGCAAAACCTCTACAGGGCTATCGCCGCTAGAACACTGCCTTAGGCAGCCACAAAATATTTTAGGTTCAGGTTCAGGTCGCAAAGTTGAAGTTTACAGGGTAAATCCTCAGGAGAATGTCACATATGACCCAAGTGGTTCTCGGTCAAAACGAGGGAATTGAATCAGCCCTCCGTCGCTTTAAGCGGCAGGTATCGAAGGCTGGAATTTTAGCGGATGTTAAGCGTTATCGTCACTTTGAAACACCGCTAGAAAAGAAAAAACGCAAAGGAATTGCTGCCCGCCGTAAAAGACGGTTTCAGTAGGGAGAAAAAAATAATATGGCACGTATGTACTATGATGCTGATGCCAACCTAGACCTGCTGACGGGTAAAACGGTTGCAATCATCGGTTATGGTTCTCAAGGACACGCCCATGCTCTGAATCTGCGAGACAGCGGCGTTAAGGTGATTGTCGGTTTGTATCCTGGCAGTAAGTCTGTCCAAGCGGCTCAGGCAGAAGGTTTGTCGGTGCATTCTGTGGCGGAGGCCGCCCAGGCGGCGGATTTGATCATGATTTTGCTGCCCGACGAGGTGCAGAAATCAGTCTACCAGGCAGAAATTGCGCCCCATTTGACGGCGGGTAAAGTGTTGGCCTTTGCCCACGGTTTTAATATTCACTTTGCTCAGGTTGTCCCACCAACCGATGTTGATGTGGTGATGGTGGCACCAAAAGGGCCAGGACACTTGGTGCGGCGCACCTATACCCAAGGAGAAGGTGTACCCTGCCTGTTTGCAGTCTACCAGGATGCGTCAGGGCAGGCTCGCGATCGCGCCATGGCCTATGCCAAAGGGGTGGGCGGCACCCGGGCTGGCATTCTTGAAACCAGCTTTCGCGAAGAAACCGAAACCGATTTATTTGGCGAACAGGTTGTCCTCTGCGGCGGCTTGACAGCGCTGATTAAGGCTGGGTTTGAAACCCTGGTTAACGCTGGTTATCAACCAGAATTGGCTTATTTTGAATGCCTGCACGAAGTCAAGCTGATCGTCGATTTAATCGTGGAAGGGGGGCTGTCTAAAATGCGCGACAGTATCTCCAACACGGCTGAGTATGGCGATTTGACCCGTGGCCCCCGCATTGTGACGGATGCCACCCGGGCTGAAATGCAGAAAATCCTTCAGGAAATTCAAACTGGACAGTTCGCCCGTGAGTTTGTGCTGGAAAATATGGCCGGTCGGCCTGGGTTTACAGCCATGCGCCGCCGCGAAACAGAACACCCGATCGAAGAAGTCGGTAAAGACCTGCGAGCAATGTTTAGCTGGCTAAACAAGAATTAACCAACTGGATTGCTGAATGAGATTGCAGCTTGGAAGTTACTTTTAGATTAAGTAACTTCCAAGCTGTTTTTTGCGGCTGTGCATAAATCTAAGCCAGCCAGACAGATTCCGGTTTAGGTTTAGTTGGTAAAGCTTTGCGATCGCCAAAGCGTTTCAATTTAGTTCATCTGTGAATGGATGGTGGCATCAAAGGCTAAACTTTCAATAAAGCTTAGATATGAAATTCATCCTGAAGTTTCAATCTGAAGCATAGATCAACTTATATAAGTTGTGAGTAGTGGTCGCCCTGATCTCTGAATCGAGGCAGCAAGGCACATCCCGCTCAAAGCTGCGACAAATTTGGCCCTACCACCATGTCCAGGTTGGCTCTAGGTCGTTATCGTTACTTTAGGTTGCCTGTATGTCTGACCTTCCTTTTACCCTTGACCAGTTGCGGATTCTGAAGGCGATCGCAGCTGAAGGGAGCTTTAAGCGGGCAGCCGATAGCCTGTACGTCTCGCAACCAGCGGTCAGCCTGCAAGTCCAAAATCTAGAACGCCAGCTCGACGTGCCGCTGTTTGACCGGGGGGGACGGCGGGCCCAACTGACCGAAGCCGGGCATTTGCTCCTGACCTACGGCGATCGGATTCTGTCGCTGTGCCAAGAAACCTGTCGGGCGATCGATGATCTGCAAAACCTGCAAGGCGGCACGCTAATTATCGGTGCCAGCCAAACCACGGGCACCTACCTGATGCCAAAGCTGATTGGGCTGTTCCGGCAAAAATACCCCGACGTGGCGGTGCAATTGCATGTGCATTCCACGCGTCGCACCTGCTGGAGCGTGGTGAATGGGCAAATTGACCTCGCAATCATCGGTGGCGAAGTACCGCCAGAACTGGTTGAATCCCTCGACGTGGTTCCCTACGCCGAAGATGAATTAGTCTTAATTTTGCCTGTGATTCATCCCCTAGCTCAAGCAGATGTGATCCAGAAAGAAGACCTGTATAAGCTAGGATTTATTGCTTTAGATGCTCAGTCAACGATTCGGAAGGTAATTGATCAAATTTTGATGCGGAGTGGAATTGACCCCCGACGGCTGAAGTTAGAGATGGAACTCAACACAATTGAAGCGATCAAAAATGCGGTTCAGTCTGGGCTAGGAGCTTCGTTTGTCTCAGTTTCAGCGATCGAAAAAGAACTCCAGTTGGGGGCCCTGCGGCGAGTTGAGATTGAAAGCGTGGTGATTAAGCGAACGCTCTATTTGATCACCAACCCAAATCGCTACCGATCGCGGGCGGCAGAAATATTTAGCCGAGAGATTTTGCCCCAATTTGCTACCCTAAAACCAACCAGAGAATTAATGCCGGTTACAACGGCTGAGCCAGTCTGAGTCATCCATGGAAATTTTCTGCACCCGACCGGGTTGTAAGCGTCCTCAGAATTTTTTTGCTGACCTGGACGATGAAACCAATTTAAAGACCGTGCAGCAAAAATTTTGCGTCACCTGTGGGATGCCCTTGCTGCTGCTCGGTCGCTACCTGCCCCTAAAGCTACTGGCGCGGGGTGGGTTTGGGGCGGCTTTTTTGGCCCGCGATCGCTACACGCCGGGGATGCGAAAGTGCGTAGTCAAACAGCTCCAGCCCACAACCACCAATCCCCAACAGCTAGAGGTGGCCAAGAACCTGTTCTACCGGGAGGGAGAAGTTTTAGAAGAACTGGGTTCCCATCCCTTAATTCCGGATTTGCTGGCTTTTTTTGAGCTGCCCGTGGCCGGCAAGCAGCCGGGGGAGCAGGATAATTTTTTCTATTTGGCTCAAGAATTTATTGATGGGCAAACTTTAGAGGAAGAACTGCTGGAAAAAGGCGCCTTTTCAGCCGCCGATGTGCTGGAAGTCTTGCAGGAAATTCTACCGATTTTGAAGTTTGTGCATGAAAACGGTTCGGTGCATCGAGACATCAAACTCTCGAACATCATGCGCCAAAAGCCCAAAAACCCTGGCGGCAAAGGGAAGCTGTTTTTGCTCGACTTTGGTGCGGTTAAACAGGTCGCCAATGTCGCTGCTGCCACTGCCGCCAAAGCCACCGGCATTTACACGCCGTTTTTTGCTCCACCTGAACAAGTGCATGGCGAACAGGTGTTTCCTTCCACTGACCTCTATTCGTTGGCTGTCACCTGTATTGCCCTGTTGACTGGCAAAGGCCCGGCTGATCTTTACGATCCCTATAGTAATCACTGGCAATGGCGATCGCACCTCGGTGCTAACCCCGTGCCTGATTCCTTGGCTCAAGTTTTAGACCGGATGTTGCTGCCCGCTCCCAATCAGCGGTTTCAATCGGCTGACGAGGCGTTGAGCGCTCTCACCCCTCAGCCTGTGACTCCAACCAAACCGCCTCCTCTGCCTCCTCGTTCAACCCCACCTCCAGTCTCTTCACCCCAAGCGGTGGTTGCGACTCCTCCCCTGCCGCCCCCGGCTCAGGCCCAAAGTTCGATTTTGCCGTTTATAACCAGCTCGGCGCTGACTGGGTTTGAGGGCGGCTTATTAGCGATCGCGCTGTTGAGCCTTTCGAGCTTTTTGGGCACTGTCTATATCGGGGCAGGCGTCTGGCTATTCTTGCTGGCAGGGCTAATTTTTGTCCAAGTGCAGCATGTGTTGAAACGCCCGCAACTGCTGGTGATTTCAGTCGTGACAGCCCTGCTGGTGTTCCTATTTCCGATCTTACGGGGCGGGCAAGCACCGCTTAATGTTTTGCTACTGGCGGTCTTGATCGGTCTGGCCGCCGTTGGCTTGGGAATTATCTTTCAGTTGGTGTACGGTACGCTGTCTCGTTGGTTGTAACGTTGAGCCATGACGCAAAAAAATAATACGCCTGCTTTATTGGTTTCGTTGGCAGTCACGATCGGACTAGTGGCGGCTGGCGGCTGGTGGTTCACCCGCTCAGCCGGAGTCGATCTGGGGCAAATCCTCCAGCCCAACCAGTCTCCGCCTAGCCCAACCGCCCCAGGGGGTTCGCCTGATCCCGATTCGCCGACGGCTCAAACCTTTGCCACAGTTGCCGATGTGCCCTCTGGACTGTTTAGTTTTGGCGGCAGCACGACTTGGGCTCCAATCCGACGCGAAACTGAGCCGATTTTGCCCGTGGTCTGGCCAGAATTTAAGCTCCGCTACACTGACCCCACGAATGAGTCACCTGGATCGAGTGCTGGGATTCGGATGCTGTTGGCTGACCAAATTTCCTTTGCTCAATCGTCTCGCCCCCTCGAAGACAAAGAAATCCAACAGGCTGCCAGCCGCGGCTATCCGCTGTTGGCGATTCCGATTGCCATAGATGGAATTGCGATCGCTGTCAACCCAAATCTCAACCTACCAGGATTAACCGTCAGTCAACTCCAACAAATTTACACCGGGAAAATTACTAACTGGAGTCAGGTCGGCGGGTCAAATCAGCCGATTACCCTCTACTCTCGCCGCCCGGCCGACAGTGGTACCGTCGAGTTTTTCATTCAAGATGTGCTGAATAAACAGCCCCTTGCCTCAACGGTGCAATTTATTGCCACTACAACCCAAGCCCTCCGCAAAGTTTCGACCGATCCGGGCGGTATCTACTTTGCCTCAGCCCCCGAAGTCGTCGGTCAATGTACGGTCAAGTCTTTGCCACTGGGACGCAAGGCGGGCGAATGGGTAACGCCCTATCAACTGCCGATGGTGCCGCTATCGGCTTGTCCTGGGCAGCGCGATCAGCTTAACCGAGAGGGCTTTCAAACCGGCAACTACCCCCTGACCCGGCGACTATTTGTGATTGTCAAGCAAAATGGGCAACCGGATGAGCAGGCAGGGCGGGCGTATGCTGCCCTCATGCTGACAGACCAAGGGCAAGATTTAATTGCGAAAGCTGGCTACGTGAGGATTCGCTGAAGTTTGGAGCAGCCAGAGTAGCCGACACCACAATCGGCTGAAGGTCAGCGATCGCCGAAATTGGCATCATCCAAGTTCAATTGTGACCGATTTAGCCAGATATGTTCTGATTCAATCTGCTTCGCTGCTGCAAGAGTTTGCCGATCGCCTAGCGGCTGGGATCGCAAATTTAGGCTTATCGGCTCAGCCACCGATCGCAGTTCCCATCCAGCCGATGCCGTTGAGTACAGGTTGGGGCTATGCCTCTGCGGTAGCGCTCCAACTGGCTAGCCAATCTGACTATTCAGCCGTTGAGTTGGCCCAGCAGATCATTGGCAGCGCAGACTATGGTGTTCAAGCCTCTGGCTGGATTGATTGTCGCTTGACTGAAGCAGCGATCGCGGACTGGCTGCAAAAAGTCAGCCAGAGGCCGCCCCAACTGCTGACATCTCAGCCTTTAGTGGCAAACGAGAATCCAGGATTATCCAACGCCCTTAGCCCGGAACTGATTTTTAAGCTTCAATATGCCCACGCTCGCTGCTGTTCGCTGTTGCGCTTGGCTGATCGCGATCAGCTGTTGCAGTTAAGCGAACCGAATCCGCTCAACAGCCCCCGGCTGTGGCAAATTGTCGCCCCTGCTGCCATGCCCTGGCTTACCTCATCTGGGCACCTGCGGCTTGTTCATCCTCAGGAGAAATTACTGCTCCAGCAGCTTCTAGAGTTTCCAGGCTGGCTGGCTGGCTCTGTTCGCTACAGCTCTATTGCGGCGAGCTATAACCAGACGGTGATTTTAATACCTTGGCCACCTGCACCTAAAGCTGTCGAGCGCCAAATCCAGCTTTTGTGCGATCGGTTTGAGGGCTTTTATCGTCACTGCCGGATTTGGGGAGAGGTGAAAGAAAATAGTGAATTGGCGATCGCTCGGCTAGGGTTAGTTGCGGCTACCCATGCCGTGATCCAGTTTTGGCTGCGAGACTTACTGGGACTGGATTTTCCCCTAGAGCTATGACGGAACCGCCAACTGGGGGAGCTTATGCAACTTTTGTAAAGTTTGGGCGGCAGGAGTGACATATTTCGAGTCCTTTGTTATCCTTGATTTATGTGAGGAGCGAACCAGTAAGGGCGTCGAGACGAAACACGGCCAGTCGTCGATGCCCTTTCTGACTTTTAAACAGAATTTTGATTCTTCAGTTCGCTCCGCATCAAGTTTTTAACTCGCCACAAATATCGCAGCTTTTCTCCCAACCTTAGGAACTTGCTAGACAGGTCTTTGCATTCAGGTAAGAATGGGGTGGCTTTAGAACAGCGCCGTTGCCGATTGGAAATGCTTTTGCAGGGTTTCCTGTGGCAGTGGGCCTTGGAGATGGCTCCAGGGCAGGATTTGCTGTTGATCCCAGTCGTCATGCACGTAGAATTCTAGGCTGGGCAGTTGCCCTTTGAGTTGCTTAAATGCCCGCCGATAGCTCCCCAAGGAATCGCCGTAGTGGCGAGCTAGCTCTAACAGTCTGCTCAAGCGGCGATCGCCCCTGGCCATCAGGGCTTGAATCACCGACCAGTTGTAGCTTTCCGGGCGGAAATCAATTCCTTGGGGGCGGAGGTGCTTTTGCAGAAATTGCAGCCGTTTCTCTGCCTGAGGGTTAACGCCAAACCACTGAAATGGCGTGTGCGCTTTCGGGACAAAAGTACTACAGCCCAGACTCAGCTTTAGCCCTGGCACTTGCCGCTTTAGCTCTCGCATTAGGTCAACCGTCGCCTGCAAGTCAGCTTCGGTTTCGCCAGGAATGCCGGCCATGCCGTAAAACTTGATCCCTTTTAGTCCGCCCGCTTTGGCATTGATGGCTGCCGCCAAAATTTGATCCTGATCTAGCTTTTTGTTGACAATTTGCCGCAGGTGTTCAGAGCCGCTTTCGATCGCGATCGTCAGCGATTGAGTTCCCCGCTGAGAGAGGATTTGAGCTAGTTTGACCGTGACCGTGCTGGTTCGCACTGAAGCAATGCTGAGCCGCACCTGCTCTAACTGCGGCTGACTGAAATAATCTAGCAACTGCTCAAACTCTGGATGCTGCGTGACAGAGGCTCCCAGCAGCCCGATTCGATCGGTAACGGCTAATCCCCGCTCGATCGCGGGAATCAGCGTTTCAGTCAGGCTAGGGGTACGGAAAGGGAGCGTCAGATAGCTGGCCAGGCAAAACCGACACATCTCTGGGCAACTCCGAACCACTTCGACCATGTAGATATTTGGCCAAGCCGCGTGTTCTGTCACCACAGTTGAGGCAGCGAGCGTATTGCCTCGGTAGGTTTGTTTGTTAACGGTGGCAGGCACATCTGGGCGAGTTGGAGTAATCGCAGCGATCGCTCCCGCTGGGCTAGTGTAACTGACCTGGTACAGACTAGGGACGTATAGACCGGGGACTTGCGAAAGGGCCAACAGTTGGGCTTCCCGATCGGCATGACGAGCCGTTTGATAGGCGGCAATAAAATCAGTCAGGAGGGTTTCGCCATCCCCCAGTAAAATCACGTCAAAAAACTCAGCTAAAGGCTCTGGATTCGCCGTTAGCACTGGCCCGCCGCCAAACACAAGTGGGTAGGCACCAGAGTGGCGATCGCTGGCCCAAAGCGGAATGCCCAGAGACTCTAACAAATCCAAAATATTGGCGTAGTCCAGTTCCCAAGACAAAGAAAACCCGAGTAGCTCTGGCGATCGCGGTAAAGGTTCTTGCAGATTTGTAAACAGCCGGCTGACCTGCAAATCCGGGTGACGGGCCAACAAAGCCCAAACGACCTGATAGCCTAAACTGGTAATGCCGACGCTGTAATCATTCGGAAAGGCAAAAATGGTTGGGATTGGGTCTGCAGCGACCTGAGCTGGCTTAAATAGGCACCGTTCAGCCGAGAAAACGTCAACAGTCACACTGGGTCTAAAAATTGATAGTTCCTTTTCACTCTAAATGATTCGAGCGATCGCGGTAGAGCAACTGATCAGGCAATTACAATCTGACTCTGGTATTGTGTGACACTATAGGAATCCCAACGGTTCAATTGCTGTTGGGAGGCGTGTTGATGGTTTCCAATTGCCCTTAGCAAGCTTCATGGACTCTTCTCCGGCAACACTTTACTGCCCCAACTGCTTTGCTCCTAATTTGGAGACAGAGGCGGTTTGTCTACAGTGCAATACTTGGCTAGCCAAGCGGTATCTGTGGGTGGTGGGTGAGTTTAGAGCCGATGATCTGCAATTAATTCTCGGCGATCGCTTTTTGGTGCGAGGCAGTAAAGTTGTACTCGATACGCAACCCGGCTTACTGCTGCGGAGTCCAACCAGCTTACCCGACGCTGCGCTGCCTTACCTGCGTTTGTTTGCCTACCGCCTTCATCTGCCGCAACTGTTTGCGATCGTCTCATCAGAAATTACGGCTAACCTATCAGAGCAGGCCGAACCCTTTTTGCTGCTAGAGCAGGCTCCTTTAGGCTCCGGTGATCTGAAGGGTCAGTATTTTGACCCGCAAATTACTGCCGCCTCTGGCAGGGTTGGCACTGCTGTTCCCCTCCTGCAAGTCTGGGGAAAAGCCAATCCACTGCGCCAAATTAACTGGCTGTGGCAAATGGCCAACCTTTGGCAGCCCTTCAGTCTGGAAAGAGTCGCCACCAGCTTACTTCAACCTCATCTGCTCAGGGTAGAAGGGCCAATCTTGCGTTTGCTAGAAGTCACTCTGGATGAAAGTGCAGATCAAATCGGGCTGGCAGAACCCAGCCTAGCCAGTTTAGGTCAACTGTGGTTGCAGTGGGTGCCAGAGGTTGAACCAGCCTTGGCCTCACCCCTAGAAGAACTTTGTCAGCGGATGATTTCTGGCACCATCCAGTCATCGGAAGCTGTGATTCAGCAATTAGACCAATGGCTCAACTTGCTAGCGGCGGGTAAGCTTGCCCTGACTGCTCCCCTTAGCTACCGTTTTAGTAGCGTTACCTATACCGATCAGGGGCCCAACCGCAAACGGAATGAAGATGCCTGTTTTCCGTCTAGTGGTACTCACATGACCAATGCGGCTCAGAGCATTACGATTATTTGTGATGGCGTCGGGGGGCATGATGGCGGAGACGTTGCGTCTGGACTGGCAATTGCAACTTTAGAGTCTTATTTAGCGCCGCTGCCGAAAAACTTGACTCATAATCAAATTATTTCAACCCTAGAAACTGCCATCCTGACTGCCAATTCGCTGATTTTTCAGCGCAACGAGAACGAACATCGCCAAGAGCGCCAGCGGATGGGCACAACGCTGGTGACAGGACTCACCAACAATCACCAAATGTATCTGGCCCACGTTGGGGATAGCCGTGCTTACTTAGTTACTCGCTACGGTTGCTATCAAGTCACCCTGGATGACGATGTTGCGTCCAGAGAAGTGCGTCTAGGCTATGCCCTTTATCGAGACGTGGCTGAACATCCGATCGCCGGTTCGCTGATTCAGGCCTTAGGAATGGTTGATTCTGGTGGCTTGTATCCGAATATTCAGCGGTTGATTTTAGACCAGGATTGCCTGTTTCTGCTCTGTTCAGATGGACTCAGCGACTACGATCGGGTTGAAGAGCTTTGGCAGGCTGAACTGCTGCCGGTGCTGGAGGGGACTGTTGCGCTGTCAGCCGCAGGTCGACGCCTGATCGAACTGGCGAATCTCAAAAATGGTCATGACAATGTCACGATTGGTCTGGTGCACTGTCGTTTAGTCGGAGAACCGGAAGGAGCTGTCGTTGCTTCCTCAGATATCCCACTTACCCAGCCGCAGCCAGAATTTCATCCCCTGGCTGAACCAGAAGCGCCAGCAGCGATTCAAAGTCCAACTCTCAAGGTTGTGACTGATCCAATCACTGATCCAGTTCGTGATCCAATCAGTGAAATGACGGTGAAGGAAATGACTGTGAAGCGATCGCCCACCGTCAGCCGCCCTTTTTTCTTACTTGTCTTATTAGGATTGTTAGGGACTGCACTCTACCTGCTGCTTTCACCTAAGCCTCCGCTTGAGATTGCTCCAGAACCGATTACCTCACCGATGCCAGCGCTGGAAGTTAGCCCTTCCCTCGCCGTTTCTACACCTCCAGAAAATCTAGAAATCGGAAACTTTTTCCAAATCAAAGCCGAACAGATCGGTCAATTGAGCGATCGCCCCAGTCTGAATGCCACTTCTAATCAAGTGATTGTGAGTGGGGGAATTCTGCAGGTGCAAACTGTCCAAACCTCAGCCTCTCCCGCCCAAACGTGGGTGCAGTTTCAAGTTTGCTCCACTGCCAGTAACAGCGATGCGATTACCCTCCAGCCCCCGCTGAACAAGTCGCTTGCCTTGGCATCGGGTCAAAGTGGTTGGGCAAACGCCAAGCAGGTCAGCACGTTTGCCGTACCGATCAAAAATTTGAATCCACAGCAGCGGGGAGCTTGTGCCGATCCTTAACTGCGATAAACTCTGCCGGGCTGATGATTGGGCTGAATCTCAATCACCAAATCAACGGTTGGGTCTTGAGTTAGGGGTTTGATAAACAACTGCGGGTGCAACGATCGCCAAAAATACTCGACAAACTGACGGATCGCCTGATCGCTCATGCCTGCTTGTCCAGCGGCGATCGCCGCGTGTTCTGCCTGCTGTCGCCAAGCTTGACTGAGCCGATAGTCTACCAAATCAAGCACAATTAGTCCGTCTAGCTGCTGCCAAAGCGGCAAATAATCCTTTAGGCGAGTATTTATGTCGCTGGCAAAGTTGCGATCTTGCTCAGAGTTGATCGGCGGCGGAGCCGTTGCAAATTGCTCTGGATCAATCGGGCGCGCCCCGACAAACCAGCCTTCAAACAACACAATTTCAATCCCGCTTACCTGCTCTGAGTCAGGGCGGCGATCGCCTACTCCCCCATAGGCACTCTTATCAAAGCGGGGAAGACTGACGCTGATTGAATTGGACTGCCGCAATTGCTCCAAAACGCTAATTGCTAAATCTAAATCGTGGGTGCCGGGTGGCCCGCGCCAAACCAAGCGCGGATCGGCTTGTTGAAGCTCTTGCCGCTCGGCGTAAGTTTTGTAAAAATCGTCCAAAGAAAGGTTAATCGCTGGATAGCCCAACTGCGACAGCATCATGCGGAGCAGTCGAGTGAGGGTAGTTTTGCCCGCACCCTGACTGCCAACCATTCCCTGAATCAGCGGTCGGGTTTGTGCCTGCCGCTTATCAATCAGCGCTAGTGCCAACGGAAGCCAGACATGCCACAGCAGGTCAAGCACCGCTTCCGGTTGCTCAGAAAGCCAAAATTCTTGCACCGAGAGATAGATTAGGGGCAAGGTTTGTGCTCGCCGTTCTACAACTGCGGCAGCATTATCTGGCCTGAGATTAAAGGCGATCGCCCGCTCAGCATCCGCCAACATCTCTGTCTCAAGATAGATCTGTGCAACTACACTTAACGCCTGTCCCTGCGCTAAACCCTGCAAGATGCTGATGACTGCTTTACCCATAACGATTAATTTTATTGCAGCATTTGTCGGCGACCCGTTAGGTAACGCTTATATTAAAATTACGTCAACTTTTGTTCTGGATGTCTTGCCATGTTGGTTGATACCTGTCCGCAGTGCTCCAGTAAGATGGGAGCGCCCCTCAAGTCTGGACGGCAAGTTTGCGCCAAATGTGGTTGGTCTTCTGGCCCGGCCAAAGTTTCTGCTAATGTCGATGCCAGATCTGCTGCTCCCCCTCAAGCAGGGTTGGGTGGTTTGATCCAAAAGCTGCTGCGGATTGTTGGGCGGACGATTAGCTACGGCTTTACTTCTGCGCAAAGATGGTTCTCGCAGTTGATTGAATCTGGCAAACAGCGGCGATCGCAGCCCGGCAAGTTTATGCAGTCGCTTAACCAGCGGTTGGCCAATCTAGAAGAGGCGATTCCAACCAATCCAGATGCGCCAAGATGGATGACACCAGAGGCTGCCTTTAAGTTTTTGGGCGGCGATCCAACCAATCTGAGGTCAGAAATTAGCAACAGAAAAGGCAACCGGACAATTAAATTTAACAACTTTAAATCTCTAGCGTCTGCCGATGATTTTCTTGACTTTGGCTTAGAGTACAGTCAAGAGCGTCGCGATGCCAATAAGCCCTGTTTGCGCTGGCGATCGCCTAACTAAGTCAGCTTTTTTGTGGGCGGCACTGATCATCGATCTTCCAAAACGATCAGCTAAAGCAGCAAGATTTATCCTGCCGATTGTGATCTGGTAATAAAGATCACCCAATCGGCGGATGCCCAGCACTGAGCGCGATTGCCGATTAACCGAGAATCAAGTCAGCAGGATCAAAGGTCGTTGTCTTGAGCAGGAAGGTAAAGCAATGGAAAAACTAATGCAATCGACAGTCAGCGCCGCAGGCCATGCAGTGCTAATGCTCCTCACACTACTCCCCCTCCTTTGGCTTTGTGGAGGGTTTCAAAAGCTTCACCCAGGGCGATCTCTATCGCCCCAGATTCAGGCAAAATTAGCTAGTTCGGCGGGAATCCCCACACCATATCATTTGCAGATTGGTGTGGGATGAAAGCCAGGTTTGTTGAGGTGGGATGGTTGACCCCTTCGGCCCGGCTCAGGGGCCAGATTCCAAATGGCCCCTGAGCTGGGCCGAAGGGGACAGGACGTTCGGCGAGCGCTCAGTCGAGCCGAAGACCATCACCGCCGAGACAAACAATCTTCGATATCATTGACTTACATTTTGAACAAGACTAGTGGCAACTTTCTGTCCCGACACAAACGTACAGCTTGCTGGTGAACAGTGCGGCGGATAGGAAATGCAAAAGACAAACATTTTAATCAACTCGCGATCAACGAGACTTGAGCACCGCGAGTTTGGAAGACAACGCCTAGAGCTAGCAGGAAGGAGAGTCAGCCCTCCTTCCGATCACTTAGCCTTTGACGCAAATCACTTGCTTTAGAGTGGCAACCACTTCAACCAAATCAGCTTGGTTGGCCATGACTTGGGCGATCGGCTTGTAGGCACCAGGGATCTCATCGATTACTCCAGCATCTTTGCGGCATTCTACTCCGGCAGTTTGCTGAATCAAGTCATCCAAGCTGAAGCTGAGCTTCGCCTTGTTGCGAGACATCAGCCGTCCAGCTCCATGAGAGCAAGAACAATAGCTGTCAGCATTGCCCTTTCCTTTCACAATGAATGACTTTGCACCCATGCTGCCGGGAATAATGCCATAGTCCGTTTCGCGGGCCCGTACCGCCCCCTTGCGGGTGACGTAAACTTCTTCGCCAAAATGAACTTCGCGCTCGGCGTAGTTGTGGTGGCAGTTCACCTCCAGCAACGGCTTCATCGGCTTGCCTCCGGCCAAGTGGCGCTCAATGATCCGCTGGAGTCGAGTCATCATCACGACTCGGTTGTAGAGGGCGTAGCCTTGGGCCCATTGCAGGTCACGCCAGTAGGCATCAAACTCGGCGGTTCCCTGGACAAAGTAAGCTAAGTCAGGGTCGGGCAGTTTTTCCGCTGCCAGTTTGGCTAACCCCTTAGCCGTCTCAATGTGCCGTTGGGCCAGAGCGTTGCCAATATGGCGAGAACCAGAGTGCAGCATCAGCCACACCTGATCTTCAGCGTCTAGGCAAACCTCAATAAAGTGGTTACCGCCACCGAGCGAACCCATCTGCTTGGCTGCCTTGCCTTCTAGATCTTTGACGCCGGAGTGCAAATCTTTGAACTGCTGCCAGCCCTGCCAGTTGGTCACGGTCTTTGCGATCGCTTTGTTGTCGTTAAAGCCAGTCGGAATCACGGCTTCAATTTCTAACCGGATTTGCTTCAGCTTGCCGTCTAGCTGGGATGCTCCATAGGGAGTTTTGATCGCAGCCATGCCGCAGCCAATGTCTACCCCGATCGCGGCTGGAATAATCGCATCCTCGGTTGCGATGACAGAACCGACCAATGCGCCCTTGCCCAAATGCACATCTGGCATCAGCGAAACGTGCTTAAACACAAACGGCAGTGAGGCCACATTCCGCGCCATCCGGGCTTCATCATGTCCTAACTCATGCCCTGCCCAAGAGAGAACAGGAGCGCGAGTGGATAAATTTAGAGATTCGTAAGGCATAGTTTCGTGTCCTTATTAGAATTATGGTTTACAAATTTGGAAAATTTAGGAATTTCCCAAAGCTGGTGACAGGAGTTGTTCGCGCAGCGTCTCCGTAGGAGATACCTAGATTTTTCCGCTTGAAAGGCGGCTGCATAACCGCTCTGCCAACGACCCATTTTGGTACACCGGGCAGGAGTCGAACCTGCTAAAAACACGCTTATCGGGCGTGCGCGTCCACCGCTTTCGCCTCCGGTGTAAATCGGAATGGTAGGACTCGTAGCTTGCTTCCGCGAAGCGGTACCTACAACCTCTCGCTTAACAGGCGTTAGCGTAGCTCCTCTGAAAGAGGCTCGCTCCGCCATTGAGCTATAGGGCAATGAGTGGGAAGTAACGGGATTCTCCTTCTGAGACGCTGACGCGAACGAACCGCCATCTCGCCGTCTTCAGCGGCACGTGAGCACCAGCTTCACCAACTTCCCCTTCAAGCGGAGGATAGAGGAATCGAACCCCTAGCCCAAGAGCTACCCTGGTTTTCAAGACCAGTTGCCGACCATTCAGCGGTATCCTCCACGAGTAGCGAGAACGGAAGGAGTTGAACCTTCACTCTTTGGTTTCGTAGACCAAGATGTTTGCCGTTACACCACGTTCTCAAAAGGCGGAGAGCAGTGGAATTGAACCACAAGCGTTAAACTCCATCTGTTTAGCAAACAGCGCCGATCGCCCGATCGGATTACTCTCCAACGGTGGTAGGTCGGGCAGGACTTGCACCTGCAACGCAAGAAGCGGCTGTTTTACAGACAGTTGCCCACGCTGGTAGGCGGGCCGACCTATGATTTGCTCACAAAGAATTTGGAGTTTTTGCTTTGGCATCTTGAAAGGAGATACCTGCAAGCATCAACTTGAAAGTCAATCGACTACTTTGCATACGCTGCTACAACCAGTAGCCCTAACGGGATTCGAACCCGTGTCTTCCGATGGAAAGTCGGATGTCCTTGGCCGCTAGACGATAGGGCCACGTAACACAGAGACAAGGACTTGAACCCAGACCAAAGGCTTTGGAGACCCTTGTGCTGCCATTACACTATCTCTGCATAGTGGCAGTGATGAGACTTGAACTCACATCAACCAAGATATGAACTTGGGGCTTTGCCTTAAGCTACACTGCAATGCCTTGGACTCCAGGGCGGGAATCAAACCCACGCAGATCGGTTTTGCAGACCAACGCCTTCTCACTCGGCCACCTGGAGCAGAATTGGGAGTCTCGACGGGAGCTGCACCCGCTGCTCTCTGACTGAGAATCAGAGCGACTTATCTACTCGTCCACGAGACTTTAAGGCGAGAGTGATGGGATTTGAACCCACGACTTCCTGTTCGACAAACAGGCGCTCTAGACCAACTGAGCTACACCCCCGCGTTTGTGGCACTTATTCAGTTTTCAAGGTTCAAGTAGATTCGCTTGCGGGTAAGTCGTCCGATTAACGTGCTACATTTATACTACATAACGTACTACAAAAATGTCAAGGGGGATAACAAACTTTTTTGGGAGACTTGTTCAATTCAGTATCTGTTTCCTAAGAACCTTTCAGAACATGGCTTTTAGGAAATCTAGATTCCTGGCCAGGAAGAATTGCTCGTTTTGTTTCAAGACTCAAACGCTTGAGTCCTGAAATCTTAATCCCCCTAAATCCCCCTTTTTTAAGGGAGTTGGGGGATCTTCTGCCGGACGTTTAGGCTAAGGAAGAAATCGAGGCTTGGCTTTCTTGCCAGAGTCGAAACAGTAATGCTTCAGTCTGCTCAGGGGCAGTAATCAGGAAGGTGCCTTCTTCAGCATCTACTTGCTCTGTGATCCAGGTGCCATCAATACAGACTTCGATCAGCTCTAGGTCAACCACACTGATGGCGATCGCCGGATTTTGCTCTGTCCACATCAAAACCGCCAATTCTGCCAGGGTTGAAACCTGGTTGGCGAGCAAGAAGGCAGCTTGACCCGGTTGGACATGCAGCTCTTGCCCTGCCCGGATTGCCAAGATAACTCGCTGACTGATGAAAGCTTCTAGGCGACCGCTGACCTGTTCAATGAACAGCCCGTTTTCGGTGTAATGCAGCTTTAACATCCGTTCTTGCCTCCTTCTACTTCTTCTCTGGTGTGAAATACCACCAGAGGTTTATGGGTAGGAGTTACGCAGTTGAGTGAATTGCTAAACTTTTTCGCCCCCCCAGCCCCCCAAATTTGGGCTTCGACGTGAGCTTTCGACCTGAGCTCAAGCCGAAGGGCGCTCAGCCGAACGGGGAGCAACTTCTGAAGTCCCCCAGAATTGGGGGATTTAGAGGGCAACTGCGTAACTCCTAATGGGGTTTATGCCGTCCGGTCGAAACAACCAGACTCTTTACTCGGTTTCCGACTGTGATAGAGCCAGGACTGAGGGTCAGTCCGCCAGAACTGCTCGGCAAAGGCAACGGCTGGGTGAATCGGCGGCTTGGGTTTTGTGGTCAGCACCATGCCGGTTTCTTGCAGTGTCCGGTTGCCCTTTTTCAAGTTGCAAGGCTCACAAGCGGTGACGACGTTATCCCAGGTGTGGGGGCCACCCTTTGACTTGGGAATCACGTGATCCAAGGTCAGTCGCTTGCTGCTGCCGCAGTATTGGCATCTGTGGCCATCTCGCCCTAACACCTCCCGTCTGCCGACCGGAGGCAGCTTCCAGTGCCGCTCAGGATTGGCGATCGTCAGCCGGATGTGCTCCGGCACCTCAACCACAAGGCTGGGCGATCGCACCTGCCAGCCCCTGTCACTGAAGCCAAGTGGCTCTGCCTGACCCGCCACCAGCAGCGTGACGGCGCGCTTGACATTAATCCGACTAATCGGCAAGTAGTTCTTCGAGAACACCACGACTAAGTTGTGTAATACCGATCGTGGTCTTTGCTGGTGGGGTTGCATGGTCTTCTCCTCAAAAAAATTACCCCCGCTGCTGGCATTCAGGAGCGGGGGTGAAGAAAGTTGGGTTACTCTCGATCTTATATCGGTGATAGGCTTGGCCTACACCTCCCGCTAAATATGGTTCGATCCGGATTAAATCTCCGTCCAATGGCTGTTTGTTCTGAGCTTTTACCGACGACGACAGCATAGAGTCCCGCCAAAACAGACATCACGGTCAGCCAGCAACTGCTGAGTTGGCACTGGGTAGTGCGATATAGGTGGCGGGAAGATATGGAAATCATTTCAAATTGATTGCTATTATCATCAACATACTACAGGGTGTAGCATAAGATTGTCTATACCAAACAGGAAATCTTATGACGACTGCGATCGCGATCCCCTCCACGAAGCGACCCTCGACCGCCGATATGCAGGTCACGAGCATTCGGCTAGAGCCAGAGCTAAAGGAACGACTCCGCAATCTATCTGGTAACTTGGGGTATCAGACCCTGATTCGGGAAATTCTCTGGGATTATGTCAACCAGCGATCGGCGAGTCCCCAAGCTGAGTTCGATCGCTCTTCCATTCAGGCGACGATTCCCGCCACAGCCCAACAAGATGAACAATGTGCCCTGACTGGCAAAATTATTGCAGCCCAACAGCCAATGCTGATGGGCTGGACAACAACGGGTAACTTTGTGCCCCTGAGCCTGGAAAGTCTTGACTAGTCTGGAAATCGCCCATTGATTTCAACTCCGGCTTGATCAGAAATTTTCTGAGAAACCCTGGGCGTCTAGACGCTGGGGAGGGATGGGAGCATCGATTGAGTGGGATTTCATGCTTCTAGAACCAGTGTAAGACAAGATGAAAACACAGCCCTACACCTGTAAACTTGAGCAGCAGGGAATGTCTCAAGCTCTAAGTAACAAAGCCGCTAGAGAAAATTTTAAGGTGGTGGGTTTAATTCCTTCAGAGGCAATCAGATTAAGAGCGTCTGTGTCGCTAACTAGCTCTGTCACAAAAACAGAACTATCAAGTTGAGCTTTTGTCCCATCTGTGTAGTCTCGCAGTAATTTCTGGACAGACTTAATTCCTTTCCAAAGGTTTAGCTTTTTGAGGGTGTCTTTGACTATCTTGCGGTCTAGTCCGGTTGGAAAACGATCCAAAGCGCTAATGCGCTGCTGGATTTTGTTAAGGCGTTCGGAGGTGATATTGATGTTCTCTAAAGTTTCAGGCTGGGTCAATTCTGCGACTCGCTGCTGCTTGAGGGCGACAAGTTGATGATAAAGAATTTGAGCACAGGAAAGCAGATACTTGGCGGAGAAAACATCTCCGGCTTCTGGAGTCTTAAAGGCAGTGGCGATCGCCACGCCATAGCCATCGCGTTCTCCGGTTTGGTCATTCCAAAAAAGCAGGTGCTGCTGGTCTAGGATATCTTCGCCATTTGGCCCAAAGTATTGAGCCGTTAAAGCCAGTAGTCCTGTGGGTTCATCTTGCTCTCCAATTTTACGACCTAGGGTAATCGGGTTTGCTCGATAATCTTCGCCCAAGCGCTCCAGTAATCGGCTGAGGTCTTCGCTATGCAGAATCTCTTGCTGCGTATAGAGGTCGCGGGTCGTTTCCTGGGCAAGGTAAACTGCTTCCTGAAGGCTCCCTTGTTCTATTTGTCGGGCTTTGACTAAACTTTGTAGAAACTCAACGTATCCTGGCAAAATAGCATCATCAAACAGAGTATCGCCGTAGATGGAAGCGCCTAAAGCATCGGCATCGGTGACGTTTTTGATGTCTCCCTCTGGATTGGTGAAGTCTTCGCCCACCAGCTTCTTGTTGAGGTTAGAAAGTCGGCTAGCTTGGCGTAAGAGCTGGCTCTCGCTATTGGCGTAGTAGATATGAATATTTTCTGGATGGTGCTTTTTGGGACGGTCAATCCGACCAATGCGCTGTTCTAGCGTCATCGGATTCCAGGGCAGATCGATATTAATTAGGTAGTCGGCATCCTGGAGGTTTTGACCCACCGACAAGGTTTCAGACCCAATTAAAACCATTAGCTCTTCTGTGGGACTGGGTTGCTCAGCGCTCGTTTTACAGGTAGCAGCAGGGGCAAAGAGACGAAACAATTCCTGACGCTTGATACCTGTACGCTGCTTTTGGCCTTTCAAGATGGTGTGGGGGGAGAATTGCACAACTCGGTTCAAGTGACTGGAATCCAAGCTATCGGGATAGTACCGTTTGGTTGAGCCGATCGCCATACCAATGCCCTGAGACGCAATCGCCGCATCTTGGGTCATATAGCGGTAGTAGTCAAGAACCGTATCTGAAAAGGTAGAGATCAGCAACACTTTCTGACCCTGACTCAAGAGTTCCCGTACCTTTTGGGTGACTTGTTCTCGCTTATGGTCTTTGACAAACTCGTCTGCTAAGAGGTCTTGAATCTCTTGGAGTTGGGTCAGGTCGCTTTCGCAAGCAGCCTCCATCAGATGATGAATTCGCTGGGCTTCTGCTGGATTTTTCTGTAATTCCTCAATGGCAAGCTCAATCGAGCGATGGAGCTGCTGCCGTTTGATTTCTTGAGTTTCAGTGCTTTCCTCATCATCGTCATCCTCTGCTTCGTAGTCTTCGTCCCAAGCCTCTTTCTCGTCTAAATCAATGAGGCTAATCGGTTCATTTTGCTTAGAGGCAAAACCATAGTGCAGATACAGGAATGCTTTTAGGCCGTCAGCCGTGGGTTCTACAGCACTAAGCCGCTCCTGCATCTGCACAATCCGATTTCTGAAGTTGACGATGGTGCGGCGGAGAGCATACATACTCGACTCCGCTCGTTGTAGAAAAAATCGTCGCTGATTTTGCAGGAGCGATCTCTGCTCGGCATTACCTTTGAGATAGCGAATCGGGTCTGCAAAGGGAATATACAGATTGGTTTCAAAGTGGGTGAAGATTTGCTCTAGGGCCTGTTCGGTAGCGTCCTCAAACTGGACAGGTAGCCACTCTGCTCGACGCTTGGCGTAGATGTTAAGGTCGGGCATAGCCTCTCGGAGCATTTGGCGGGTGCGCTGAAGAAAGAGTTCCCGATAGGTCTGACGAAAGAGTTTTGAATCATCTGTAAATTGCTCTACCCCAGTCTCGCGGTTCTGAAACCACAGCGCTAGTTCTGGCGGAAACCCCAGGTCAGCAAAACCTTCAGGACGCGTCAGAAAGGGTTGAAGAATGTTGTAGATGTCTTCTCTACGGTTGTTCCAGGGCGTTGCTGTTAACAGTAAGAAATTTCGTTGCTTACCCGTCTGCTGATCGCGTTCTTGCATTTGCAGACAAAGCTTGTGGATAAGGTTTCTGTAGTTGCGAATCCCTTCATGGGCTTCATCAATAATCACCAAGTCAGGGCCACCGTAGCGGTTAAAGTCTTCTAGAAAACCGTTTCCTTTGCGACTCATCAAGTTTTTATTGTAAAGTTCATATTCACTAACACGGAAGCCTAGCTCAGCCATTTCCCGCTCCCAGTTGAGGAAAAGTTTTTTGGCGGCGATGATGGCGATTTTGGTCTGACTCCCGTGGTCGGTTTCAAACTGCTGGCGATGGAGTCGGGCGACGGCTGCCGCCAATCGAGTTTTGCCTAACCCCACTGCATCGGCACAGACGGCTACGCCAAAGTCTTGCATGACGCGTAGACAATGCTGTGCGCCTGATTTCTGATGTTCAAACAGAATTTCCTGATTGACTAGCTGATCTAGAAGGTCGCTGCGCTCTACCTGGAACTGACGGGGGCGCTGCTTTGCCATCCAGTAGAGAAAATCTTCTGGCTTGCCATGCTGAGCTGCCAAAATAATCTCAACGGCCTGTTTGAAGCCTTCAATTTCTGGAAAATCTGGAATCTCCAGGGTCTGGCTGACTTGGGGCGGCTGATTGAGAGAAGTATCGTATTCGCCGCCTGATTTTTCTTTGACTCGCAGCTCGGTGATGGGTTGAGGGGGATGCTCTGCTGCTACCTCAACCTGAGCAATCATTTCGCCTGGGGTTTGGTTCGTAATGGCGATGTTGATAAGTTCATTGTCTGGGACGGTGATTCCAGCAACCTGATCCAGGTTTTCTCCGGTGATGGTGACTTCGGTTATCTCACCTGGGGGTAGCTCTGGCGGCGTAATAGTGTCAATTTTGGGCTGACGTTGCTGTACACGGCGATCGTACTCTTGCAGAATTTGCTGGAGGAATTCTTGATTTAAGTCATAGGCAAGGTCTTGACGCTGCCACTCCCTATCAAATTCCTGGATGCTTTGCTCAATGGTTTCCTGGTCAAGCTGCTCCCAAGAGTAAAGGAAGGTGACGCTTTCCGCGTTACGAGAGTGCGCGGCACGGGTAAAGTTATCTGAGCCTTCGTGCAGAATATGATTGTCGAGGCGATCGCTGAAAATCCCTGTTTTTTTGTGGTAAAGCGAATTTTGCTGACTCATCTTAATCAGCTTTATGTCTAGAAATCCCAACCGCACTAATTCAGCCAAGATTTGAGTTCCATTAAAGGCATTCTCTTCAAGCCCTTGGAGAAATTCTTGTAGGGTACGTTGAATGAATTGGGCACGGTAGTCAGGATTGTGGAGTTTTTCGAGTTCTGCCACATCAGCGCGTTTGGTAAATCCTTGCCAGTCCATCAGCAGCCGAATTTGCCCTTCGGTTTTGATGATCGTTTGTAAGGGTTCTTCATAGAGTTTGAGAACGCCACTATCAAAGTAAGCGGTGGAACGGCGGTAAATGCTGCTGCGTTCCAGCATCTGAGCTGTTACTTTGTTGTATGGCTCTAGCTGTGCGGGTAGGTTATAACGTCGTTTGATCCCTTTAATTTCTCGGAAGCTGCCGCTGAGTAGGGCTGGTTCTTTAGTGGTACGTTCTAGGGCGAGAAATTTTTCAATGACTTTGAGACTGCCTGTACGGAGTAGCGCGGGGGAGGGAAGATCGCCAGGTTTGAGGGAACTGTAGGTGTAGATCTTGGCAGTGTTGGGATCAATCCGAATTACCTTCTGGGGAGCAGCTTTGTCTTTGAACCCCAGTAGAGAGACGATGTTTTTCAGGAAATTTCCACCCTTGTCAGCGTCTCGATGCTGAAAAATCAGCCAGTATTGCCCACCTACTCCTTTTACTGGGTGGCTCTGGAGGAAGTAATAGGGGCGCTGTTGACGGCTTAACTCTTGAATAGTGGAGTGGATGAGCGAGGGTAAGGTGTTAGACGCTGCGGTATAACTTGCTTTTGGCGTAGAGGACAAACCAACTGAAGATAGGCGATCGCTCGTCAAAATCGGGCCAACTTGAGAGGCTAAGAGGGTTGCGACTGATTTTGTGCGACCATCGGGTGCAAAAAACTCAACCTCGTACCCCTGCCCCCGCTGATAAACAAACACAACTGTGCCTTGGTCGTTCCGTTTGAGTCCATACTCTGGAACATCGACTGTTAAGGTAACGCGATCGTGTTCTCTAATCATGGCTGGCTTTAGAGATGGGGGTAAGCGGTTGAAAGTCGAGGTATTGTGTTGCCGTCTTCAATAATCCAAACAGTGCGGATACAGGGGTTTTGCCGATCTGGAGTTGCAAGATGGCACTCAATAATAAATTTCTGACCAAAAGGAGTTTTTAAGGTCTTTGCAATTTGATTCTCAATTCCATGTTGACACAAGGCTTGAGCGAGTGCTTGCCAGTGTTCCACGGTAAATCCCCGCGCCAAGAAAAACTTGGCTTTGCTTTTTCCATCCTCATGGCTGAGATCCAGAAGATACTGTCTGATCTTCTGCTCTTCAACCAGGGATTTTTTACAATTGGGTAATTGATTCACTAGATTGGCTGCTGGCTCACTGCGACTACATCAATATTTGCTTTTCTAGCACGAATGCACTGAATATTTTGCCAGAACTTGGTTCGCGTGAGCGGAAAGAGCCGCTGATATCGCTCGGTAGTGTAATTCCCAACGCCCCAACCTGCTTGCTGTAGAAACAAGATGGCATCGATCGCTCCCAAAGAATCAACTAACGCCTGATAGCCTCTTTGTCTGAGTTCAATCGGTGTCATGATTTTCACCTCCTTCATTGGTATCCGCTTGGCTTTTCCGTTTCTGAATGTCTGCCCAAATATCTTCGAGGGTCAGCTCATCGAGCCATTGATGGCGTTCTTTGGTATAGTCGCCACTGCCATTGTCAAACTGTCGGATGTACCGGATTGCATCAGCATAACCAAGCGCATCAACGAGTGCCCTTAATCCTTGGCGGTTTAATTCAACTGGGGTCATCATAATTTTCTTCATTAGGTTGTGGTTGGTCTGCTTTAAATTCTTATCGCTCTATTCAATAATTTCTTCAAAATTATCTGCATCGTCATTTGTTTTATGTTTCCGCATTTCAGCCAAAAAATCATTCATCGACAGCTTATCTAACCATTGATGGCGTTCTTTGGTGTAGTCTCCATAACCAGGGCTGAAGTGCTGAATAAATCGAATCGCATCGACTACTCCTAAGGCATTAACCAAAGCTTTATATCCGCTATCTAGAACTTCATTTTGCGTTTTCATCGCTTGTTTCCTGCTGGGTCGCTTGCACTGGCAAGTTAGCTTTTCTGGCACGAATTCGCTGAATATCTTGCCAAAATTCATCGCGTGTAACTGGGGAAAGCCATTGATGCCGCTCTGCGGTGTAGTTACCAACACCCCAACCTGCTTGCTGTAGAAACAAGATGGCATCGATCGCTCCCAAAGAATCAACTAACGCCTGATAGCCTCTTTGTCTGAGTTCAATTGGTGTCATGGTTTTGATCTCCTTCAGTTAATAAAATATCCATGAGTCAAGGAACGGTTATCTATTCACCGTCACTACAGCTAATCTTGAAGTTAAGCGGCAACCGATGTGGGTTCATAGTGAAGTAACATAAGCTGATTACCAGGAATAGTTTCCATGACATAGGTGATGCCTTGGGCATCGGAAAAGTCAATGAGGTAAGCTTCATCATTGAAATTCATGACTACTGTTCCAACTTGTCCAGGTTGGAGAACAATAGGTTGCTGATTCTCTTTATGAACAGCTTGGATGCCAGATTTTAGGGCAACAATGTCATATTCTTTGAATGTCATCTTTGAACTCCTTATTTATTGATAGGATAGGTATTTGTTAATCTAGGAAAGTCTTCGCCAGCGCGAATAATCCAGCACGATACAACCCATGATTTTCCAACTTCAGTTGTCATCGAAAACTTAATATCGTACTGAATTCCATATCTATCTTGTTTGTAAATAATTGCCTCCTGATTGATCGCAACGTCCAAAAGTATATTTTCTAGAATTTCCTTGTTTTCTAATGTGATTCCTAATCGATTTTTGAACAATGTTGCTTTATCTTTTCCTTTAGGATGCTGCGGGTTGAGAACGTAGCGTTCAAGTTTATCGCCGAGTTGAGCCTGATCGCCCTTGGGTAACTTCATCATAAAATCCTCGCTACTCAATGGGCCAGCCTGGAATGGCTGCATCAATCTGCTGCATCAGGCGGATGGTTTCCTGAAGGGCGACCACGATGCGTTGATAGTGGGTAATGTCTTCTGGGGTGAGGGTTCGTCCTTTGCGGTCTTTCAGCCATTTCTGACAGACTTGATAGCCGCCAATGTAAAACTCCCAAACCGCTTTGGGGACTCCGGTAAATTTGTCTCCCTTCTTGTTAATCAGAACGCTGTTGGAATGCTCGTCATATTTCGGATGTCCCGGGTCAACCGTGCGATCGCCCCCCGCGTCTACAAACTGAGTAACAAGCGTATCGAGTCTGGGAGATTTCATCAAATGCAGGGCAACCAGTTCCTCTCCATAGGTTGCAAGCTGACGAAAAAGCTCATCATTGCTGGTGAGGGGGACACGGGGAAAGTCGATTTTGAGAAATTCAGTGTAGCGATCGCGGTAAGTGGGGGAGTGAAAAACAGCGTAAATGTAATAGAAAATGGCTTCAGGGGTAGGAGTGCAGCCGAGTTTGGTGGTGAGGTCTTTGAGGAATTCAGACGAGAAGTTAGGGCGACGTTCTTGGGTTATCTCGTTGAGATCGGGGTAAAGGTAAAGAGGAAAGACATTAGAACCATCTTTAATTTCTACATAAACTGCTGGAGAGGGGAACCCAGAAACAATCGTATGTTTCCAAGTCTCTGCTTTAGTTTGGCGAAGTGTATTAAGACAAAGATTATCTCTTCTTGCAACGTGATCGAGTAACTCACGTCTGGGGCAGTCCATCGCTACATAGCTGAAATAAGAAGGACGATTGTCAAAGGGTCGATAAGAACATTGAATTAAATCGTTTTCCCAGTCAGAATTATTGTGAATCTTCTGCCGTACTTCTCTTATTTTCCAGTCACGATTATCTTTGACATCATATTTTTTTGCATATTCAATGTCTGAAATACTGTCGTCTCTCATTTCAGAGATTCTTTGCTTAAGCTTCTCTTTGTCAAAGTCGATCGCAAAATGATCTCTGTGAGTTTGGAAACCCAAAACATTCACAGGCATCACCTCTGTGATTTTCCAGCTCTGCTGATACTCGTTCAGCAAATCTGTATTCTGGGGAATTAGTAAATAAAAGGGGGTTTGGGGTTTAATTTCTTGCCAGTCCGTGGACAACACATCATGACCTAGCAGCCAGTCATACTTACTGTTGCGGGTTCCGTAGAGATGGGCATGGTAGATATTGGTCACCACTGCCTACCCTCTCAAAATGTCAATAATTTTAGTGATGACCTGCTCTAAGACTTCAGGCTTGAGTTGCCCAACTGAATAGAGAATAATGCCCTGATCAGCGGTGAAAATACGATTAGGACGAATATTACTGACTTGATTTAAGCGTCCAGAAGCAAAATCATTTTCTGTAATTGTGAGTGTATAGTCATCACGAACAGTCTGACTAGTAATCTGACATAAAATCATATCACTTCCGGTCAAGGGTGCAACCACAAGCGCTGGGCGGCGTTTAGTCTGAGTTAAATCAGAGAAGGGAAAGGGAACCACTACCACATCACCTTTTACAAATCTTGCCATGCTTGATCTTCCTCAGCAGTGAGCCAGTCTTTCCCTAGTGCAGATTCACTTAATAGATGGGTTTCTAATTTTTCCTTCAAGTATTTTTGGGTTAGAAATTGGATGAAATCTAAGACTTCGGTGAGCAAATTTTCAGGGATTTTTTCTAATTCTTGAATAACTAATTCTTTTGATGTCATGGCTAAATCTCCTTGTTATTTTAATTATTTGAGAGCACTTGCCAGCGCTTCGCCCGTTATATCGCGAGGCAGCTTCATAAAGCAAACATCTCATCCCGCACAATATGTAGCCGAATGAGCTGCGGGCGATCGCTTTCTGCCAGAAAATGACACTCCACAGCATCTTTTACCATCAATCGCAGAGCTTCAAGATCATCAGCCTGGGTGAAGATCGATTCCCCTAAAGCCTGAGCAAAATAACCACCTTCAACATCTTCTTCAACTAAAAAAATAATCTCTTTAACCTTGCTTGATGGCTGAACCACTTGCTGTGAGGCCATACTATTAAACTCCTTTTTTGAGCATTAAACTGATCGATACACCTTGCTGAATATCAAACACATTTTCATCCTTAGAACCATCTGGTGATATCTCTTTTTTCTTGGTATTACCGTGCAAATCCATGACGTAGATTTGATCAAAAGATTTTTCCAAACTCTGACGCATTCCCCGAAAAGTCGGATTATCCAGATAGCCATGATTCGTGATAAACGCCAAGATACCCTGATGGGTTTGATCGATGCGCCACTGCCCAAAACGCAGAAATTTAACATAATCATCCTGCAACCATTTGGGATTCTTCTCTCCTAAAGGTTGACCATCAACTTGATAATAGTCTTTCACTAAACCTTCAATCCAAGGGTTTTTATTTGCTGAATGACCAGAATAGGGCGGATTGCCCACCACCACCATGATAGGTTTGTATCGCTTGATTTCTGCCGCCTGATCTGATTCTTCGGCAATAAATTCTTCAAATAGGGATTCTGACTTTTGGAAGGCTTCATCCAACGTATTCGTCAGGTAAACTCCCAGCCGTTTGCCGCTATTGAATTCGTAGCCAGTTTCTTCTAAAAATAAGCCTAGTTTTAGATGGGCGATCGCATAGGGAGCCATCAGCAACTCAAACCCAAAAATGCGAGGCAACAACCGCTCTTTCACATACCCCGACCACGATTGATCCTCTAAGCCAACCGTCAGCAGGTCTGGGTTCTCCTGAAACTTGCGATGAATCTCTTGAAAAATCCACAGCAAAAACGTTCCCGTTCCACAGGCAGGGTCAAGAATCATCACCTCTGGGTCAGCCAACCCCAACGGCTTATCAAACTTCGACCTCAGCAAAATATCAACAGACCGAACCATGTAAGAAACCACTGGCTCTGGCGTATAGTAAACCCCGCGCCGCTCTCGCATTTTGGGCTTGTAGGCGGCTAAAAAGTCCTCATAGAACCGAATTACGATGTCTTCGCGGTTCATCTTGGCGCGAAAATCTGCCAAAATTGCATCCATCTTGGCAGCCCTAAGAATACTGAAGACTTCGGCGATCGCGTCTGCCAAGTCTTCGCCTAACTCCGCGATCGGCTGCTGAGACACATCTCGGAATAGCCGCCTTAAAAAAGGATTGGTTTCAGGTAATCGTTCCCAGGCATTTTGACGGTTGAAGTCTGTCTCCTTGCGTTCCGGGTCTTGATCTTCTTGACGCTTGCGTTCATCAACGGTGTAGCTAAAAACCCTGGCAGTGAACAACCCATAGGCAATAGTTTGAGCATAGATGTCAGAAAAGCTGTAGTCCTTATCGTTGTCTGGCTTTAGCTTCAGCGTCGGTAGCAGTTCTCGCTTAAAGCTAGTCAGCAAGGTATGGAGATATCCGTCCGATCGCTCTGCGTCATAGACAGTCGGAATCGCTTGCTCAATTTTGCGAGACACCTCCGCTAGTTTTGTCGCCAATTCCTTCGCGGTTGCGATCGGCTTATAAAACGCCCACTCCACCAGAGGGATAACCGACAACGCCTTTTCCTGAATCCGGTTAGTTCGAGCCAGTTCACCTTGACTCAATCGATTGAGCCGTGCCTGTAGATCTCGATCCGTCCAAGCAAAAGATTGAATCTGACGCTGCCGTAGCTTTCCCTCAGACGGAAGAACCATCGCCACCCGACCCAAACCTTCAACATCTGGAAGGAGCAGATACATCACAGGTTGATTCGATCCAATCCGCTGGGTGTAATGTCCATAAATTTCGTTCTGCTGATCGTCAGCCGTCAAAAATTGTTTGACCTCTCCATCTGTGGATTGATTCAATTCCGAGTAAAACCCAACAGCGATCGGGCAGGTATCCTGCGCCTCACCTTCATCTGCCCCTGGTCGCAAATACCAAAACCGCGAACCCTCCGGGTCGCGCTGCTTCAAGGGATAAGCCAACAACTGCCGAAGCCCCTCAATCCGGTTCTCCTGGCTCCCCCCCATAACTGACTGAAGCTGCTCTGCGGTAAAAGACATAAACGCTATCCACTCGACCCAGAGGTCAGCCCACTAAAAGATCTTGTCCCCCGTACGGGATCTTTGTTCAAGTCCACTCCAATCGTAGCTTCAAGTCATTACAGTGACTATGCAGCAAAAGACCATCATGCTGTAAGCGACCAACAACAATTCCCGGTGCAATCCCAATTTGCGTAGCAAACTGCCTAATGGCAGTACCAGTAAACTACCCAACCGCGATCTAGCGATAGTTGATCGTCGACTAATGATTGCCTTTCGTCTCCAACTCCCTGGTTCCTAAAACGTAGAGCAGGCGATCGGGGTTCTCTAAGCCACCGACTAAGCGGCGAACAGGCTTCGGCCAAACTCTGACCAAGGTGGGAGTAGCTGTAACATGGTCTGCCTCTGCCTGCTCTGGCTGCTTGACAACATCAATTACTTTTAAAGTGTAAGGCTGTTGAAGTGACTGACCGAGCAGCGTGTGTAAACTTTTGAGCACTTGCTCTGTGACAAGGCTGCTGCCAGCCACAAACAAGTGAAAAACATAGCCTGGCGGTTGTGGGGGAGCAGCCGCTAGCGGCTTGTCCACAAGGGTTTTTCTGGCCAGTGCGTCTGAGCGAATCACTAAATTATGGTGTTGCCAAAGTTGCGGAAATTGTTGCTGATAGCTCTTCAACACTAAGGGGTCGCACAAACCAGCCGGACAGGGTACCGGCTGCCAAGCCAAATCTGTGGCAAAAATGGTGTTTAAAATTGCTTGATGGCGCAGTACAAGTGGATAAGCTTCTGCTGCTACCCGCAGTTGTCGAGTTTGGGGATCAAACCAATAATCTAGGGTGGCGGTATAGCAAGGCGTTAAAAATAAAGGCGGCTCTGGCAGGTCTAACCACTCCTGCAAAACGGAACAGAGGTGATGATGCCAGCGTCCCTGCTTGCTTGGATCAATGCAGTAGACCAAGTCTCCCCCTGGCGTGAACAGGGCCAATCCTTTGTAAAGGGTGGGGAGAGCAACGGGTTGAGGCTGAGTTTCCTGCATTAATTGGTCTACACCTTTTAATTGCACCCATTGAACGTAATTCGAGATTAAGCGTTTTTAAAATCCTCGTCGAGCAAGGCTGTTAAAAAAATCAGTTAATTTGAGGGGTGGGCGTTATAGCAATCCTAAGCGATTTGTGAAAACCAGAAAAGTGATCAAAAGGGTTCCGACGGAACCCTTTTGATCACTTTTATACTCGACCGCGCAGAATTTGGGCCATTTCGTTGGGTTTGGGAGAGTGTTCGAGGGCGGTTTCTTCGTCAATCCGGCCGGTTTCGTAGAGTTCGTACAGGCACTGATTCATCGTACACATCCCGTCGTAGGTACATTGCGGAATAATCGCTTCGATTTCTTCCACTTCTCCCCGCAGAATGAAATCTTTGATCGCATCGGTGTTGATCATGATTTCATGAATGGCCGCCCGCTTGCCGTCAGTGGTTCGCACCAATGACTGAGCGATCACAGCCACTAGGGATTCTGCGACCTGCATCCGCATTGGGCCTTGCTCATCGGGGTTGTAAAGGTTGAGAATCCGCTCGATCGTTTTAACGGCGCTGTTAGTGTGCAGGGTGCCAAACACCAAGTGCCCGGTTTGGGCCGCTTTTAGAGCCGTGTTGACCGTCTCGCGATCGCGCATTTCCCCAATCAAAATAATATCTGGATCTTCCCGCAGAGAGGCTTTCAGAGCATTGTCAAACTTATGGGTGTGAATGCCGACTTCCCGCTGCCGGATCATTGCCTTGCGGCTTTGATGAACAAATTCAATTGGGTCTTCGATCGAAACAATGTGCTTCGGCATCTCAGAGTTGATGTAGTCAACCATGGCGGCCATCGTGGTCGATTTGCCTGAACCCGTCGGGCCGGTAACTAAAATTAGCCCTTTGTGGTAGTGACAAAGATCCTGAAATACCGGCGGTAGACCCAGTTGCTCTAGCGTCAAAATTTTGAGCGGAATCAGCCGCAGCACCATGCCCGGCCCGCGCAGGCTGTCAAAAATATTAATCCGCACTCTCGCCATGCCCTCATACTGCTTGGCACCGTCAAATTCTAGGGTTTTGTGGAAGCCTTCGATCTGGTCTGGCTCTAGAATTTCTTCTAGCCAAGCATCAAACGTCGCCTGATCGGTGATCGGATGTCCAGACGGTTCTAACCGACCGCGATCGCGGAAGCGAGGCACTTCACCAACCCCTAAGTGAATATCTGAAAAGTTTTTTTCATAGGCTTCTCGCACCAACTGCTCCATTGTTAGCCCAGTTGGAGAGCGGCGGGCAGCCGGCGCAGCGGGGGGAGGCATTGCTCCCTGCGGACGAGGCGCCGTCGCGGTTGCCGCCGAGGACATCGGCAAAGTTTGCGACATGGCTGGATTGGCTGCTCTTGGGATGCCACCTGGCCCAGGCGGCGGGGGTGGAGCTGGAATTGAGGCAGGAGAGAGAGGAGACGGTTGGGGATCTGGCATAGTAGGATTGCCTTCTGGTAATGGTTTTTTAAGAACGTTGGACTGAGATCAGCGTCAAGATGTGTAATAAGTACAGAAGCTTGGTAACGGATACTCCTTAAGCAGTGATCAAAAAATCTTTATCAGGGAAGCTGAACCGTCAAAACTGCGATCGCGCCTTTACTTTAATTCAGCGTTGAGCGTTTAGCCGAGCGCTATTGTAGAGTATTGACACTTTAAACCAGTAAATTAACTTTCTGATCTTTTTTTAGTGAGCCAAACTTAAATTCCAATCATGATTTAGCTCACAAATCTGCACTCAGACCCATTCCCTTGCCACCCATGTCTAGCTCACCCCGCCCAATTTGCATTACCCTTGGCACACGCCCAGAAGCAATTAAATTAGCGCCTGTCATTCAAGCCTTTCAGCAGCATCCTGCCTATCAAACTCAGGTTGTGCTGACGGGTCAACATCGAGAAATGGTTGAGCAGGTGATGCAGTTGTTCAGCCTGACGGCTGATTATGACTTAGAGATCATGCAGCGCCAGCAAACCCTGACTGAAATTACCTGCCGCAGCCTGCAAGGTCTAGAAACCCTCTATCAGCAATTGCAGCCTCAGCTTGTTTTGGTGCAGGGGGATACAACCACAGCCTTCGCGGCTGCCCTGGCTGCTTTCTATCAGAAAATTCCGGTAGGGCACGTAGAAGCAGGTTTGCGAACCGATGACCTGTTTAATCCTTACCCAGAAGAAGCGAATCGACGGTTAATTTCTCAGGTGGCTCAACTCCACTTTGCCCCAACCGACCTAGCAGTAGATAATCTTCACCGCTCTGGTGTGACGGGGAATATTCACCAAACCGGCAATACCGTGATTGATGCCCTGCTCAAGGTGGCCGCCAAGCAGCCCGACTGCCAGGTGCCAGGCTTAGATTGGCAGAAATACCGAACAATTTTAGCCACAGTCCACCGACGCGAAAATTGGGGGCAACCGCTCCAAGATATTGCCCACAGCTTTTTGACGATTCTAGAGAAATTTCCTGATACGGCCCTCTTGTTGCCGCTGCACCGTAATCCTCTCGTACGAGAGCCGCTGCAAGCTGCTTTGGGTCAACATCCACGCGTCTTTTTATCAGAGCCGTTGGACTATGCCGAGCTGGTCGGGGCCATTCAGCGCTGCTATTTGGTGCTGACCGATTCGGGCGGACTCCAAGAAGAAGCCCCCAGCTTAGGCAAACCCGTGCTGGTGCTGCGAGAAACCACCGAGCGCCCAGAAGCTGTCACGGCTGGTACGGCCAAGCTGGTCGGGACTGATCCTGAGCGAGTGATTGCAGCGGCGGCGCTTTTATTGAGTGATCCAACGGCCTATGGAGCAATGGCGAATGCGATTAACCCCTTTGGCGATGGTCAGTCATCCCAGCGGATTGTCAAGATTGTTGGCGATTATCTATAGCAGTCTCAAATCAGTCGTCATGAGTTGTGAGCTGCATCACTCACAACTCATTAATGAGCGCTAGCTGACCAAGCCGTCTCCAGGTCTGAGAAATTCTTTCAGGAACCAGCGGTGTTTCTGGTGCACCTGGACAAGCCGCGTGTAGAGGTCTGCTGTGCCAATATCGCCAGCATTGGTCGCCAAGTCGGCATCTTGATGCATTTCTTTGATGATTAGCTCATGGCTGGCGATCGCCTCCGCCATCATTTCTCGCACCGAAAGTTGCCCGGCAGAAGGCTGAACGGTTGCCTTGACGAGATAATCGGTTGGGTCAGCGACGGGGCTGCCATCTAGCATTAAACTGCGCTCGGCTAGCTCATCCAGCATCGCAAACACCTCAGCGCCCTGCTCGTCAAACAGCAGATGCACATCTCGAAACAAAGGGCCAAAAGTCAACCAGTGATATTTTTTGTAATTCAGGTAAGCAACAAGGGTATTCGCCTGTTGCCGATTCAAGGTTGCGACTATTTCAGCGACCTGAGTAGTGACTAGAGTTGTCATGGTGTCCTCCCAAACGGGGTAAAGCGTCATCAACTTTTGTTTGCTTACTAAATCATACTCGTTATGACTATGACTTGCAACTAGCGGCTTGAGCTAAATTATTCAAAACGACTAGGTCTATGGCACTCTAGGAGACGGACGGTATTATACTCATCCCCTAGTCCAACCCATCAACTATGCAGACCTTGCCTAATCCCGTCAGCACCGGCCAAACCAACGTTGAAACAGGCATTATTCGGCGCAAAACTCGCCCTGTACCCGTGGGCAGCATTACGATTGGCGGTCATCACCCCGTCGTCGTCCAGTCGATGATCAACGAAGACACCTTAGATATTGATGGTTCTGTGGCTGGCATCCGCCGCCTGCACGAAATTGGCTGTGAAATTGTCCGGGTTACCGTGCCCAGCATGGCCCACGCCAAGGCAATGGAAGAAATTCGCCGAAAACTATACGCTTCCTATCAGCCCGTGCCCCTGGTGGCCGATGTGCACCATAACGGAATGAAAATTGCCCTGGAAGTGGCCAAGCACGTTGACAATGTGCGGATTAACCCCGGTTTGTATGTGTTTGAGAAGCCGAAAAGCGATCGCACTGAATACACCCCGACCGAATTTGCTGAAATCGGCGACAAAATCCGCGAAACTTTAGAACCATTGGTCATTTCGCTCCGCGATCAAAACAAGTCAATGCGGATTGGCGTCAATCATGGCTCTTTGGCTGAGCGCATGTTATTTACCTACGGTGACACGCCCGAAGGCATGGTCGAGTCGGCGCTGGAGTTTATTCGGCTCTGCGAGTCAATGAATTTTTACCACCTCGAAATTTCCCTCAAGGCGTCGCGGGTGCCGGTGATGCTGGCCGCTAATCGCCTGATGGTGCAGCGGATGGATGCCTTGGGCATGGATTACCCCCTGCATTTGGGCGTGACTGAAGCCGGAGATGGCGAGTACGGCCGAATCAAATCTACGGCTGGGATTGGCACACTGCTGGCGGAAGGAATCGGCGATACCATTCGCGTCTCGCTAACCGAAGCGCCGGAGAAAGAAATTCCAGTCTGCTACAGCATTTTGCAAGCGCTCGGCTTACGCAAAACCATGGTGGAATATGTCGCCTGCCCTTCTTGTGGACGCACCCTGTTCAATTTGGAAGAAGTTTTACACCAGGTTCGGGAGGCAACTAAACACCTGACTGGCTTAGATATTGCCGTCATGGGCTGCATTGTCAACGGCCCCGGCGAAATGGCCGATGCCGACTACGGCTATGTCGGCAAACAGGCCGGCTGGATCTCGCTTTACCGAGGTAAAGAAGAAGTTAAAAAAGTACCGGAAACCCAGGGTGTAGAAGAGTTGATTAACCTGATTAAAGCCGACGATCGCTGGCTTGATCCAGAGTAAATAAGTCAGTTTGGATCGGTCAAACTTTCGAGTTGCAAGTGACCAAACTGGTCGTGAATCTGGCCCTATGCTAAATTGGCCATGGTCTTGAGAAGGCGAAGTTAAAGCCTATGGCATGGTCTAAGCGTGGGATGATTGTGGGTTCAACTGTGCTGCTGTCGGCAGCAGTGGCCACGACCGGAGCAGGGCTACACCTTTCTAAAAGCTGGGCAGGACTGCGAGAAAGCCCCAAAGAACTGGTTGATGAAGTCTGGCAAGTTGTTGATTACGAATACGTGGATGGCACCTTCAACGGGGTTGATTGGCGGGCGGTTCGGCGGGAGTACCTGGGCAAGAACTACGCTTCTCAAGAAGCGGCTTACGAAGCGGCGCGGGAAATGCTCAAAAAACTGGATGACCCCTACACCCGGTTTATGGATCCAGAGCAGTTTAAAACGATGCAAATTGATACCTCTGGGGAATTAACCGGGGTAGGGATTCAAATTGCGGAAGATGAAAAAACCAAGCAAATTACCGTTATTTCGCCGATCGAAGGTAGCCCGGCATCTGAAGCTGGGATTCGCTCCAAGGATGTGATCATCAAAATTGATGATAAAAGCACGAAGGGAATGGATGTGAATCAGGCAGTCAGCTTGATTCGCGGCCCGGAGAATTCCCAGGTGACGATTACCGTCAAGCGGGGTGACCAAGAGCTGCCCTTTAACCTGACTCGCACCAAAATTGAAATTCATCCGGTGCGATTTAGCGTCAAGCCTTCGCCAGCCGGGCCAGTTGGCTACATTCGTTTGGTGCAATTCAGCGCTAATGCAGCCCCAGAAATGGAGGCGGCAATCAAGGCTTTGGACAAACAGAATGTGGCGGGCTACATTCTTGACTTGCGCTCAAATCCGGGTGGGCTGCTGTTTGCCAGTGCCGAAATTGCCCGCATGTTTTTAGATCAAGGCACAATTGTCTCGACTGTCGATCGCCAGGGCGTGTCTGATCAAATGAAAGCAAAAGGTAATAGTCTGACCAATAAGCCCCTAGTGGTGCTGATTGACGGTGGCTCTGCCAGTGCTAGTGAAATTCTAGCCGGGGCGCTGCAAGACAATAACCGAGCCGAGTTGGTCGGGACTAAAACCTTTGGTAAAGGTCTGGTGCAGTCAGTTCAGCGGTTGGGCGACGGCTCCGGTATGGCAGTGACGATCGCCAAATACTTTACTCCCAGCGGTCGAGACATCAACAAAAAAGGGATTGAGCCGAATGTTGAAGTCAAACTGACTGAAGAGCAACTAAAGAGCCTCACCCGTGAGCAAATTGGCAGCGAGGCAGACCTCCAGTTCACCAAAGCATTATCGATTTTGGATCAAAAAATTGCCGCGGCCCAAAAGTCAGCCCAAGCGTCTCCCTAGTTGAGGAAAAATCAGGTGATCGTCAATCCACAACCACGGCTAAAGGTTAAACTGGCAGCGCTGAAATTCTGACGAGTAGCCCCTGGATGAAAGTACGTCTGATTGTTTCGCTTGCGATCGCTCTGCTCAGTTTACTGATCGAACCTGTTCGAGCCGATTCCCCGATTACCTCAACCCGCTTTGCCGATGCCTACCAGGATGATGCCCTGATTCAGGCTGCCAGAAAAAGCGGCATTTTGGACTTAAAAATGGCGGAATATCTGTCTTCACCTACGAATCCAATTGACCAGAAAGCGGCTTTAATCAACGCATTATCCTGGAAGTATGAGGGCAAGTCCAATGCCACCCTCTATCGATACTTTTTGAGCTTAACCTACGGTCAGAAAGCCGATCAGCTAGACTTGCAGGCCCTAACCGCCGATGAAGTGTTTGCTCTGGGATACTTGACGGTGATGGACGATTACTTTAATCCTGAACCGGCGATCGCCCTCCTGCTGAGTGCTAAAGCCCGAAATCAAGATAGCTTTACCGTTGTGATCGTGACTGCTCTGGCCCAAGCTCAAGCCACTCGCGATTGGTGCCAGGTTTGGCAAACGACTGATGCCGTAACTCAAGCCCGATCGCTCAAACAAGATATGCGCCCCCCAGAGCAAAACGAATTATTTTGGACTACATGCGCTCTTATCAGAACTATTGCAAATAATTCCCCTCGGCTATACCGGAAAAACAACTTTGAAAAAGTAAAATACTTTTTTAAGATTTGAAACAATTGAGACAAAAATAGTCGCTCTGCAATGTTATGTTACTTTTCAAACGTGGGTATAGTAAGCCCAGTGATCGAGAGTGACGGTAGAGTTGCTAGCTGTTCCAGCCAAAGTTGCCTGGATTTTTAGCTAAGCTGCTGTCAGGTTTGAGTTCATCGGCGATGAACTGTTGAGGTTAAGAAGAAATATTAGGGGGGCTGGCTTCTGAGCCATAGGCAGACAACTGTCTCGGTTCAGGGTCTGTTTTACAGTGATGATTAATGTATTTGCTTTACAGGCAACTGTTAAGGTTTTATTTGGGCAAGGCGAGGTAAGTCAACTGCGATCGCACTTGCCATTGAGTCTGACCCTGCTGAGTTTGACTGCTCTGGCAACCATCTTTGCTCCAGCCGTTCGGGCTGAGCCAAAAATTAAGATTAATCCTGATCCTGAACTGGCAGCAATCGTCAATATGACAACGATTGAGCGCCAGTCAAATTCACAGGGGCAGCAATCGCAAATCATCAGCTTTGCTAGCTCCTACAACATCAAGTCGCTGGTAGATGCGAGAGCTTATGCCTTAGAGTTGGTCAACCGCGATCGGGTAGCAAATGGATTGAAACCCCTGGTTCCCAATCCTTTTCTGGATCAAGTGGCTCAGGCTCATGCCGAAGACATGCTGCGACGCAACTACTTTGATCATCATTCACCGGAAGGGGAAAATGCCGTTAAGCGCTACATCAAAGCGGGAGGAAACCCCAAGACTGGGGTTGGGGAAAACCTGATGTTCTACCACAACCCCCGCACCTCTGGCATTGCTGGGGAAACCCTTCAGATGTTTCAAGCCAGTTGGATGGACAGTCCGCAGCACCGCATCAACATCCTGAATGCTGAAATTGTCAGCTTTGGCTTTGGCATTGTGATTGGAGCCGACGGCAGAGAGTATGCTGTCCAAATGTTTTGCTTGGGATAGTCGTTCCTGAAAAACTTGCTCGTTTTTTTGGGTTCCTATTCATCAAGCAGCACCAAATAACGGCTTTACCGGTCAAGTCTCATCAACTGAAGTTTGCCTGCTACGCCTGAATCGGTGTTTGAGGCTCTCCAAGGGGCATCAGTGTCACCAGGTTTTGCAAGAGGTTGAGCATTTTCTTGCAATTTCAGACAGGGTTTTAGAGGCTGAAAGCCCTGCTATTATAGCTGCATTCGCCAAAGTTAGGACGTAGACTAGAAGGATTCCTCTAATCTTTCCCCTCTCTATGGCGAAACCCTACAGCAATGACTTTCGACAAAAAGTCATCCAAGCGATCGAGATGGAT